>NZ_DASYCH010000037.1:0-7823 GCF_036500295.1 Puia sp. | reverse complement strand
ACCGCGGCATATTGCTCCCGCCATTCGATGGCCTTTTCGGGCTCGCATTTGACATTGAATTCAAGTACCGGGCTATCCAGACCCGTCAACAGAAAGATCTTTCCCTTTACCTTAAAAACAAGCGTGGTCTCGCCAAATGGAAAGGATTCCTCCACCCCGGGCTTTGCCAGACAATATTCGCGAAGTGATTCTACATTCATTTAGTTATATATAATACTATTCAAAAATGCATGAGCCGCTGAGAACACCTTATTTAGCGGCTGCCCGAATAATCCCATACAAGATTACAAAAAGCCCTCACGCCAAGTTTGAATCCCGACTCATCCAGGTAAAAATCCGCGGTATGATGGGGGGCGGTCGTATGCGGGTCCTGTCCCGGTTTCATTCCGCCCAGAAAGAAAAAGAAAGAAGGAACCTTTGCGCCGAAAAAGGAGAAATCCTCCGCGCCGGTCATCGCATCCATCACCTGTACATTGCCGGTACCCGCCGTATTTTGCAGGGAAGGGAGGGTCCGCTGTACAAGGACCGGATCGTTATACGTGATCAGCGTTTTATTGTCGATAGCGATCTCCGCCGTGGCGCCCGCACTCTCCGCTATCTTTATAACGGTGCGGCGCATCCGTTCATGGATCTCGCGTTGCATCGCAGTATCGAGGGTTCGGATAGTGCCGGTCATCTGAACCTCTTCCGGGATGATATTTGCGCGAACACCGCCCTGGATCACACAAACGGAGATCACGGCGGCATTCTTCGTCAGTTCCGTCTGCCGGCTGACAATCGTCTGCAGACCTTCGATAATCTGCGCGGAAACAACGACGGGATCGATCCCTGCCCAGGGCTGTGATCCATGTGAGCCTTTTCCGTGGACTTTTATTGTAAACCAGTCGGAAGCGGCCATTTCGCCTCCGCTTCGATATCTGATCTTCCCTGACTCGACCGCGGCAGCCATATGCAGCCCGAACATGACTTCTACCTTCGGATCATCGAGGACGCCCTCCTTTATCATCAGGGCCGCCCCACCCTCTTCACCCGTCGGCGGACCTTCTTCAGCCGGCTGGAAGATGAATTTGACGGTCCCCTTCAGGTCTTTTTTCATCCCGGCCAGTACGGTGGCCGTGCTCATCAGGATCGCGACATGGGCGTCGTGGCCGCAGGCATGCATAACGCCAACCTCCTGTCCATTGTACGTGGATTTGACCTTGCTGGCAAAAGGCACCGGCGTCCGCTCCACGATCGGCAGTGCATCCATATCCGCACGAAGTCCGATGACCGGCCCCGGAAGACCACCGCGCAGAATACCCACCACACCGGTCTTCCCGACACCCTCCCGCACCTCGATACCCAACGATCGCAAATGATCGGCGATGATCTTCGCGGTTCGCGTCTCGTGATTGCCAAGCTCGGGATGTTCATGAAAGTCTCTTCTCCAGGCGATCGTTTGCGGTTCCAGTTTATCCGCGGCGGCATCGATCGCTGCCCGATTGTTGTTCTTCTGGGCAAAGGAACCCGGGCCGGCCACCAGGATGACGGCCAGCAGGACAAGGAGTTTTTTCATTAAGCAGTTTGTTTTTTTGGGGATCCCCGGGAAATTATATTCCGACAATTTTTTGCTACAATGAATATACGATAATATTGTGGCCTTGTCTTACGCATCCGGTTCCGAATTCACGCATCTATTTTGACAGCCTTGTTCCGTCATATGGCCTTTCTGAGAGCAGTATTCCTGCACAGCATCTCTGCATTCGGTGGTCCCACGGGACATTTCGGAATGATGATGAAGACCTTTGTCTATCGCCGGAAGGATGTCACCGAGCAGGAGTTGCTGGACTATAGCGCCTTTTGCCAGCTGCTGCCCGGGGCTTCATCGACTCAGACGCTTACCCTCATCGGGTATAAACGGGGCGGTGTGGTCCTTGCCATGCTCACCCTGATCATCTGGACCCTTCCCGCCTGTATCCTGATGTCGCTGTTCTCCTTTTTCCCCTTGCGCACCACGGGAATTTTTCGCTTTATTGGGCCGATGACCATCGGGTTTCTGGCGTTTGCCGCCCAGCGGGCATTTCGCGTGTCCATCAAAAATACCATCACCCGCATCATTCTCGTGGTCAGCACGATCACCACCTTTCTGCTGTTCAGATGGCCCTGGGTCTTTCCGATCCTCCTCGTGTGCGGGGGAGTGGTCACCAACCTTAGCAGCCGGCGTATCCCGCAGGTAGAGGTGCTGCCAAAAAAAATAAAGTGGGGGAATATCTGGCTGTTTGCGATCATCTTCCTCCTCGCCGGAGCAAGCAGCGAACTGGCCCGCAAGAACAACTGGCCCAACCGCCGTCCGGTGAACCTTTTCGAGAATACCTATCGCTTTGGCAGTCTCGTTTTTGGCGGCGGAAACGTGCTGATGCCGATGATGTACGAACAGTTTGTCGCCCGCTCGCAATCCCAGCAGTTGATCCAGCGGAATCCACATATCATCCGCATTGAAAAGACAGACTTTTATTCTGGTTGGGGAATGGTCCGGGCGATTCCCGGTCCGGTGTTTTCCATCGCCGCCTATATGGGAGGGATCGCGATCAAAGACAAGGGAACGGCCTGGCAGATCCTGGGTTGTTTTATCGGCGCAACCGGCATCTTTCTTCCAAGTGCACTGCTTGTACTCTTCTTCTATCCGATCTGGCATAACCTGAAAAAATATGCGACGGTGTATCGCGCACTGGAAGGGATCAACTCTGTGGTTGTAGGCATCATGATCGCCGCGGCCTTCTATATGATGAAGGATTTCCAGCTGGCCTCCTGGAGAGATATCGCCCTCAACCTGGGGGTCATCGGGGTGACCTGGCTGCTCCTGCTCTTCTCAAAGCTGCCCTCGCCGCTGATCGTCCTGCTCTGGCTGGGACTGGGCTGGGCCTCCCTCAACTTGTAACGGCTGCTGCGAGGCAGGCTTTTAATGACGTTTTTCGCCGCCGCCCGATGCGCCATGCGCGCCGGGTCCACGGGACCCGGAACCGGAGGGCCGGGGCGTCCTGCGATTATGATTGCCGCCACCACCGCCACCGCCGCGATTGCGGCCGCCGGAATGCCCACCGCCATGACCATGTCCGCCGCCTTGTCTGGACTTACTGCGCGGACTGTATTCGGGCGCGGGACCAAACTGCTCGGGGATCGCCGCCTTATTAACCGGACTGCCAAGAAGATCCTCGATCAGCCGGAACTTGTTCTGCTCTTTCTCGCTGATAAATGTGAACGCCACCCCGTCGGTCTCGGCGCGGGCCGTACGGCCGATGCGATGCACATAATCCTCGCCGTCATTCGGCACATCATAGTTGATGACCATCTCGATGTTATCGATGTCGATCCCACGGGAAAGGATATCCGTAGCCACAAGGATCGGCAAACGGCGACTCCTGAATTCCAGCAAGACCTGCTCCCGCTCGGACTGCTCGAGATCGGAATGGATCTCCTTTACGTTGAACTTGCTTCGCCGCAATTCCGCCGTCAGCTGCTTTACATTATGTTTCTTCGAACAGAAGACGAGCGTGCTCTTGAGATTAGTGGTCTTTAACAACCATTTTACGAGCGGGATCTTTTGTGCTTCATAGACGACAAAAGCCTCTTGTACGATCTTCGCGGGCGGCTTGGAGATCGCGATATTCACTTCCGCGGGCTCATGGAGGATCTTCCGGGCAAGGTCCCTGATCTTTGTAGGCATCGTGGCCGAAAAGAGCAGGTTCTGCCGTTTAAGCGGCAGAAAGGAGATGATCTTCATGATGTCGTCGAAGAAACCCATATCGAGCATCCGGTCGGCCTCATCAAGGACCAGGTATTGCAAACCGGTTAACTTGACATAACCCATGTTGAGATGGGCGATCATCCGTCCGGGGGTGCAGATCACGATGTCGGCGCCACGGGAGAGCGCCTGCTTCTCGGTGGAGAAGTTACTCCCGTCCCCTCCGCCATATACCGCGATCGAGCTGATGTTGGTAAAATAGGAAAGCCCTTCCAGGTTCTGAGCGATCTGGACAGCCAGCTCCCGTGTCGGCACGATCACCAGGGCATTGACGGTATCGTCATTCCTGGAGGCCAGCAGCCGATTGATAATGGGGAGAAGGAAAGCCGCGGTCTTTCCCGTTCCGGTTTGCGCGGAGGCGATAATGTCCTTGCCGTTCAAGATAATGGGAATGACCTGTTCCTGTACAGGGGTAGCATTTTCATATCCGGAAGCCTCTATGCCTTCGAGCAAACTCTCGTCCAGGCCAAATTCTTTAAAAGTCAAATTCGAATGATTAAAAAAATAAATTGCACAAATTTACAATAAATGGGCTCACAGGCGGTTTTTTTGCCAAAATAAAGACCGACGCGGGGACCAACCTGGGTCAAGTCCTATTTTTTGCCGAAATTCATCAATAATATCCGGTGTGAACGATCCAGCAGCCGTAGGAGATGGAAAAACTAGAACAACATGACCGCAGAACATCAACGACTCGCAGTTAACGCTGCTAAAAAAATACCTTTGGAACAATGGGGACCGTATTTGAGTGAGAGACAATGGGGAACGGTCCGGGAAGATTATAGTCCATACGGCGACGCCTGGCACTATTTCCCTTACGATCATGCGCATTGCAGGACCTATCAATGGGGTGAGGATGGCCTTGGAGGGATCTCCGATTTTTTTCAAAACCTTTGTTTTGCCGTTGCCCTCTGGAATGGAAAGGACCCCGTCCTGAAAGAACGGCTCTTTGGTCTTGGCAACAATGAAGGAAACCATGGAGAGGATGTAAAAGAACTCTATTACTATCTCGACAATCTCCCCTCTCATTATTACATGGAATACCTGTACAAGTATCCCCAACAGGAATTTCCCTATAAAAAATTGCTGGAAGAGAATCGCAACCGCTCGCGCGAAGAGCCAGAATACGAAATTCTCGACACGGGTGTATTCGACAAGGACGAGTATTTCGATGTGACCATCAGCTATGCCAAGCAGAACGCCAGGGATATCTTTATCCGCATCGACATTCACAACCGCTATTACAAGCCGGCGGAGATCACGGTGCTGCCCACTCTTTGGTTCTATAACCGCTGGAGCACGGATGGACAGGAGAAAAAACCGGTGATCACCACCCGCGACGGGAATTCGGTCAGGGCAACGCATAGCCGGCTGGGAGCCTATTATCTCTATTTCCAGCCCCCGAAGTATACCCTTTTTACGGAGAATGAGACCAATCTTGAAAAAGTATCCGGGGTGCCCAACAAGACGCCGTTTGTAAAGGATGCTTTTCATGAAGCCGTCATCCGGAATAATCACCTCGACGCCCTGAAGCAGAAGAGGTCGGGAACGAAATTCGCCCCCGTTTATCACTACTCGGTCGGGCCGGGGGAGACGGAATCGATCTATCTGCGACTAAGCAACCGCATTCTTGAAAATCCGTTCAACGGTGATCCGGCCATGCTTTTCCAAAGCCGGAAAGAAGAGGCGGATGCCTTTTACGCGACGATCCTGCCGGCGAATATTTCCCGGGAGATGGCAGCCGTTCAACGGCAGGCCCTGGCCGGTCTGCTTTGGAGCAAACAATACTATCATTACGACGTGGAACGCTGGTTGACCACCAGTGACGGACTAAGTCCCGTCAACGCGGGAAAGCTGAATGGCCGGAACCACGAATGGAAACACCTGAAGAACCAGGACATCGTCGCCATGCCCGATAAATGGGAGTATCCCTGGTATGCAGCCTGGGACCTCGCCTTCCAGAGCATTGCCATGGCCCTGGTGGACCCGGTGTTCGCCAAGCACCAGCTGCTGCTGATCATGCGGGAATGGTATATGAAACCCGATGGCCAGATCCCGGCCTATGAATGGAATTTCAGCGACGTAAACCCCCCGGTCCAGGCCTGGGCGGCGCTGATGGTCTACCGCATCGAAAAGGAACGGTCCGGTAAGGGCGATGTCGGTTTCCTCAAACGCATCTTTCAAAAACTGCTGATCAATTTCACCTGGTGGATCAACCGCAAGGATGCCAATGGCAATAATATGTTCGAAGGCGGATTCCTTGGGCTGGATAATATCGGCGTGTTCAACCGAAGCCACTCGCTCGGCGGCGAATTTCAGCTGGAACAGGCGGACGGCACCAGCTGGATGGGAATGTATGCCCTCAACATGATGGATATGGCCCTCGAGATCGCCATGAAAGACGACTCTTTCGAGGACACCGCAACGAAGTTCTTCGAGCAGTTTGTACTCATCGCTGAAGCGTTGAACGAACAGGGCATGTGGAACGAGGAAGATCGCTTTTTCTATGACACGCTTTCCATCGCCGGATCGCCGGTGCAATTGCGTATCCAGTCGATCGTCGGCCTCACCACGCTGTTCGCGGTCTCGATCATCGAAAAGAAGACCCTTCACAAACTGACGGATTTCAAAAAGCGGATCACCTGGTTCGAGAATTACCGGCTGAAGAACAAACGCTACTGGCCAAACGAAGAACATAGCGACGGCGAGACGATCCTGCTTTCGCTTGTACCTCAAAAAAAGCTGATCTCTCTGCTGGAGCGATTGCTCAACGAAGCGGAGTTCCTTTCACCCGGCGGTATCCGCGCACTCTCGAAATACCACGAAGAAAATCCATATACGATTAACATCGGCGGGGTCGATTACCATATCAAATATGATCCGGGGGATTCGACATCGGATTTCTTCGGCGGCAACTCCAACTGGCGCGGACCGGTCTGGATACCGATCAACTACTTGATCATCCAGTCGATAAGAAAATTCGGGAAATTCTATGGCGAGGGCTTACTGGTGGAGTATCCCGCCGGCTCGGGCGAACAGCTGCCGCTGGAACAGGTGGCGGATCAGCTCACAGGCAGGGTAGTCAGCCTCTTCAAAAAGGATATCACCGGCAGCCGGCCCCTGCATGGAAAGCACAACTGGTTCTATCAAAAGCCGGGTAACGAGCATCTTCTTTTGTTCTACGAATATTTCCATGGCGACACGGCTCACGGCCTTGGCGCCAGCCATCAAACCGGCTGGACGGCCCTGGTTGCCGAACTGATCTCCGAGTTGTCAAAAAATGAGACTGCCACGACTCAATCGTCCGTGGCAGCCTCAACGACAGCGAAATGATCCGCCGTTATAATTGATTAATGATGTACAAGGATCTTCACCTGCTGTGAGTTCATCTTGTCGAACCAGTGGAGGAAATATTCCCCTTCCGGCAAGCCCTGGATACAATCGATCTGCACCGAGTTCATCCCCGGGTGAGCCTGGTATTGACGGCTCCATACCTGGCTGCCTTTCAGATCGAAGAGCCGCAGGTTGATACTGGTAGCCGTCGTTGCCGGGAAAGTGACCGTAGCGCTGTTTCGCGCCGGGTTGGGATATACCCCGACCTTGCCGGTTGCGGTACCCAGGTTGACCGAGACGATCCTGCTATACATGGTGCTGCCGTCGGAACCCAGTTCCTGGATGCGATAGTAAAGCGTGCCGCCAAGGGTCTGGGCGCCATTGTCGGTATATTGATAGGCGTTGTTCGTCGCATCTCCCGCCCGGTAGGCGACACTGCCGATGCTCTCGAAATTGGCGCCGTCGGTGCTGCGTTCGATCGAGTAACCGGTCGTGCTTACTTCATAGGCTACGTTCCACTGGAGGTTGACTGCGCCATTGGAAGCCTGCGCCTTTATCTCGAGGAAGGTTACCGCGAGTATCCCACAGCTGGGGGTAGTGGCGATGCTGCTCGCACCTACGTTATTGATAGCGCGACCGAGTGAACCACTCGTAGCGCCATAGCTGACGGCGGGAGAGTTTGTTTTTCCCGATGCACCGCCGGAGGCCG
>NZ_DASYCH010000036.1:0-27166 GCF_036500295.1 Puia sp. | reverse complement strand
ATAAGCGTTGCGTTTTCCCTCGCCGTCGATGAGCTTATCCTGCATGCGGGTCCAGGTGCCTGTCTTTGTGTCGTAGCGATCGAGGATGAGGTTGCCGTTGCCGGAAGCGCCATCGCGGTAGAGGAAGAGGAGGTCGCCGGTCGGCAGGCGGTAGAATTCGGGATAGGTGACGCGAGTTTCGTTGGCATTCGTCATAGGGAGTTCGGGTCCGAGCTCGAGGGAGCCAGGAGAAGTGCTGCGGGTATACCGAAGCCGGCTGTCGTGTTGGTCGAAGCAGCAGTGGAGATAGCCTTTGCCGTCGATGATGATGCTTATAGAGCGGTGGGCGTCGCGGGTGTCGCCGATGAACTGCGTCTGGTGGAGCGTCCAGTTGGCGGTGTTGTGTTTGCGGCGGCCGAGGACGAGGTGGCCGGTGCTGTCATAGTAGGCGATATATTGAAGGTCTTTATATGATGCGAGGGAGTTCTTGCGGAAGACGACGGTGTTGATGGAATTTTTGGCCCAGCCCGGAGCTACCGCGGTGAATTCGGGTTTTTGCGTGAAGGCTTGTGTGGCGGCAAAGAGGAAGATAAGGGCCGCCAGGTTACGAAAACGTTGTAGCTGTTGTTTTGACATATATTCCCGAATTTAAGTAGATTACATTGGATTGCTGCTTATGAGTATGAAAAGATTCGGGAGTACGATCTGCTGTCTCCTTTTGTTGGCTGCCGCGCGGGCCGGCGATGATCCGCGGGTGAAGTGCCTTGGTATTGAACAGGGCCTTTCTAACAATGCCGTGACCTGCGTGTACCAGGACGCGCGGGGGTTTATGTGGTTTGGGACCTATGATGGGCTCAACCGGTACGATGGCTACGGCTTTACGGTGTACCGGACGATGATCGGGGATTCGACCTCGCTTCCTTTTAACAATATTGCATCGATAAGCGGAGATGGGCGCGGCCATCTTTGGGTTGGCGGCCAGAAGGGCGTCTGTATTTTTGATCCGGTGACCGCGCGGTTCTCGGTGCCGCAGTATCTGCCCGCCGATGGAAGCGGGCCGACGGCGTTGCGGGACAATGTGCATCATCTCCGGGCGGTGGGTGAGGATCTGATGTTGGTGGGGATGCATGCTAATGGGTTGGTTGTGTTTGAGCGGGGGACAAGGGTCGGCCGGCAAATCGCGTTGAACGGCACGGGAAGCTATGATGTACCCTGTATCAGTTATGATCCTGTGAATGGCAGCGTTTGGTTGTTTGTGCAAAAGCGTGGGTTGTATCAATATGATCAGCGGAACCGGCGATTGGTGCTGGTGAACGATCAATTGCGGGATGCGCTGAGCTTGCAGGTGGATACGCGGGGGCGGGCCTGGCTGGGCACGGACAACGGGTTGTTTCTGCTGGATGCCGATGGGAAGGGATATTCCGGGAACTGGATGCCGCAGAAATGCCGGGTGGTGGGGATCCATGTGAATCAGCAAAACGAGCTTTGTATCGGAACCGATGGGGCGGGGGTGTGGAAATTGTGCAAGGGGGCTTCCGCTGCGAAACCGCTGGTGTCGACATCGGGAACTTCGCTGGTGAACAGCAACGCCGCGTATGCGATCTATGAGGATGCCGAGGGCCGGAAATGGATCGGGACGCTCCGCGGCGGGATCAATGTGATCGAGCCGAGGGTGAGCAGTTTCAAGACGGTGGTCTATGAGCAGAAGAATATCGTCGACAATTTTATCCTCTCGTTTTGCGAGGATGCGAACCATAACCTATGGATCGGGACGGACGGGGCGGGCTTGCGGTATTGGAACCGGGCGACCAACCGATATACGAACTATGTGAATGATCCGGCCGATGCGGGGTCGATCAACAATAACTTTATCACGAATATTTTAAGGGACGATCAGGACCGGCTTTGGGTGGCGACCTGGTTTGGCGGGGTGAACCGGCTGGACAGGGCCACGGGGAAGTTTTTGCATTATAGCTGTTTTAATCCGAAGACGAACTCGGAGGAGAAGCATATCTGGATGTTGTTCGAGGACCGGGCGAAGCGGCTTTGGGCGAGTGCGACAAATGACGGGTGTCTTTATTTATATAACCGGGCGACGGACCGGTTCGAGCTTTTTGATGATGCCATTCAGAGTCTGCAGTCGATGACGGAGGATCAGGAGGGCGTGTTGTGGGGCGGCAATTATACGACGCTGATCCGGATCGACCGGGAACAGAAGCAGCATGTCTTTTACAAGCTAGGGAGCCCTGTGCGGTGTTTGCATGAGGATCGGAATGGCCAGTTTTGGGTGGGGACGCAGGAAGGCGGGTTGTTGCTTTTTGACCGGAACACGGGGAGATACAAACGATTTACCACGGCAGACGGGTTGCCGAGCAATACCATCCTGCGGATTTTGGAAGATGCGCATGGCAATCTGTGGCTTAGCACGTATAACGGCATTTCGGAGTTTGAGTTGCGGGAGCGGAAGTTTCGCAATTTTTCGCTTTCGGATGGACTGCAGAGTACGCAGTTCAGTTTTAATGCGGGGATCACTTTGAGCTCGGGGGAATTTCTTTTTGGCGGGATCAAGGGCTTTAATATTTTTTTCCCCGACAGTGTGTTGCAGGCGCGGAGGACACCCCCGGTCTACCTGACGGGGGTCAGGGTGCAAAACGAGCCGATCCATACCGATTTGCGGGAATTGACGCTGCCTTTTGACCAGGCGATGTTATCGCTGGATTTTACTGCGCTGGAATATGATGGCGCCGACAAGATCAACTATGCTTATAGCCTGGTGGGCTGGGATAAAGGGTGGAACTATTCGAATGGGAGCCGGACGGCGAACTACTCGAGTATCCATGAGGGAAGTTATGTCTTCCGAGTCAGGGTGAGCCATGCGGATGGTACCTGGAGTAAGGAATATGAGCTGATGCGGCTGGTGGTGTTACCGCCCTGGTACCGGACCTGGTGGGCATACCTGCTTTATACGTTTTGTTTTGTGGGGATGATCGTCGGGTATGTCTGGTATGCGCGGAGCCGGGAGCGGTTGCGGTATGAGGTGAAGCTGGCGCAACTGGAGACGGAGAAGGAGAAGGAACTGGTTGCGCGGAAGGTGGAGTTCTTTACGCATATCACGCATGAGTTCAGGGGACCGCTGACACTTATCATCAACCCGGTGCGCGAGATGTTGGGGGAAGGAAAAGAGATTGCGGCGAGGGGCGATGGATTGCAGTATGTATACCGGAATGCGCAACGATTGTTGGGATTGGTGGATCAGCTGTTGCTTTTTCAGAAGGCGGAGAGCGGATCGGACGTGGTCAAGCCGGGACTTGTGAATATCGTGGAACTGGCGCGGGAGGTCTGGCTTTGTTTTGTAGAGGCGGCGAGGATGAAAAAGATCGTCTATCGGTTTGACGCACCCGCAGGGGCGGAGTGGGAGTTGTACCTGGACCGGGAAAAGGTGGAGATCGCGTTGTATAATTTGTTGTCGAATGCGCTGAAGTATACGCCGGAAGGTGGGGAGGTGGTTTTGGGGCTTGTTGATCATGGAGCGGGGGTGGAGATCTTCGTGCGGGATAACGGGATGGGGATCCCGGCCGAGATAGGCAATCAGGTGTTTGACAAATTTTACCAGATACGCCGGAGTGAGATGACTTCGATCTCGGGTTTTGGGATCGGGCTCTATCTTGTCAAGCAGTTTGTGGAGGCGCATGGCGGCATGGTGAGTTTTACGAGTGAGAAGGGGACGTGTTTCCGGCTGCGGTTTTTGAAGGGCGCAGCGCATTTCAAAGGAGTGGACCTCGGCGGAGAGGGCAGGGGCTTGTCGCCGCTGGTACGGGAGATCGTGGAGCCGGCCGAGAGCCTGCCGGAGACTGGAGAACTGGTGAGCGACAAGCGCCGGGTGTTGCTTGTGGATGACGATGTGCAGTTGCTGGCGTATATGCGGCATGTGCTGGAGGGGACCTATCTTATCTATTCCGCGCATAGCGGGGAGGAGGGGTTGGAGCAGGCGAAGCGACACCGGCCCGACCTGATCATTTCCGACATCCATATGGATGGGATCTCGGGGATCGAGCTTTGTGAGACGATCAAGAACGATCCGGTGCTGGGGCAGGCGCCGGTGATCCTGCTGACGGCTTCGGCCTCGGCGAATAATAAACTGGCGGGGGTGAAGCATGGGGCGGATGATTATATCACAAAGCCATTTGATAAGGACTTGCTGGTGGCCCGGGTTGCGGCACTTTTAAAAAGCCGGGACCGGATGGAGCGGTCGTTCTTCGAGGTGGTGACGAATGGGGGTGGCGAGGCTGTGCGGATCAGTGGGGATGACAAGGAATTCCTTGACCGGCTGATCGCGGCGGTAGAGGAACGGCTGGATGAGGATGATTTCTGCATCAAGAAACTGTCGGTGGAGATGGGGATGAGTCATTCGCATCTTTATCAGAAGGTGAAGGAACTGTCGGGACAGTCGCTGAATGGATTTATCCGGTGGATCCGGTTGAAAAACGCGGCAGAGCTTCTTATTAACACTCCTTGTAATGTGAATGAGGCGGCGTTGCAGGTGGGGATCAGTGATCTTCGCTATTTCCGGGAGCAGTTTCACAAGCAGTTTGGGTTGAACCCTTCGGAGTATATAAAGCGGTACCGGAAGGTGTTTTCGGGGAAGTTTTATGTTAACAGGGACAGATTGTGAGTTTACCCCCCTTTTTTTGAGATTACCCCCCTGATGGTTGCGTTGGCGGAGCGGTATTTTCACAGCAAACAAAAATGCTATGAGATATTGCTTGCCAAAATTAATTGTTGTGTTGGGATTGCTGGTGTTTGGGTTTGGGGCCCAGGCGCAGCAAACGGTGAAGGGCCGGGTGACTTCCGGTGATTCTGCCGTGACCAATGTGACGGTCCAGGTGAAGGGGACGAACCAGGCCACCCAGACGGACCAAAACGGAGATTTCTCGGTGGCGGCGGGTTCCGGCGCCGCGCTGATCTTTAGCCGGGTGGGTTTTGCGACCCAGGAAATGCCGGTTGGAAACCGGAAATACCTCGACATCCACCTGGTCGTCTCGAGTAAGGAGATGAATGAGGTGATCGTGGTGGGGTATGGGACGCAGAAGAAGGCGGATGTCACCGGATCGGTGGCGTCGGTGCCCAAGTCGCGTCTTTCGGAGCTGCCGGTGACGAATGTGTTGCAGGCGGTGGAAGGGTCGGTTGCCGGGGTATCCGTTACCAATACTTCGGCCGTGCCGGGGGCGACGCCAACGGTGCTTATCCGGGGTCAGAATTCGATAACGGCTAATAGCGGTCCGTTGATTGTTGTCGACGGAATCCCTTTATCGAAGTCGGGGGGTAGCATCAATGATATCAATCCGGGTGATATTGCCTCGATGGAGATCCTGAAAGACGCTTCGGCGGTGGCCATTTATGGGACGAACGGGTCCAACGGGGTTATCCTGATCACGACCAAGCGTGGGGTGACGGGGAAACCGGTGATCCGGTACAGCGGTTATGAGGGCATCGAGGACCTTGCGCACATCCTGAAACCGCGCAGTGCCGCTTCTTATGTCCAGAAATATGCGGATTTTTTGCAGCAGACGGGTCAGACGCAGACGAACCCGGTGCCCAATGCGAGTGAATTACCTAATTATAAGGCGGGGAAGACAACGGACTGGATCAAGGAGACGACCCGGCAGGGGATCATCCAGGACCATAACCTGAGTATTTCGGGTGGCACCAAGGATGTCCGGTATTTTCTCTCCGGGGAATATTTAAAGGAGAAAGGATCGATCAAGGGATATCAATATCACCGGGCGAGCTTCCGGGCGAACCTCGACTTCAACCTGACCGACTTCCTGACGATCGGCACCTCGGTCTTCGTCAATAATAATGATTATGGCGGCGGCAGGGCCAATCTTTTGTTTGCCACGGCGATGAGCCCCTATGGCCAGGAATTCAATCCCGATGGGACCTACAATATCTACCCGATGTATCCCGAGTTGCTTTATACCAACCCACTGATCGGGTTGTATCAGAACAACGTGAACCATAATTTCAACCTGAATGGGACCGGTTATGCCGAGGTGAAGTTCAGCGGGGTTTTGAAGGGACTGAAGTACCGGCTGAATGCGGGGTACAATTATATCCCGTCGGCGGTGTATACGTATACGGGGCGGAATGACAACAGCCCGCTTGGGGTTGCCACGACCTTCAATTCGGAGACCAACAGCTACACGCTGGATAACCTTTTGACCTATAACCGGGACTTCGGGAAGCATCATATCGATTTTACGGGCTTGTACAGTGCGGAACAACGGCGGTATTTTGTGGATGCCTTTTCCGCAACGGGCTTTATCAATGACCTGCTGGCCTTTAACAATATCGGGGCGGGCGCCACGGTGAGCGCGGCTTCGACGGGGAGTGGTTTGCCAAATGGGTCTTACTCCGACAGATATGCGTTGAACAGCCAGATGGCGAGGATCAACTATAGCTATGATGACCGGTATCTGCTGACGCTGACCGCGCGGCGGGACGGCTCTTCGGTGTTTGGCGCCAACACGACCAAGTTCGGGGTGTTCCCCGTCGCGGCGGTAGGCTGGAATATCAGCAACGAAGAATTTATGAAGAGCGTGAGCTGGGTGGATAACCTGAAGTTGCGCGGCAGCTATGGGAAGACGGGTAATGAGGCCATCAATGTGTATGGAACCATTACAACGGATAACTCGGTGCGGTATCCCTTTAACGGCATCAGCCAGATCGGGGTGCTGGCCGGCAATCTGGGGAACTCGAATCTCCATTGGGAGAGTACGATCGGGACGAATGTGGGAGTTGACTTCGGTATCCTGAAGAGCAGGATCACGGGTACGATCGATGTATACAGCACGCATACGGACGGGTTGATCCTCAAGCGGCAGATCCCCTCGGTCTCAGGATATACGAGCGTGCTGGACAACCTGGGCAAGACAAAAAATCAGGGTGTCGAGCTCACGCTGACCACGAAGAATGTCAACGGGAAGGATTTCCGGTGGGAGAGCATGTTCAACTTCTCGGCGAATCGGAACCGGATTGTGGACCTGTATGGGGACCGGAAGAGTGATACCGGCAACGTCTGGTTTATCGGAAAGCCGATAGGCGTTGTTTACGATTATAAGAAACAGGGTATCTGGCAGGTGGGTGAAGACCCGTCCAAGCAGGACCCCGGCTCCAAGCCCGGTGATCTGAAGTTTGCCGATGTCAACGGGGATGGGAAGGTCACGGCCACCGACAAGGTGATCCTGGGGCAGACCGCGCCGAAGTGGATCGGCGGGATGACGAATACCTTTCACTACAGGGATTTTCACCTGAGCATCTTTATCCAGACGGTGCAGGGGGTAACGAAGAATGACCCCGACCTGAACTATGTGGATGAGAGCGGGCGGCGGAATACCCCGGCTGATGTTGGATACTGGACGACTGCGAACAAGAGCCAGTCGCGGCCGGCTTTGTCATATTTCAATACGCGGGGTTATGGATATGGGTCGAATGCGAGCTATACCCGGCTTAAGGATATCACGCTGAGCTATACGGTCCCGCCATCGCTGCTGGATAAGGCGCATTTGGGTTCCATGACGGTGTATGTCAGCGGGCGTAACCTGTATACCTGGACGAAGTGGATCGGCTGGGACCCCGAGAACACCTATTATGGCCGTGGTACGTCGGATTGGACGAATAACTATCCTACGATCCGGTCGGTGACTGTGGGGCTGAATATTACCCTTCGTTAACTTTTTAATTCTAAAAAATGAAAAAGAATATAATAATTGGCCTGGCGGTTTCGGTTTTGATGATGGCGGTTGCCTGTAAGAAGAGTTACCTGGCGGAGACGCCGTATTCCTCGTATTCGCCGTCGACGCTGACGGACTCGCTGGGTTTTGAGGCGGCGTGTTATGGCTTGTATAACCAGATGAGCAATTTCCTTACGTATGCGGATCACCAGGGGTGGCCGGATGTCTGGCAGGTGGGAACGGATATCGCATTTGCCACGCAGCCGGAGGGGATCGAAGTTCCTTACTACAATTATACGACGCTGATCTCCACGGATGGGGCTGCGTTGTATACCTGGCAATGGGCCTATAAGGAGATCAATAATGCCAACACGATCATTGCCAACATCGAGAATCCTTCGTTGAAGGGGATCAGTGCGGGGAACAAGGCGAGTACGGATGCGGAGGCGCGATTCTTCCGGGCGTATTCGTATAATATGTTGGCGGAGTGCTTTGGAGGAGTTCCGTTGGTGTCTAAGCCGCTGACGGGTCCGAAGACGGATTTTGTGCGGGCTTCGCTGGACAGTGTGAATGGGTTGTGTGTGGCGGACCTGACGTTTGCCGCGGCGAACCTGCCGGATATCGAGGCGGTGAAATCGAATGCCTCGGGAAAGCTGTATGGCCGGGCCAACAAGTATATGGCGATGCAGTTGCTGGCGGAAGTTTATCTGCGGATGGGGAAGGGTGATCTGGCTGAGCAGCAGACGCAGGCGATTATCGGCAGTGGAGCGTTCAGTCTGATCACGGCGCGGTACGGGACGAAGACGAGTTTGCCTGGTGATGCTTTTTCGGATATGTTCGTCTATCATAACGAGCGGCGGAAGGAGGGGGACAAGGAGGCGATCTGGGTGCTGGAGGAGGAGAATCCGGCGACGGTGCCGGGTGGCAATACGGGAAATGCGCAGCAGCGGCGGAATTGGGGTGCGGGGTATTATAATATTACGGGGATGGCGATCTGTGATTCGCTGGGTGGCCGCGGGATCAGCCGGATGCGGCTTAGCGGTTGGGTATTGTATGGGTTGTATGATGCCGGGGATATGCGGAACTCACCGTACAATATCCGGCGGAGGTATACGTATAACGATCCGACGCAAACGGCGAAGTTTGGCCAACCGGTACCTTATAACAATGCGGATACGGTGTACAAGATCTGTCCGCATACGACGAAGTGGTATCAGTACGATCCGAATGATGTGTTTGGGTTTGCGATGATCAAGGATTTTATCCTGATGCGGCTTGGGGAGACGTATCTGTTGCAGGCGGAGGCGCAGGTGCAGCAGGGGAAGACGGATGCGGCGGCCACGTCGATCAATGCCTTGCGGACGAGGGCGCATGCGCCTCAGGTAACGGGCAGTCAGATGACGTTGGATTTTGTATTGGATGAGCGTGCGAGGGAGTTGGTGGGTGAGGAGAACCGGCGGTTGACGCTGATGCGGACGGGTACGCTGGTGGATCGAGCGACGAAGTATAATTCGAATACGGTGGTATATCCGATGGCGGGTTTGTCGAAGACGAACCTGTTGTTGCCGATACCGCAGCAGGAGATCAATTTGAATAAAGACGCCGTGTTGGCGCAAAATCCGGGGTACTGATGAGAAGGAGTTTACTGTTTTTTATGATGATGGCGGTCCTGGCGGTCCGTGGGCAGGGGACCCATCGATTTGAGCTTGGCGACTCGAGTTTCCTGCTGGATGGGAAGCCTTTTCTGATGATCTCGGGCGAGATGCATTATACGCGGGTGCCGCGGGAAGCTTGGCGGCAGCGGATGCGGATGGCGCGGGCGATGGGATTGAATACGGTGGGGACCTATGTGTTCTGGAATGTGCACGAGCCGGAGAAGGGGACCTTTGATTTCTCCGGCAATAATGATATCGCTGCGTTTGTGCGTACGGCGAAGGAAGAGGGGCTTTGGGTCGTGTTGCGGCCTTCGCCGTATGTGTGTGCGGAGTGGGAGTTTGGCGGATATCCTTATTGGCTGGAGAAGGAAGCCGGATTGGTGGTGAGGAGTAAGGAGACGAAGTATATCGAAGAATACCGGAAATATATTCATGAGGTGGGGCGGCAGCTGGCGCCGTTGCAGGTGAATCATGGCGGGAATATTTTGATGGTGCAGATCGAGAATGAGTATGGGAGCTATGGGAGTGATAAGGAGTATTTGGATCTCAACCGGCGGATGTTTGTGGAGGCGGGTTTTGATGGGTTGTTGTATACCTGTGATCCCGCGGGGGATGTGGGGAAGGGACATTTACCGGGGTTGTTACCGGCGGTGAATGGGGTCGACCGGCCGGAGCGGGTGAAGGAGATCGTAAGGAGGAATCATGACGGCAAGGGGCCTTATTATATTGCGGAGTGGTATCCTGCCTGGTTTGACTGGTGGGGGACCCGGCATCATACGGTTCCGGCGGAGCGGTATGCGGGGCGGCTGGATTCGGTGCTGGGTGCGGGAATCTCGATCAACATGTATATGTTCCATGGGGGGACGACGCGGGGCTTTATGAATGGGGGCAATTATAATGACCGGAATCCGTATGAACCGCAGACGAGCAGCTATGACTATGATGCGCCGCTTGATGAGGCAGGGAATGCGACGGCGAAATTCATGGAGTTTCGCAAGGTGATCGGGAGGCATTTGCCGGCGGGGACTGTGTTGCCGGAGGTGCCGCCGGCGAAGCCGGCGGTAAAGGTGGGTGCGGTGCATCTGAGTGAGGTGGGTTCGGTGTTTGGGATGCTGCCGGCGCCGGTGACTGCTTCGCGGCCGATGAGCTTTGAGGAGTTGGATCAGGCGTATGGGTATGTGCTTTACCGGACGGATGTGGATGGCGGCGGTGGGCTGTTGCGGGTTGGCGGGTTGCGGGATCTTGGGATCGTGTTTGTGAATGGCCGCCGGGTGGGGGTGTTGGACCGGCGGCTGCGGCAGGATAGCCTCGTGCTGGAAATGCCGGCGGGGAGGGTGCGGTTGGATATTTTGGTGGAGAACCTGGGAAGGATCAATTTTGGACCATATCTGTTGAAGAATACGAAGGGGATCATCGGGGCCGTGGAATGGCGGGGGAAGGAATTGCGGGGATGGCAGATGTACCGGTTGCCGTTTGGTTCGGTGGAGGGGCTTGCCTTGAAGGGTGGGGATAGCGGGCCGGTGGTGAGGAGGGGGAGTTTTATGATGGACGCGCCGGCGGATACGTATTTTGATATGCGGAAGTGGGGGAAGGGTTGTGTGTGGGTGAATGGACATAACCTTGGAAGATATTGGCGGGTTGGGCCGCAGCAGACTATTTATGTGCCCGCGGAGTGGTTGAAGAAGGGGAGGAATGAGGTGGTGGTGTTTGAGTTGCTGAAGCCGGAGGTGGAGGTGTTGGAGGGGTTGGATCATGCGGTGCTGGATGAGCTGGAATAATACGGTTTTATGAAAATATGGTTTTCGTTGTTGATCGTGCTTGGATGTGCGGGGCGCGCGTTTGCGCAGGGGGATCGGGCGTTGTGGGTTTCTTATTTAGATAAGGTTTCAAGGCCGGTGTTGTCGGCGTTGGCGGAGGACCGGCTGCATGAGAAGATGCCGGTGGTGTTGTCGATGCGGATTGACAATGCGGCGGAGCGTCGCCGGGTGACTTACCTCGAAGCTTTTGGGCGAACGCTTAGCGGGATCGGGCGGTGGCTGGACAGTGAGGATGGGCCGGCGGAGGAGGTCCGGTTGCGCCGGCAATACCGGGAGTGGGCATTGAAGGCCGTTGCTAACGCCGTGAATCCGGCGGCAAAGGATTATATGGAGTGGAAAGGGGGGCAGCCATTGGTGGATGCCTCCTTTTTTGCGTTGGGGTTTATCCGTTGTCCCTGGCTTTGGCAGCATCTCGATCCGGCGGTACAGAAGCAGGTGGTTGCTGTGCTGATGGAGACCCGGGCTACGATGCCGGGTTACAGTAACTGGTTGCTGTTCCCGGCCGTTATCGAGGCCTTTTTTTGCAAATATGGGCTGCCGTATGATGCGATGCGGATCGAGTTTGCGGTGCGTGAGTTCTCGCAGCATTGGTATCTGGGAGATGGAATGTTTTCCGATGGTGCGGCGATGCACCAGGACTATTATAACAGTTATGTGATCCAGCCTTTTTTGCTGGCGGTGTTGGATGTTGCGGGATCGCGGTATCGGGATTTTTCTTTTCGCATGGGGAGGATCGCGCAGCGGTATGCGGAGATCCAGGAGAGGATGATCGGCGTGGATGGAAGTTACCCGGTGACGGGTCGGTCTATCACCTATCGGTGCGGGGCGTTTCATGCGTTGGCGGATATGGCGGCGCGGAAGCAGTTGCCGGGGTCTTTGTCGCCGGGGCAGGTGCGGAGTGCATTGACGGCGGTGATCAAGCGGACGCTTGGCGCGCCGGGGACGTTTGATGAAAAGGGTTGGTTGCGGATCGGGTTGGCGGGACACCAGGAGAATCTGGCGGATGCGTATATCACGGTGGGGAGTGAGTATTTGTGTACGGACGTTTTTCAGCCGTTGGGGCTTTCTGCGGGGGACGAGTTTTGGGCGGCGCCCGCGGCGCCGTGGACCAGTGTAAAGGTTTGGGGGGGTGAGGATAGGGTGAAGGCCGACCATGCGTTGGATCTGGTGGTAGCGGCGGGGCCTGGGGGTAAGAGAGAGACGCCGTACCGGCTGGTTTGGGCGGATGAGTTTAATACCGATGGGCCGCCGAACCCGAAGAACTGGACATTTGAGAAGGGATTTGTGCGGAATCATGAGGCGCAGTGGTATCAGCCGGAGAACGCGTGGTGCAAGGACGGGAAGCTGATCATCGAGGCAAGGAAGGAGAGTAAGCCAAATCCTTTATATGATTCCGGCAGTGGGGATTGGCGGCGGAAGTCGCCGACGATAGAATATACTTCCGCGAGTCTGCTGACGCGGGGGCTTCATCATTTCCGGTATGGCCGGTTTGAGATGCGGGCGAAGATCGATGTGTCGCCGGGGATGTGGCCGGCGTTTTGGGCGCTTGGCGAGAAGGGCAACTGGCCGTCGAATGGCGAGATCGATATCATGGAGTATTACCGTAAGATGCTCCTGGCGAATATTGCAACGGGAACGGAGAAGAAGAATTCGCCGTTGTGGTTTAGTAAGAAGACACCGCTGGACAGTTTGGGCGGCGAGGCGTGGGCTTCGGCGTTTCACGTCTGGCGGATGGATTGGGATGAGAAGGCGATTGCGTTGTCGGTGGATGGACGGGTACTTTTGACGGAGCCGCTGGACAGCCTTGTGAACCGGGATAGTTTGCGTGTGAATCCGTTTAAAGAGCGGGAGTATCTTATTTTGAACCTGGCGCTTGGCGGAGATGCCGGTGGCGATATGAGCGGGACGGTTTTCCCGCGGCGGTATGAGATCGACTATGTACGGGTTTATCAAAAGGACAGCGGGGGTATCGGGCAACTGTGGCTGGATGACCGCGGCGAGCATATCCAGGCGCATGGGGGCGGTATTCTGAAGATGGGTAAGACCTATTACTGGTATGGGGAGGAGCGGCGTCAGGGATTGGATACGGTGCGGCGGTATGTGAGTTGTTATTCGTCGACGGACCTGATGCATTGGAAGTTCCTGGGCGATGCGTTGCAGTTGGAGGACCCAGAGCAGTTGGGAGGCCATTGGGTGTTGGAGCGGCCGAAGGTGTATTATAATAAACCGACGAAGAAATATGTGATGTATTTCCATCTGGACAACCGGAGCTACAAGTTTGCGCGCGTGGGGGTAGCTGTCAGCGACCGGCCTGACGGGCCATTCCGGTATGTGAAGAGCTTCCGGCCGCTGGATCATGAGAGCCGGGATATCGGGCAGTTTGTGGATGATGATGGGACGGCGTATCTGATCTTCGAAGACCGGCCGTTCGGGTTTCGGATTGCGCGGTTGGCGGCGGCGGATTATCTGAGTCTGGATAAGGAGATGTGTCTGATCCCGCAGCATATGGAAGGCGGGGCGGTTGTGCACTATGGGGGACTTTATTATGCGATCGGGAGCCGGCTGACGGGATGGAGGGCTAACCCAAATGTGTATGCGACATCTACGTCGTTGGAGGGACCGTGGTCGGAGTTTAAAAATATTGCACCGCCAGAGACGAACACGTATGGCTGTCAGTCGACGATGATGTTGAAGGTGGAGGGATCGAAGGATACGGCTGTTATTTTTATGGGGGATATCTGGCGGCCGGGGATGCAGTGGGAGTCGACGTATTTATGGATGCCGGTGGAGATCGGGGGAGGGCGGTTGTGGGTGCCGGAACCGCGGGAGTGGAAGATCGATGTAGGGACCGGAAGTTGGAAGTAGTATGGCATAATTTATGCTAAAAGTGGGGGATTGGCCGTTATTAATCCATGTATTATATGAAATACCTCCTACTGAGCGTGTTATTTCTGCCATTTGCCGGCAGGCCATTACCTGAAAATGTTGTTGAAATACGGGGCGGCGCGTGGCCGATCAATCTCGAGCGGAATGCCGACGGGGTTGGGACCTATTCGTTGATTTATCGAAATCAAGAAGTTATGGATGCCGTTAGTTTGGATACGCTGACGTTCCCCAATGTCGAGCAACTAAAATATTTTGCGAAGGGGCTGGATGCGCTGAAGGTTGGGCACAATGGGGATATTGCCAATTTCAAAGATTATAGTTTGTCGAGGGCCGATAAGAAATTCGATGGGATCTGGTATCTATTGCGTTATCAATGGGGGTCAACGAGTTTTAAACAGCCCGAAGCGGATATTATGGGGAAAACTATCAAGGGTCTGTAGGGTTTCGGGCATACTAAAATCCGGGTTAATCCGTTAAAATCAGTTTAGATAAAAAAACATCGCGCTATGAAAAAACTTCTTGTTCTATTTTTCTTTGTTCCTTTTCTTTCCAGGGCACAATTTACAATCAGCAACAGCAGTACGACGAGTCTCGTTGAATTGAGGACGGGCAATTGGCCGTTGGATCTGCAGCGGATCATTAAGAACACGGATACGTGTTATGTGTTGCAGTTTCGCGATCAGCAGGTGACTGATGATGTTACCATGGCGACGCTTCGTTTTGGGAACCTGGAGCAGCTGCGGTATTTTCAGAAGGGTTTGGCGGCGTTGAGGACGGGGGCCAATGGAGATATTGCGAATTACAAAACGTATACGATCAAGCGGATGGATATGAGGAAGGATGCCGATCCGAAGAAGAACGGCATCTGGTACCTGGTGACGAGCAGTGATGGGCCCGTTACGAATATTCAGCAGGCCGAAGCGGACAAGATGATCGCGACTATAAAGATGCTATAAAAAAAAGAGCCCGCCATCAGGCGGGCCCTTTTTTTATATTTCGAAGCCGGGGCGATATTCTCTTGACAGATATTTATTTGCGTCGGTGACGTTTGTGATGGTGCGGCTTGCGGCATCATATTTCAGCATCTTGCCTGAGCGGAGCGCGACCGCGTAGAGGTTGATCGCTTCGGTTATTCCTTCTGCTTCCCGGAAGCTACCGGGGTATTGATTTCCACTTTTTACTGCGTCGATGAAGTTTTGCAGGGCTGCGGCGCCGCGTTCGACCTGATTGACCCGGGCTGCGGCAGGTTGGTTGGATGATTTTCCGAGGACGACCGGGTTGCCGACATAAAAGTCGGTTAGGATCTTGCCTTTGTCGCCGACGAACATCTGCCCTTCGGCGGGCAGTTCTTTATTTTGTTCCAGCAATTCGATGGGGATGGGTGGGCGCATGCCGCCGTCGTACCAGCAGAGGTCAACGGCGGGGCGTGATCCTTTTGCCGGATATTTCAGCCGCACGGTGCTGGCCATGGGGAAGGAGAAGTCGTTTTTGATCTGGAAGGGAACGGGTTCATTCATGCCGACGACGTGGCTGAAATGGGGAACGACCATGGTAGGGTCCTGTAATTCGAGCGCCTTATAGACGGTCCACAACGCGTAATGCCCCATGTCGGCCATCGATCCGCCCCCGAAGTCATACCAGCCGCGGAACACCATATTTGTATAATCGGGATGATAGGGTCGTTGTGCTTCGGGGCCGATCCAGAGATCCCAGTCGAGGCCGGGGGGTACGGCCGGGGTGTCGGTGGGTATGGTAGGATATTGCGGCCATACGGGGCGGTTGGTCCAGCAATGGACTTCCTGCAGGGTGCCGATGTCGCCGCTGTTGATGATCGCCATGATGGGACCCATATCGCCGTTGCTATCCCAGGGGATGAGGTGCGTGATGACCTTGTTGTTGCGGGCAAAGTCGATGACTTTTTTGCCTTCCAGGAGCCGGTTGGATAGGGGTTTGTGGACCATGACGTGTTTGCCTTTCTTCATGGCGGCCATCGAGATGACGCCGTGGAGGTGATCGGGGGTCATGATCTTGACGGAGTCGAGATCTTTTTCTTTGTCGAGGAGTTCGCGATAGTCTGCGTAGGTGTGGCAGCCGGTGTATTTGGCTTCGGGGCGGACGTTGGCGTAGAAAGTTTCCACGATGGACTTGCCGTTCTCGCGGCCGCCGGGGATGTTGTTGTCGCCGCCGGCCTGCCAGTCGGGTTTTTTGATCGCTGTCCGGATCTCGTTGAGGAGCCCGCCTTTTGACCAGTCGCGGTAGCCGACGGCGTCGCGGTTAGGGTCGACGACGGCGACGACGTGGAAGTTCGGGTTGGCGAGGATGGGCAGCAGTTCGCGAATGCCTTGCGTGCCGCAACCGATGTAGGCGAGGGTGATCTTGTCACTGGGGGCGACATAGTTCTTGCCGCCGAGTACGTGTCTGGGAAGGATGGTGAAGCCGATGGCGGCGGTGGCGGCCGTTTCCAGGAATTGGCGGCGACCGATGGTCGATTTTTTTTCCATATAGCAAGTAGGTTTTTTGTGGTTAGCTAAATATACGGATTTTATCAATGCGTCGAAGAGACAGTTTGGAGGAGAACCTTCTTATAGATATGATATGCGGAGTAGAGGTCTTCGGCGGCGATGCCGAGGGATTTGAAGAGGGTGATGTCGGTGGGGTGCCGGCGGCCGGGTTTTGTGGCGGTGAGGACTTCGCCGATCTCGCCCCGGACGTCACTTTCGGTGATATGCCCTTCCTTTTTGGGGATGAGGAAGTCGCCGGCTTCATTGAATAGGGATTCGTACCGGTCGGTGAAGAGATTTGCGCGGGTGATGGTGTCGGTGTCGACTTCGCGGGCGTTTGGCGTGCAGGAGCCGATGACGTTGAGGTGGGCACCCGGGGAGATCCAGTTGCCGTTGAGGATGGGTTGAGTGGCCGCGGTGACGGTGCAGATGATATCGGCGTTTGCGACCGCTTGTTGTGGGGTGTCTGTGAGGACGATATTGGTGTTTGGGTTTGATCGTTTGAGTTGTTCGGCTTTTTGTTTGTCGCGGCCCCAGAGGCGAATAGTTTTTATGGGGCGGACGAGGGAGATGGATTCGATGTGGCGTTGCGCCTGTTCGCCGGTGCCGAGTATGGCGAGGGTGGAGGCGGCTTTGTTGGCGAGAAGGTTGGTGGCTACGGCGCTGGCGGCGGCGGTGCGGATGGCGGTGATCTCTTCGGTGTCGAAGAGCATGAGGGGGGTGCCGTTATTACCGTCGAACAGGATGATGACGCCCTGGTGGGAGGGGTAGAGGGAGGGGTCGTTTTTATGAAAGATGGTGATGAGTTTGACGCCGATTATGTTTGAGTCGGATGCGTGGGCGGGCATCATGCCGAGGAGGCCGGTTTTGTCGGGGAGCCACATCAGGGTGCGGAGGGGTTGGAGGACCTGGCCGGCGGCGAGGGCGCGGAACATGGATTCCATGACGGGGATACATTCCGCCATGGGGAGGTGGGTGGAGATGGACTGCTTATCGATATAGGATGGCATCAGGATTCCCGAATTTGGTGTAAATTTCGTTTTTACAATCTATTATGAAAAGAATACTTCTATCGCTCTTTGCGATCGCATTTTGGATAGTTGGGCGCTGTGCGCCTGATACGGTGGTTGCGTTTATGGGTAGGTGGGATGTGACCATCCATGCCCCGAGCCGGGAGATGCCTTCCTGGCTGGAGATGCAGCCTTCGGGGGTGAGGACGATCGTGGGGCGGTGGGTCGGGAATGGGGGGAGTGCGCGGCCTATTGCCAAGATCAACTTTAACGGGTTGTCGTTTAACTTTTCGATCCCCCCGCAGTGGGAGCGGGACGACCGGGACCTTACGGTGGAAGGCCGGCTGGAGGGAGACAGCCTGGTGGGGACGATGGTCGCGCCGGATGGAAAACAATATCATTGGACGGGCCGGCGGAGTCCGGCGTTACGGCGGGAGAGGGAGCCGGTATGGGGTCCCACCGAGAAATTATTTGACGGCACTTCGCTGAAGGGCTGGCATGCGATGGGGGCCAACAATCAATGGCTGGCCGAGAATGGGATCCTTCGCAGTCCGCATAGCGGGGCGAATATCGTGACCGATGAGAAATTCGGGGATTTCAAGCTGCATATCGAGTTCCGGTATCCGCCGCACAGCAACAGCGGCGTTTATCTGCGTGGCCGTTATGAGTTGCAGGTGGAAGATGAAGGTGGGACGGAGCCGCCGAATAATGAGATCGGCGCGGTCTATGGGTTTTTGTCGCCGAGTGAAAAGGCCGGGAAGCCTTCGGGGGAATGGCAGAGTTATGATGTGACGTTGGTGGGGCGGAAGGTGACGGTGGTGTTTAATGGGAAGATGGTGATCTGTGGGCAGGAGATACCCGGGATCACGGGTGGGGCGTTGGACAGTCATGAGGGGGAGCCCGGGCCGATCTATTTGCAGGGGGATCATGGGCCGATAGAGTACAGGAATATTACGATTACGAGGGGGAAATGACGCGTTGGCGCGTGGTAACCTCCTCGCTTAAAGTTCGATGGCCAGAAGTTCGTTGCCCAGCTTGTGCAGAGCTGTTTCTATTTTTTTTGCCTGTGTCCGCCTTGGCTTTTTCAGGCCCGATGCATAGTGAGAAAATTGTTTCTGGTTAATACCGGTAATCCGCTCCAGTGCGGAATTGGTAAAGATACCTTTGTAATGTCTCAGAAAACTTTCTGCATCGTATTTGTAAACGAGCGCGAAGTCTCCTTTTAAGATTGCGGGAATGTGTTCCTTTTTATTATGTTTCTTCAGAAGACGTATTGCGTCGTTGATCGAGCTTTTCGCTTCTTCGACGGACGGGCCTGCTCCATATACACCAGGAACGTTCTCGGCGTAAGCTGAGTACAAGTCCTTTGTTCTTTCGACGATTATTTTTACGTATTTCATTAGTTGTGATTTTGATTATTTTAGTCGCATTTCCTTGATGATCTTTTTTTCCAACCCTTTGCCGATCTCCTTTGATCCATGATAGGGCACGGGGTAGGTGCGTCCATCTTTTTCGTAGATGTAATGGCTCCCAACCGTGCGAATATGTATCCATCCACTGTTTCTGATCCTCCGGTGCAGCTCACTCGACTTCATAGGGATGCGGTTTATGGTAGTATTTGGGGGGGTAAAGATAAGAATAAAAGGTAGTAAAAATGATACCTTTTAGGAGAAAAAATTTGGGGGCTTAGAGCAGTGGTTTGAGGGTGCGCCAGACGTTGTCGGCGACGATGCGGTGGCCGGCGGGGTTGGGGTGTATGCCGTCGGGTTGGTTGAGGCGGGGGATGCCGCCGACGTTTTGGAGGAGGAAGGGGATGAGGGCGGTTTTGTTCCTGGCGGCGAGGGAGGGGAAGATATTCCGGAAGGCGGTGGCGTAGGTGGCGCCCATGGAGGGCGGCATTTGCATGCCGGCGAGGATGATGCGGGCCGAAGGATATTTTGTTTTTACGGCGTCGATGATGGCCTGGAGGTTTTCGGTAGTGCCGCTGACGGGGATGCCGCGGAGGCCGTCGTTGGCGCCGAGTTCGAGGACGAAGATGTCCACGGGTTGGCGGAGGACCCAACTGATGCGGCTGCGGCCGCCGCTGGAGGTTTCGCCGCTGACGCCGGCGTTTGTAATGGAGTAAGGGAGATGGAGGCTATCGAGACGGTGTTGAATAAGCGACGGGAAGGATTGGGCGGGGGCGACGCCATAGCCTGCGGTGAGGCTGTCGCCGAAAAAGATGATATGCTTTTTTGGGCGCGGTTGGAAGGAAGAGACCAGCAGGAGGAGCAGGATGGTCGCTACTTTGGTCATATTGGTCGACATTTTGGCGGTGTTTGCATCCACATGAACAATCTTTAGAGGATATAGTTGTAAATTAACCCTGTGGAAACTATTCTAAAGTTAAGTAATGTAAGCAAGACCTATGCCCTGGCGGGCAACACTCTGCATATTTTGAGCGATGTGAGCTTCTCAGTGGAGGCGGGGGCGACGGTGGCCATTGTGGGGCCTTCGGGCAGCGGGAAGACGACCCTTCTTGGGCTTAGCGCCGGCCTTGACCGCAGCAGTTTGGGGTCGGTGGAGTTGAATCAAATTCCGCTTGGAGATCTCGACGAGGATGAACGGGCGGCGGTGCGTAATCGTTATGTAGGGTTTATTTTCCAGAATTTTCAGTTGTTGCCGACGCTGACCGCGTTGGAGAATGTGATGGTTCCCATGGAGCTGAAGGGGGAGAAGAATGCGCGGGCGCGGGGGAAAGAATTGCTGGATGCCGTTGGATTGGCGGACCGGTTGCATCATTATCCGGTTCAGCTTTCGGGCGGGGAGCAGCAGCGGGTATCGCTGGCGCGGGCTTTTGCCAACCAGCCGCGGATCCTTTTTGCCGATGAGCCCACGGGCAATCTCGATGCGGAGACGAGCGAGCGGATCACGCATTTGCTTTTCGAGTTGAACCGGCAGGCGGGGACGACATTGATCCTCGTGACACATAATACCGAGCTTGCGGCCAGTACGCAACGCATTATCCGGATCGCGGGAGGCCGTATTGTCGCCGATGGAAGACCATAAGCTATTTGGCGCCGGCGGGAGCCGGCCGGGTGCGGGGTGGTATTTTCGGATGGCCTGGCGGGATAGCCGGAAGAACCGGGGGCGGCTGGCGCTTTTCATCTCCTCAATCATTCTGGGAATTGCGGCGCTTGTGTCGACGCTTTCGTTTGGGCATAACCTGCGGATGGGCATCGACGACGAGGCGAAGACGCTGGTGGGCGCGGACCTTGTCGTGGGCGCTTATAAGCCGCTGTCGAAGGAAACGCTTGCCCTTGTGGATTCGGCGCCGAACCGGCATTCGGAGGAGCGGAACTTCAATTCGATGATCCTGTTCGAGAAGAACGGTCAGAGCCGGCTTGTGCAGGTGCATGCGCTGGAGGGGGATTATCCTTTTTACGGTTCGCTCGTGACGACGCCGGCCGCGGCCGGGATGTCTTTTCGCCGCGGCCGGCAGGCCCTTGTCGATAAGACGTTGATGCTGCAATATGGCGGAAAGGTGGGGGACAGTGTGCGGATCGGCAACCTGAGCTTTATGATCGCCGGCAGTATCGATCAGGCGCCGGGCCGCAACGAGCTGTCGACGACGATATCACCCCCTGTCTATATCCCGTTGCGATGGCTGGCTGACGCGGGTCTTATGCGGACCGGGAGCCGGGTCGATTACCGCTACTACTATCAATATCCGCGGAGCGATGTCCGGCAGCTGATGAGCGTGATCACCCCGCGGCTGGAAAAGAAGGATTCTTATTACGAGACGGTGGATTCGCGTAAGCGGAAGATGAGTCGCGGGTTTGGGGATCTGACGCAATTCCTTACCCTTATCAGTTTTATCGCTCTGCTGCTTGGTTGTGTCGGCGTAGGCAGCAGTGTGAATATCTATATCCGGGAGAAGATTGCCGATGTCGCCGTGTTGCGCTGTCTTGGACTGAAGGCGCGGCAGGCCTTTTTGATCTACCTGATCCAGGTGGCGGGGATCGGGCTGCTTGGGTCGATCGCGGGCGCCGTCCTTGGGGTCGCGATCCAGCAGGTGTTGCCGGTGGTGCTGAAAGATATCCTGCCGTTTGAAACGAGTTTTCATATTTCCTGGCCGGCGGTGGCGGAAGGGGTGATCGTTGGGTTGACGATCTCGCTTTTGTTTGCCCTGCTGCCACTTTTATCCATTCGAAAGATCTCGCCGATGTATACGTTGCGGGCGTCGGTGGAGGGGACCGGCCGGCGAAGAGATGCGTTGCGGTGGCTGGTGTACCTGCTTATCGTTGGTTTTATCACGGGATTTGCTTTTTTACGGATGCGGAATTGGGGGAAGGCGATGGCGTTCACCGCGGGGCTGCTCGTTTCCTTTTTGTTCCTGGCGGGGATGGCGAAGTTGTTGATGTTTTGCGTTCGCCGGTTCTTTCCCGCGAGATGGGGTTATCTCTGGCGGCAGGGGTTTGCGAATCTTTACCGGCCGAATAATCAGACGCTGATCCTGGTGGTGACGATCGGGTTGGGAACGACGTTTATCGGGACGTTGTATTTCGTTCAGGAGTTGTTGATCGACCGGGTGACCGTCACGGCCAACAGCAACCAGGGGAATATGATCCTGTTTGATATCCAGCGGGAGCAGCTGGCGGGGGTGGACAGTCTTGTGCGGAGTGCGGGGCTGCCGGTGTTGCAGTCGGTGTCGGTGGTCACGGTGAGGTATACGTCGATAAAAGGGATTACGGCAGACATGGCGGCGAAGGATACGGTAAATGGGGGTGGGAGACGAGGGAGGAGAGGGGTGGCTGACACTACGGGGCGGCCGGGATGGTGGCTTTTTGAGCGGGAGCAGCGGGTGACCTACCGGGATTCACTGGTGCCGACGGAGAAGCTGGTGGCGGGGAAGCTGGGGGCACCCGTGAAGGATACGGCGGGGGCCGGGACTTCGGGCGGAGGGACGACTGGCGGAGGGACAGTGGGCGGGGGAGGGACGATCTTTGTGAGTGTGGATGAAGAATATGCGCGGTTGAACCTGCATGTAGGGATCGGGGATACGATCGTTTTTGACGTGCAGGGGGCGCCGGTGACGACGGTGGTAGGGAGTCTGCGGGCGGTGAATTGGCGGAGACTGGGGCCCAGTTTTGCGATCGTCTTTCCGACGGGGGTGTTGGAGCAGGCGCCGCAGTTTCGGATCCTGATCACCCAGGTGGAGTCGCCGGAGGAATCGGCGCGGTTTCAGCAGGCGATGGTGCGGCGGTTTCCGACGATCTCGATGATCGATATGCGGCTGGTGCTTAGTATCCTCAACGATGTGCTTGGGAAGATCGGCTTTGTGATCCGGTTTATGGCGGGGTTTAGCCTGCTGACGGGTGTCATCGTGCTGATCGCTTCGGTCCTGATCAGCAAGTTTCAGCGAATCCAGGAGAGTGTTTTGTTGCGGACACTTGGAGCGAGCCGGCGGCAGGTGCGGACGATCCAGCTGCTGGAGTATTTTTTTCTGGGGGCGCTGGCCGCGGGAACGGGTATCCTGCTTGCGCTTGGGTTGACGTTTGCGTTGTCGGAACTGGCCCTGGAAAGCGGCTTTTCGGTGCATTGGGCCAGTGTGGCGGGAATCTTTGTATTTGTCTGTGTATTAACGGTTTTGGTGGGTTGGTACAATAGCCGTGGGGTGCTGAACCGGCCGCCTTTGGAGGTGTTAAGAAATGAGGCTTAAGGAGTTGGGCCGGGGTATTGCATATACCAGGCATTTAGGATATATTTAAGTCATGAAAAACCCGGCAGGGCTCCCTGCTGCACCCCCCCTTACGCGCGCCAAATTCTGGCAGCTGAATACGTTCATCGTGCTTGCGATGGGCTGTAACCTTCTCAATTTTATTTTTGATGTGACCAACGGGATGCCGAAGAGCGCCCTGATCGAGATCGCGGGGATCGTGATCCTGTTTGGCTTTATGTGGTTCAACGTGAGGGGGATGTTGGAAGTTCCGAAAATGTTGAGCATCCTGTTTGTGAATGCGCACTCCTCGTTTCTCTGTTATTACCAGGGGACGTCGCAGGGGTCGTACCTCTATCTCTTCCCGTTTGTCATGGCGATGATCTATCTGCTTCGGGTGAGGAAGAACGATCTTGGGGTGGCGATCTTTATCATTGCGACGACGCTGAACCTGATGTGGATCGTGTTGCTGATGCCGTATCATTCGCAACTGGAGCCTGTGCCGGAGGAGGTGAGCAACCGGCATCTTATATTGAATATCCTTGTGACGTTCATTCTGGTCTGTGTCTTCTTTTATATCGTTTTGCGACTGCTGGATTTTAAGGAAAAGCGGAACAAGCGGGATATCGCCGCGTTGAAGCTGGTGGAGATCGAATTGCTGCAGGCGAAGGAAAAGGCGGAGAAAGCCGCGGCGGCGAAGGCGCGGTTTATGAGTAATATGAGTCATGAGCTGCGGACGCCGCTGAATGCGATCATCGGGACGATGCATCTGCTGATCCAGGAGGATGAGTCGCTGCATGAGAGCGATCACTTTAATGTATTGAAGGATTCTTCGGAGCATATGCTGCAGCTTGTGAATGCGGTGCTGGACTTCAGCAAGCTTGATGAAGGCAAGCTGGAATTTATAAAAGAGTCCTTTGACGTGAGTCATACTTTACAGCAGGCCGCGGACTCCTTTAGTCCGGTGGTGCAGCAGAAGAATATCCGGCTTCAGCTCGAGATGGACACCCTGCCCGCGGGCAAAAAGGTGGTCGGGGATGAGATGCGGCTGAAGCAGGTGTTGCTGAACCTGCTTTCGAATGCGGTGAAATTCACGGAGTCGGGGTCGGTGATCCTGCGGATGAAAGTGAAGGGCGTTACGGACAGCGGCGTGGAACTTGGTTTTGGGATCGAGGACACGGGGATCGGCATCCCGCCGGAGAAATTGCCGATCATTTTCGAGAGTTTTACCCAGGCTGATGCGGAGACGACGCGGAAGTATGGGGGCTCGGGGCTGGGGTTGAGCATCTGCCGGGAACTGGTGAAGAAGATGGGGAGTGAGTTGCAGGTACGCAGCGTACAGGGCCAGGGAAGTGTCTTCTTCTTCGACATGTTGCTGCCGTTTGAGCAGCAAGTGATGATCGTGCCGAAGGAGAAGTTGCGGGGGCTGCAGAAGCTGACGGGGGTGAGGATCCTTCTTGTTGAAGATAATGCGGTGAATATGAAAATTGCGCGCAGGTTTTTACATAGTTGGGGCGCGAGTATCAATACGGCGGAGAATGGGCAGGTGGCGTGGGATCTTTTTCAGCAGGAGGCGTATGATCTGCTGCTGGTGGATCTGGAGATGCCGTTGATGGATGGGAAGGCGTTGTTGACGCAGGTGAGGAATGTGAATAAGGAGGTGCCGGCGATCGCGTTTACGGCGGCGGTTTATGAGAATATGTATGATGATCTGGAGAAGCATGGCTTTAACGGGTATCTTCATAAGCCGTTCCGGCCTGATGAGATGCATCGAAAGATATTGAGACATATTGTAAAGAAATAGCGGCGCGGCCGAAGGCCGCGCGCAAAATAAAAATCCGTTCTTATGAAACAGTTGTACTATTTAGGATTCGTGTGTTTTTTTGCGAGCTGCAGTTTATTTTCCGGCAAAAAGAAAGTGTTTGATTATTGCTACGTCAACAGCAAGGGGCTTTATGCCGTTGCTTATGGCAAGGAGCCGACGCGCATTTTCGTGAACGGCACCGATCCGCGGCTTTCGCCGGATGGGCGGAAGATTGCGTATACGGATGTGGGTGGGAAGGATCACGAACGCCGCATTGGGGTTTTTGACCTGGAGGCCGGGAAGGTGACGATCCTGGACACGGCCTGTCACAATTGTTATGGGCCGGTATGGTCGCCGGATGGGAACTATCTTGTATACAACGCCTTTACGGGAAGGAGCTGGGGCATTAAATATATCGATAAGGAGAACCAGCATGCGGTGGAGCTGGGGGCGCCGACGGACAGTCTGGGTTTTTCTTCGCCGACGTGGAGTGCGGACGGGAAGAAGATCGTGGTGCAGAATATGTCGGCGGTGTATATTTATGGGTTGGATGGGAGGGTGCTTCAGCGCGTAGGGTTCGAGCAGATGGATTCAAGTCTTTCTTTTTCGAGTTCTACGAGTTTTATGCTGAACAAGAGCGAGGATAAGTTGATCTATTGGGCGGGTGTTGGGGAGGAGGCGAGGAGTGGGGAGCCGCATACGGCGGTTTTTGTGCATGATCTGGGGGCGGGGAAGAGTATGCGGATCTCGCCGCGGGGGTATGAGTGCTGGCAGCCGGTGTTGAAGGGGGATACGGTTTTTTGTAATGGGAAGAAGGGGGCTGCGGGGAAGGAGAATATTTATCGCATGGATCTGGATGGGGGGCATTTTGCCGTTGCCTATAAAAATAAAATCGATGTGAGTTTTGCATCGAGATAGACTGGCTTTGCCAGTCTATCTCGATGAGATTACCACTCGCGGAGACCGAATTCGTTGCCGTCGGGGTCGAGGAAGGAGGCGAATTTGCCCCAGCCGAGGTTGGCGAGTTCGTCTTTGAAGGCGACGCCGCGGGTTTTGAGGGTGGCGCAGAGGGTTTCGATGTCGGTGGTGTTGAAAACGATCGATGGTTTTAGTTCCGCATAGTTGGGCATGAGTTTTTTGGGGAAGAGGACCAGCGCGGTTTGTGCATCTTTTGGTGCGACTTCGAGCCAGTAGAGTCCGTTGCCCATCTCCTTCTTATTTTTTACTTCGAAATCGAGTTTTTCGGTCCAGAATTTTTCTGCCGCGGGTTGGTCTTCGACGTAGACGCCGACGGTGGCGAGGTGTTTTACCATATTATTTTATTTCTGTTGGGGCGAAGGTACGGCGGCCGGCGATGTCAGTCTTGTACAAAAACGACATTGGGGTCGAGGCCGGCGGTATCGCTTTTGAATTTCTTTATCCGGGCTTTGAACTGGGCGGGGGAGAGGTCGAAGAATGCCCGGAAGTTTTTGCTGAAGTGGGCCTGGTCGGTGTAGCCGGTCTCGTAGGCGAGTGCGGCGAGGCCGATGTCGGGGTTTTGTTGAATGAGATTACGGGCGTGATTGAAGCGGAGGATGCGGGCGAAGAGTTTTGCGGGCAGGCCGAGATATTGTAGAAAATACCATTCGAGGGTGCGGGAGTTGATGTCGAATTCGCGGGTGAGGTCGGCGATCTTTTGGCGGCCGTGCTGGGTTTGGAGGGCGACGGAGATGAGGTGAGTCTTTTTGAGTTCGGGAGAGGTAGGGGGGAGGTGGTTGATGAACCAGGTGGTCAGGAGTTGAAGTTTTTTTTCGCGGGATTGGTTTTGGAGTTGGCCGGCGAGGGTGGTGATTGCGGGGGGCAGGGCTTTGGCCGCGGGGAGGAGATGGTCGACGAGGTCGGTTGCTTTTTGGGTGGAGAAGGCGGAGAAGCCCCAGGGTTGGAACCGGACGGCGATGAAGCCGGTGATGCCGTCGGAATGGAGGAGGAGTTGTTTTGTTTGGGGGCCGATGAGGAGGTTCTCGGGCAGGGGGTGCCTGCGGGGGTTGGCGGGGGTGTCGGAGTTTGCGGAGGACGCGGTGGAGTTGGCGAGGGAGTTGCCGGA
>NZ_DASYCH010000035.1:0-71958 GCF_036500295.1 Puia sp. | reverse complement strand
ATCGAAGCAGCCGATCTGCTCTGGAGCCCGCTGCGGGTGCATAAGAAAGGCAGCCGCAACAATCCCGAAGTGTATGGACAGACGACCGCAAGCGGCCTGACCGCCGATCTCCTGCTCAACAACGCCCCGGCCCTGGCTCCGGCGGAGTTCGTCCTCCCGGGATCCTTCCAGCCCGCCCTCCTCTCCTACTCTACTCAGGAAGAGGCGTCCAGACTTCTTCACCGCCTGGCGGAGGACGAAGAATATCGCCGGCAACTCCGGCAGACCATTCATTCCGCATTCGTCTATTTTATAAAAGAGAATTTTCAAATGGCGTTTGCCGCATTAACCGCCCTTCCCGAAGAATATCCACCGTGTTAACTGCGCTCCCGAAGAAGATTCACCGTGTTATTCGCCCTTCCTGCGGAACGTTAGAAAAGGCGTGCAGATGCCATAAAAGCGCCAGGTTATCCCATTAAGCAACCCGTTGTACACGACGCTGCTGATCAGAATGGCGATCGCCCCACCCGTAATCCCCGCCACCGGCAACAGCCACCAGCTGCACCCGACGAGTATCACCACGTATACTCCAAGACAGTACGCGGAATATTTCTCCCGCCCCTGCATCATCAGGATCGTATTGGCCGGCCCAAAGAGCGAGAACAGGAACTGGGCAATGCTGATCAGGACAAGCGCCCCGTAGCCGTTGTCGAAGGCCGGGCCGAAAAGCCGCAACAGGAAATGACCGGCGAAAATATTCACCAGCAGCAGCGGCAGCGAGATCAGCGTCATCAGCCGCGTGCTTTCATTGAAGAGACTCCGGGTATATTCCTTCTCCGCCTGCGAATGCCGGGCAAACAGCTGCGGCAGCACCGAATGCATGAGAAAGAAGGGGAAGATGAGCAAGTCGGCAAACCGATAGGCGATGTTAAAGACTCCCACCTCGCTTTCCGCCGCAAACAGCGGCAGGATCAGCATCGTCACCTTGGTGCCGAGCAGGTTGAGCAGACTGATGATAAAGAAATACGTGGTCTTGCTGCCATACCGCTCGTCGGGCGCATCTGGCGAAGCCGCCCCTGTCGTGGCGCCCCCTGGCGTAGCCGCCTCGCCTGTCGTGACGCCCCCCGCCGTAGCCCCGCCTGTCGTGGCGCCCTCCGCCGTCGAAACCCCGCCACCAAGCCTCCGCATCTTCCGCGCGATAAGTCCCAGGATAACCCCACAGCAAAGCGCGGAAACGATCGTCCCGAGCAGGACAAGCACTCGGCTGTCGAAACGAACAGCCGACAGCCGGAACAGCCCCGTAAAAAGGAGCAGCAGCAGCGGGCGGACCATCTTCTCCACGACCTGGCTTTGGCGGATATGGTTCAACGCCTGCAGGATCATCTGATTCAGGCTGAGACTGGCGGAAAAATAAACGGCGGCGATGGCGATCAAAAATAGCCCCCGGTGTTCACTCAGCGACCGCAACGGGATCAGCGAGATGATCCCGATAAACGCCCCACCGATGAGCAGCGTCGCGCCAAAGACCCAGCCGTTGGCGGCCCTCACGAGTCGCCGCACCCGCGAGTCTTCGCCGGCCCCGATATATTTTGGAAGTTGCGCCAGCACCAGGTCATCACGCCCGCCCATGACGAGCACGCTGAGAATGCTGACCCAGTTGAAGACATGGACGTATAGCCCGTACGAGGTCGTATCGGTGGACCGCACCAGCCACCAGTTGGAAGCAAAGACCAGGACGATGGAGATGCCCTGGATCAGAAAGGAATAGATCGTTCCGCGGAAGATGCGTCGCCGGTCCGTTGCCGTTACGCCGTCCCCCAGGAAGCCGATCAGCCTGCTCATTTGAGCGCTCGGATGATGGAGGAGAATTCCGTGGCATTAAGCGAAGCGCCGCCAACCAGCCCCCCATCGACGTCGGGTGAGTGGAACAGTTCCTTCGCGTTGGCCGCTTTCACACTGCCGCCATAAAGGATGGGGATATGATTGGCCGTAGCCTTGTTGTACTTCTTTGCAAACAGGTTCCGGATATGCGCGTGCATCTCCTGGGCCTGCCCGACGCTAGCCGTTTTCCCGGTGCCGATGGCCCAGATGGGTTCATAGGCGATAACCATCTTGCGGATATCTTCCTCGGAAAAATGAAAAAGCGATTCCATCAGCTGGGTCTCGACATACCCTTCCTGTGCGCCCACTTCCCGGATGCTGAGGGTCTCGCCGCAACAGAAGATGGGGGTGATGCCGTTCTCCAGGCAAAGGGCGACCCGCTGTGCCAGCGACTGGTTGCGTTCGGAGAAGTATTCTCTTCTTTCGCTGTGCCCGAGAACGCAATACCGGATGTTTATCGACTTCAACATCTCGGCGGCCACCTCACCGGTATACGCGCCCGACTTCTGGTCCGAGCAGTTCTGAGCGGAGGCAAGATAGTTCTTCCGGCCGGAAACCTTCTGGGTAGCCAGCGTCAGGTAAGGAAACGGTACCGCAAAAACGGCCAGCTGGTGATTGGCCAATTCGATATTCTCGTTCAGAATGCCATCCAGCAATTGCTCCCCCTGCTGATAGGTGAGGTTCATCTTCCAGTTTGCGGCCGCGATTTGTTGTCTCATAATATATCCTTATTGTTTGCGCGAAGCCGCGCGTGGCGGCTCATAAAGAATCAAAAATATGTTTTAATGTCAGTATTTGCCCTTCGCTGAGCGATTGATTTTTCAGTTTCTTCCAGCTGGCGATATCGCGAAGCGCCTTATCCCACTCGTAGAGGACCGACCCATCGGTTCCCCAGCTGAAGTCCGGGACGTATTTCGGCGGCATCCCCGGGCCGAAGATATTGCAGCTGACCCCGACGACGGTGCCCGTTCCAAAAGAAGTATTGATGGCGGCGCGGGAATAGTCGCCCATCAGCAGGCCGCATTTCAGTCCGGCGTTGCGCCAGTCGCCCGATGACGGATGCCAGACGCGGATCTCGCCCGCATTGTTCTTGAGATTGGAGACGCTGGTCCCCGCGCCAAGATTACACCATTCGCCGATCACGGAGTCGCCGAGATAACCATCATGGCCCTTGTTCGAACAGCCAAAGAAAACGACGTTCTTGATCTCGCCGCCCGCGATACTATGAGGTCCCAGCGTCGTGGCACCATAGATCTTCGCCCCCATCTTGACGATAGCCCCTTCGCCGGCGGCAAAAGGCCCCCGGATGAGTGCGCCGTCCATGATCTCCGCGTTCCGGCCGATGTAGATCGGGCCCGTCGATGCGTTGAGCACACAATGCTCAAGCCTCGCGCCTTCATCGATAAAGATCGCCTCCGGTGCAGTCACCCGCACCGACGCCGGGATGGGCAGGGAATGACGGCCTGCCGTAAGCAGATCGAAGTCTTCGAGCAAGGCCTCGGCATTGTGCTGGAAGATATGCCAGGGATAACGGATCAGCCGGCCGTGCGTGATGATCCGGTCGATGGACCCATGCGTCAGCGGTCCGCGGGCGAGTTCCCCCCGGATACGGGCCGCAAGGGCCCGCGTGGGCAGGATGTTCGCAGGCAGCGCCGGCGCCGAATCATCGTCGATGAGCAGGGTGTTGTTGGGACCGAGCAGCTGTTCCCATTTTTCGCGGAAGGTCAGGATACCCATGCGGATGTCAAGCACCGACCGCGTTGCCGTCAACGGCAGAAGATCATGTGTACAGGAGACGTCTTCCAGCGCAAGATTATGCATGGCCGAAATTAAATAAAAAGTCCCCGCCATTCGGCGAGGACTCCTTATTTAGAATGCTTTTATTTCTTTTTCTCGTAACGCTTCTTGAACTTGTCGATACGCCCTGCGGTGTCGACGAGCATGTTCTTCCCGGTGAAGAAAGGATGCGAAGTATTTGAGATTTCCAATTTGATCAGGGGGTATTCATTACCGTCTTCGAACTTGATGGTTTCCCTGGACTGAGCGGTAGACTTGCTCAGAAAGGTTTCGCCATTACTCATATCCTTGAAGACGACGGGCCGGTACGCTGCCGGGTGGAGACCTTTTTTCATAATCTGTTCTGTTTAAAGGTAGTACGGATTTGGCCGTACAGTTTTTTAATTTGGACTGCAAAGCTACGCATTTGTAGGTGGCGGTCCAAATAATTCTGGCCGCCGGCCCTGCTTGCCTTCAGCTTATTTTTACCTTCAGCTCTGCCCTTCCCCTCAGCTCTGCTTTTCCCTCAGCTCTGCTTTTGCCCTCAGCTCTGCTCTTCCCCTCAGCCCTGCCTTTAGCTCCGCATATTGACGAACTGCAGCGCGATACCCAGGTCGGCGCCGCCGCAAAGCTTGATGACGGCCTGCAGGTCGTCGATCTTCTTCGCGGTGACCCGGATCAGGTCGTCCATGATCTGGGACTGAACCTTCAGCCCGGAGTCCTTGATCAGCTTGGTCACCTTCTTGGCATCCTCCTGCTTCAGGCCATTGCGGACGGGAACCTCCTGCCGCGTGACCTTTCCACTTGGATAGGGGTCCTTTTGCAGGTCGAAGGCAAGCGGATCGAGGCCCTGCTTCATGCTCCGGCTGATCAAAACATCAACTATCTGTTTGATCTTCATCTCGCTATCAGCTTCCAGGTCGATCTTCATGTCCTTTTTGTTCAGCTCGATCTTCACCGGGGAGTCCTTGAAGTCGAACCGGTTGGTGATCTCTTTTTTGGTGACATTGACCGCATTGTCCAGCACCTGCTGGTCTACCTTACTAACGATATCAAAGGATGGCATAATAGGTTGTTTTGCGCTTCAGGGGTTCATGGCCAAATGTAACCCTTCAGCGCAAAATGGCTAATGTCGGGCCTTCGGCCAATGGCCCCTTTGGCCATTTGGGAGTTGAGCGGCAAATATAAAAAAAAGGGGGAACCATTGGCCCACCCTTTTTGATCGCAGTTTTGGGGTTCTAATTATTGCCGCCCGCTTTCACGCGGTTTTCTTCCTCGCCCGCCCCACTATGTCTCCTCCCACCCTGTGCCTTAAAGGGTTTCCCGAAGTTCCAGCTAAAAGTCGCGGCCACCACCCGGCTGTCCCGGTTATTGCGGAAAGTGGCTTCCGTCTGCTGAAAGTTGATATATCCATGGGCCCGGTTGGTATAGAACATATCCCGGATACCGAGTTTGAGGGACGCCTTATCATGCATAATCTTCTTCGACACGGCCGCCGAAGCCTGGCCCATCGGGTAAACAACGATCTGGCCTTCGACGCCTTTCGTGCGATAGAAACCGGAGATCTCACCGCTCCAGCCGCCCGGGAAGTTAAACTGATTGTTCATATTAAGCAGGAGGGTCGTGGCGCTGACATCGATATCCTCCCCATAGAGCAACCCGGTGAATCTGTTGTAATTCAAATTACTGTAAAGTATCGCGGTATACCATTTGGTCATCTTTATCTGCGCGCTCACCGAGATCCCGGCATTTTCGCGGCTGCCGATATTCCCATTGCGGACGATGGTGGCCTGACCGGACTGCTGGAAGGTCTCGGAGAAGAAGTTTTTGGTATAGCCATAGTTCACGGTTGTGGTCAGGGTATGGCGCCACGTGTGGGACAGCTCGAGATTGTCCGAGAATTGGGGTTGGAGATAAGGATTGCCGGCCTGATAGGTGTATTGATCGAGGAAGAAAAGGAAGGGGTTCAGGTCCTGGTAGGCAGGCCGGTCGATCCGGCGGCCATAGTTAAGGGAGAACATGTTCTTTTCATTGACCGTATAGCCGAGGTAGGCGGTCGGAAACAGATTGACATAGCTCCGGGAAAAAGAAGAGTCCCGGTTGATCACGGAGATGCCGTTGCCCAGTTGATGACCTGAATAGTTCGTGTTCTCCGCACGCAGCCCCACTTGCACGCTTAGTTTCTTAAACTGTTTGGTCATATTGATATAGGCCGCGTTGATATTCTCACGATAACGGAAGTGGTTGGTCTTGGTGGTATCCACTTCGGCGACGTTGTTGAACAGGTTGAAGTAATTGGCGACATTGTCCGTGTTCACATAGCTGAGCTTGATCCCCGTCTCCAGTTTGTACCCCTTCGCCAACGGCCGGGTATAGTCGGTCTTCAGGGTATAGATATTGATGGTGCTGGGCAGATCGCCTGTGAGTACCGTCTCGCCCAACTTGGTCATCCCCGGGGAATAGGTGAGGTTATCAAAATACTGATCGCTCACCGAGCTATAGCGGACATAATCCACATCCGCCGTCAGTTCGCGGCCCGTCGAATCATAGGTATGACGGAAGTTGAGATTGAAGCTGCCGTTCTTCCAGGTCGTGTTATTGGTGCTTGGCGAGTGTACCACCGAGTCGAGCGTGTAATGCGGGTCGAGCAACTGGATAGTGCTGGTGCCGAGGTTTTGCTCCTTGTTGCGGAAGCCGCTGACCACAAAGCCGACCGTCGTTTTCGGGGTAACGTAATAGTCCATCCCGAACTTCAGGTTCATCGAGGGGTTGGTGAAATGCATCTCCGTCTCCTGGGAAAAGATGGAATTTATCGCCTTGGTGTCTGCGTCCAGGTATTTCCGGTTGATCGACAGATGCTGGAATCCTTCCCAACGCGCATAACCCGCGTTGAGGAAGAAATTGGCCTTGCCGTCGCGGTAGTTGAGGTTGACGCTTCCACTGGGTTTAGGATAGACACCCTGGGTATGCGTAAGGTTGAGGTTCCCGTTAAACCCTTTCAGCTTGTTCTTTTTCGTCTTGATATTGATGATCCCGGAATTGCCGGCGGCATCGTATTTCGCCGAAGGGTTGGTCATGAGCTCGATCTGGTCGACGGCGGAGGCCGGCAGGCTGCGGAGATAGCTGCCCAGCTGAGTCGCCGAAAGATAGGTCGGCTTCCCGTCGATCATGATCGTCACCCCCTGTTTGCCTTTGAGGCTGATATTGTCATCTTTGTCCAGGGTCACACCCGGAGATTTCTCCAGCACGTCCATCACGGTGGCCCCCGCGTTGGTGGGCGACGCGTCAACGTTCACCACCATCCGATCTGCCTTCTGTTCCAGGAAGGGCCGGCGGGCTACGACGGCAAATTCCTTGAGACTGGTGGTCGCGGCGGACAGGACCAACGGCGGCAGGTTGCGCGTAGCGCCTTCGTGAGTAAGCGTAAAGGCCGGCGAGTACCCGGCGCTAAAACCCACCGAGGAAGCCATCACCAGGTATTTCCCCGCGGCGACATGTTCAAAAGCAAACCGACCCGCCTTATCGGTGGCCACCACCTTCAGTTTGCTGGAGTCTTTTGCATTTAGAAGCGTAATTGATGCAGATTCAATAGGTTGCCCCTTTGCGTCACGCGCCGTGCCGGCGACTTTTCCGGTTAGCTGCGCCATGGCAGGCACCGAGAAGAAGAGAATAAAGGCAGTCAGAAAGGTGTAGGTGTGTCTCATAAAAAGTTTCTTTGTCTGTTATGCACGAGCCGCTTCGTCCGGTCCTTCGCGATCCACGTCTTGCTGTTTTGTCTGTTATACCCGGATCCCCGCGGCTTTGTCTAGTACTGTTCTTTAGTTATTACAATACAAAGATTAGTATTATGCATTACATAGATCATTGCTTTATGTTGGATGGCCGTTTCCGGTGATGATTGGCAAACTCGCTGTGATGGTAAGGGGATGACTGTGAGACGGCTAATGAAATATCCAGGTTACAGAAAACCCCTGCAACGTGATAAAAGGAAAGATTCCGGGAAAGGCGGCGCGCCCAAAGAGTGCTTGCTCGACCCGTGTAACCGGCCGGCCGACGACGCCAAAAACCGCTTATTCAACCCGCGTATCGGAGCCGGGGGCCGGTTCAGGGGAGGATAATCCCTTGTTTTGCCGCTTCAAATTGAAGTAAATAAGAACCCCCGCGACCACCAGGCCAAAGGAGATGAGCTCAGCCTGCGTGGGATGGAAACCAAAGAGATTATAGGTGGAATTGACGCGGATATGCTCGACGAGAAAGCGTTCGACCCCATTCAGGATCAGGTAAACGCCAAAAAGCGTCCCCGGAACGCGAAGCCGTTTGCGCAGGCTCCAGAGTATAAAGAAAAGCCCCAGACAGGTCAGGGTCTCATAAAGCGGGGTCGGGAACACCGGGATGGGCAGCTGGCTGCAATATTGGGTATTGCAATCGAGGATATGCGCCCCTTCCCCGATGACATTATGCGGATAAGTATAAGCAAAGAACCAGTCCGGCAAAAAAGACGGTGCTTTTATCGCCAAATGAGGAACTTTATCAAGACTGCCAAACTGCGGCAAATACACCTGACTATTCTGTTGCAGGGCGTGACTAAACTCGCCGGGCCCGGCGAGCACCGGCTTCCCCGTGTTTGCCGTAATGTAAGCGCTATTGAGGATCCCCCAGTCACCATCACCCGATACCTGGCAACCGATGCGGCCAATGGCATACGCCAGCATCAGCCCCGGCGCCGCGGCGTCATTCAGATGCCAGAATCCGATCCCGTTTTTGCGCGCATAGTACCAGATAGCAAGCGCGGCGCAGATCAACCCGCCATAAAAGGTCAGTCCGCTAAAGGAGAACAACGAACCGATGGGATCCCGGACAAAATCGCTCCAGGTTTCCAGACTATTAAAGATCTTGGCGCCCGCAAACCCAAAGATAAAGGCATAGATCGTAAGGTCCCCTACCCGATCGTGGGGCCAGATGCGCACTTTTTTCTCCTGCGGCTGCGGCAGTTTTTGCTTGTTCTTCTCATAGAACTTCAACCCGGCAAACAGCAATCCGCCGATGATCCCCGCCGCCCAGCTTCCCTGCATCGACAACAAATAGTCCTGAATATTGGCGGTAAGGGCGCTGTCGGCTGTAAAAAGTCCGACCAGCTTAAAACCCAGGATGAATCCCAACAGAAAATTAAGGCTTAGCTCGGAAGGACTGGCCGGTTTTCCAATCCATACCATTTCCTCGCGATAATGCAGCAGTCCTTCCCGCTCTTTGCGCATGAGTTCCTTCGTGAGGACGATGGCGGCGGCAATAAAAGAAAGGGCGACAAAAAATCCAAAACTGTTTATAAAGCGGAGATAAGGCAGCGATATTCCGAACAGATCCTTAAGGGCAAAATAAAGGTTGGGATACATAGCGCAAACCTACGGTTTTTGGCGCGGCGGGGAAATGAATTTTTTTTCGATCCGAAAGCCCGGAGCCTAAACTAGTTATAGGGGGTTGTTCAATTTTTTCCAAAAATATCTTTTCCACACATACTAAGGCTTGTTGATTGCCGTTCCACATCAATGTTCCACGGGGAACACTTTTCCTTCCAAATTCCCGCCACTCCTGCACTTTACGGCTTATCCACAGATGTTAACTTCTCCGGCCGGGGATGGGGATTTTCACAGATATTCACATAGGATCGGCGGTCAATACCCCCTTCACAGGCTCCCGAAACCGAAAAACCCGCCCGAAGACTCGGGCAGGGTTCTTATTACTATGAATAAAGCCCCGCCTACTAGCAAATAGACTGGGCTTTATTCCGTATCGTACCCCGCAAAGCGTCCTCTGCGGGGCGAAAACTATTTTCCGCAATACTCTTCAAATGCGGCGATCAGATTATGCGCGATCAGCTGCGCCGGACGGCCTTCGATCTGATGGCGTTCGATCATATGTACCAGCTTCCCATCCTTAAAAAGGGCGATAGCGGGGGAAGAAGGCGGATAAGGCAGCAAATGCTCGCGGATCTTGTTTACCGCGTCCAGGTCAAACCCGGCAAAGCTGGTGGTCAGGAAATCCGGTTTCTTCGGGCTGTTGGCAACGGCCATCAATACACCCGGACGCGCCGAACCGGCCGAACAACCGCAAACCGAGTTTACCATCACCAGGGTCGTCCCGGCTTTCTGCAATTGCGAGTCAACTTCAGTTGAGTTCAGCAACTCCTGGAACCCGTTGTCCGTGAGTTCCTCCTTCATGGGTTCTACTATTTCCCGTGGATACATTGTCTATGTTATTTAAGATGAATACTATGAAAACACAAAAATAAGTAAAAAGTTCAATGCAAAAATGTCATCTAAATGGCCTCCGGGATGAAATTATGTCATCAACCTGCGCGCCTAACCCGTCAAAACTTCTGTAAAAGCGGGTTTTTGGCCGGATGGTATGTCGTTTGATCCCTTCTTAAGCGTAAAACGAAATTCAAAAAACTTAATAAGGATTAGCTATGACACTCGTAAAAGTAAACAACAACGGACACAAGAGCCTTTCAAACTTTGTTGATGAATTCTTCCAGGGTTTTCCCGCTCCCACCCGCGATGAGAGCTTTGGCTTTCCCCCGGTAAACATTCACGAAACGGCTGACGCGTACCACCTCGAGCTGAGCGCCCCCGGCCGCACCAAGGAAGACTTCAAATTGTCTCTCGATAATGGTCAGCTGACCATCAGCTTCGAGAAGAAGGAAGAAACAAAGACCGAAGACTACAAGACCATCCGCAAGGAATTTTCCTTCAAGAGCTTTAAGCGCAGCTTTAACCTCGACGACCGGATCGACAGCAACGGTATCCAGGCAAAGTATGAGAATGGCGTTCTGAAACTCCTCCTCCCCAAAAAGGAACAGGTAAAGGAAAGCACAAAACAGATTTCTGTTCAGTAATTAATTAGGATCGAGCGTTTCATAATTGGTTGGTTGGTTTTGGTTGAATAACAGCCTGGCCCTTTGGGGCCGGGCTTTTTTGTTGCATATACGGCCTTGTCCCCCAGTGCCCACGGTTTTTTTCCCCATGTTTTCTGGGTTTGTTTTAATTTCGGGCTTCCAAAACCCATTTTATCCAAGAATATGATTAAACCTGCGCTCATTTTAAGGCTTTGGCTTTTCGTCTCGGTTGGGCTTTTGTTTGGAATGAAAGGGGTTGCTCAAAATCCGGGGTTCCGCATCCCTCTGCAGCTATCGGATACCTCCAGACGGTATGACGACTCCCTTCTTCGGATCAGGAACATGAACCCCTATTTCACCGTCCACGTCGACTCCACACTGAGCTATCAATTTGAGATCAACCGGGACCCCGGCAGATATTACTTCTATTTGCGCAACGCACCCGTAGGCCTGAAAGTCCGGGAAAACGGGTTACTCTCCTTCCGCGCCGACAAATCCTATTTTCTGTCGGGCCGCCTGAAATACGACTACGAATACCACGTCACCATCGGCGTCCAGAACCTCAACGACCCCAAGGACAAGATGGACACCAGCTTTATCATCAGCTTCTTCACCACCGAGATCATCCCCTCCCACGTCAAACCAACGGTGAGCAGCGTCCTCTATGTCGACGAAGGCGATACCATCAGCTTCCGGGTCCAGTGCGAAACGGGCACCTACCCCATCGAAAGCCTCAATTTTTACTCCAGCGTGCCCATCAAAACGAACTCCGTCGTGCGCGAGTGCAACGACAACTTCACCTGGAGCCCACCCTATGATTTCGTAAGAGACGGCGATTCCGCCAAACAAAAGCTGGTCAGCCTTTATTTCGTGGGGACCAACAAGGTATTCATCCGCGATACCGCCATCATAAGAATATATGTAAAGGACGCCCTCAACTATCCTTACATGGTGGATCAGTACAATAACACCGTCAAAAACCTGCGGACCTATATCCTCCAGCTGAAATATGCCTTCTTCCAGTTGGACAAACGCGTCAAGCACTCCGCCCATACCCGAACCGGCTTCGACATGACGACGGCCACCACAGCGCTCGGCGGCACCATCGCGACCACTAGCGGCAACCCCACCACCGGAGCCATCCTGCCCAGCGTCGGCGTGGCCATGGTGCCGGTGAAAGAGACCGTCGCCCCGCCCCAAACAGCCGAACAGAATCAGGCCAGCCTGATCCGCAGTTCGATCAAACGGCTGGACTATACCATGCATGACAATGCGCTGCTGGGTGACAAGGATCCCGACATCACCAAGAAGATCAATAACCTGAAGACGGAGCTAAAGCAAACCCAGGTGCAGCTGATCGACGTTCCCCTCGAGGAGACCACCGGGATGACCGAAGAACAGCTCAATGCCTATTTTGACAATCCGCGGGTAAATAAGAAATACCGGATGAAGAAAGGCGGGAAGTAGCCTACTTCCTGCGTGTATCAATCAGGTACTGGATAATTCTGATTTAACTACATGTAACCCAGGATCTTGAGCATGCTCTGGGCGGTCTGCTCCTTCGCATAGACCCAGTCGGTCAGCTTGCCGTTCTTGTCATGCCCGACGATCACATGCTTCGGCGACGGGATCAGACAGTGCTTGATCCCCCCATAACCGCTGATCTGGTCCTGGTACGCACCGGTATGGAAGAAGCCTACATAAAGGGGCTCGCCGTTGACGATCTTCGGCAGGAACACCTCGTTGATATGCTCCTCGGAATCGTAGTAGTCATGGCTGTCACAGGTGATCCCGCCAAGCACGACCCGCTGGTATTCGACATCCCATTTGTTGACCGGAAGCATGAGAAAGCGTTCGCCGATACCCCAGGTATCGGGCAGCGTGGTGATAAAAGAAGAGTCGATCATATACCAGATCTCCCGGTCGTTCTGCATCTTCTGCCCGATGACGCTGTAGATATGGGCCATGCTCTCCCCTACCGTATAGCTGCCGAACTCCGTGAAGATATGCGGCATCGGCACATTGGCCCTCTTACAGGCCTTCTTGATATTGCCGACGATCTCGTTGATCATAAACTGGTAGTCATACTCGAAACCCAGCGAGTGCTTGATCGGAAAGCCGCCGCCGATATTGATCGAATCCAGTTCGGGACAGATCTTCTTCAGCTGGCAATACAGGTTGATCACCTTGTTCAGCTCGGACCAATAGTAGATATCGTCCTTGATCCCCTTATTGAGGAAGATGTGGAGCATCTTCAGCTGGAAACGGTCTTCGTTGCCTTCTATCTTGTCCACATAGAACTCGAGGACGTCCCGCGCCCGGAAACCAAGCCGGGAGGTATAAAAGGGGAAGTTGGGCTCTTCTTCGGCGGCTACCCGGATACCCAGTTTGAAGGGAACCTTGACGCCACGCTTGTAATGCTGGAGCTCCTCCTTGTTATCGAGGATGGGGATCACATTCTTGAACCCGCTGTTGAGCAGGGAGGCGATCCGGCTGGTATAGCTTTTCTGTTTGTACCCGTTACAGATGATAAAAGTATCCTTGGTGATCTTTTTACGCTGGTACAGCTTCTTGATGATCTCGATATCGTAAGCAAAAGAGGTCTCGAGATGGATATCATGCTTCAGGGCCTCTTCGACGATAAAGGAGAAATGACTGCTCTTCGTACAATAGCAATAGTGATATTTCCCTTCATACCGATGCCGCTTGATGGCATTGGCGAACATCTTCTTGGCTTTGTTGATCTGCATTCCGATCTTGGGCAGGTAGGTCAACTTCATCGGTGTTCCGTACTTGTCAATCAACGCTTTGATGTCCAGGCCATTAAATTGAAGGTAGTTGTCTTTTACTTCGAAACCTTCTTGTGGGAAGTTGAAAGTTTGCGTCACCAGGTCGGTGTACGTATTGTTCATTGACTGATCCAGGTTATACGATATTTACGGTTATGAATATGCAAATGTAATAAAAAAGCGAACCCCGCACAGAGTGCAGGGTTCGCTTGAAAATTTATCTTACTTAACCGAGGCTACCAGCTTCTTGAAGATATCCGGCTCATTCATGGCCAGGTCCGCCAGGATCTTGCGATCGAGGCCAATCCCTTTTTGCGCCAGTTTGTGGATAAACTGGGAGTACGTGAGCCCCTCCGGCCGGACAGCGGCGTTGATACGCGCGATCCACAGCGTACGGTACTCTCTTTTCTTCAATTTCCGGCCGACATAACGGTACTGAAGACCCTTCTCCAGCACGTTTTTCGCAACGGTATAAACATTCTTTCTTTTTCCGTAGAACCCTTTCGCTTCTTTCAAAATGCGTTTCCTGCGAGCGCGGGAAGCGACGGCGTTTACTGAACGTGGCATATCTTACTTACTTTAAAGAATTAATAATTTGATTACGTCTGAACATCCGTGCGACGGCCTACTTCAACCGCAGAAGACGCTTTACAAAATCCGTGTGCGAACCGCTTACAACACCTTTCTTGGCCATGTTGCGCTTACGTTTCTTGGATTTCTTGGTGAGGATGTGACGCTTGAAGGGCTTTTGGTAAGTGATCTCGCCCGTGCCGGTTACTTTGAAACGCTTCTTGGCACTTGAGTTCGTTTTGACCTTTGGCATGTTGAATGCTTTTTATGTGTTACCCTGATGGCGGCCCCGCACAGGCGGGACACTTATGGAGCCGGTTGGGCAATTTCCCGTAAGGGACGCAAAACTACGAAAAAAAACCGCATCCAGTGCGGTTTTTTATGATTATTTAGCAGCAGGCCCCGGCGACGCCCGGAGAACCCCCCGGATCAAGTCGTCGGTTTTTCCTTCTTTTTCTGCGATTTCGGCGCCCAGATCGCCAGCATCCGCTTGCCCTCCATCTTCGGCATGCCTTCCAGCACCCCCGAATCGTTGAGCCGCTCGGCAAACTTCAGGAGAAGCAGTTCCCCCCGTTCCTTAAACTGGATAGCCCGCCCCTTGAACTGGACATAGGCCTTTACCTTATTGCCCTCCTTCAAAAACTTCTCGGCATGCTTTGCCTTGAAATCGAAGTCATGGTCATCGGTATTGGGAGTAAAGCGAATTTCCTTCACCTCAGAGGCCTTGCTCTTGGCCTTCATCTCCTTTTCCTTCTTCTTCTTCTCGTATAAGAATTTATTATAATCAATGATCTTACAAACGGGAGGATCGGCATTGGGAGAGATCTCAACGAGATCCAACTGTTGATCCTGGGCCATCTTCAGCGCTTCCTGAGTGGAATAAACGCCTACTTCTACATTATCGCCGACCAGTCGTACCTGGGGTACTCTGATCATATGGTTTGTACGATGTTCTTGTTGTTGTTCTTTTCTAAAACGTGGATTGAAATTCCCGCGTGGGGGTCTCGGTGGAAATGGCGGCATTTACTGTTTTTAAATTCAGCTTCTTTCCCTGTAGAAGCTGCTAATTTTTCTTGTTCTCAAATAAACGCCCTCAGGGATTGGGGGCGCGCTCAATAATATCTTTTCTGATCCCGGCGATGAACTCCTCGATCCCTTGAACCCCCAGGTCACCTTTTCCCTGGCGGCGTACGGCAACTTTATTGTCGTTCATCTCTTTCTCTCCGACGACCAGCATATACGGAACCCGGGCCAGCTCTGTATCCCGTATCTTCTTCCCGATCTTCTCACTCCGGTCATCCACTTCTACACGAATATCTGCATTTTTCAGCAGAATCGAAAGACTTTGTGCATATTCCAGCGACTTATCGGTGATGGGTAGGACCTTGACCTGCAAGGGCGCCAGCCATACCGGAAACTTCCCTGCATAATGCTCCAAAAGGAAGCCGATAAAGCGTTCATGCGTCCCCAACGGCGCCCGATGGATGATCAGCGGCGTCTCGGCATGGTTTTCCTTGTTCGTGAATTCGAGGTTGAAGCGGCGCCCCTGGGCGAAATCTACCTGGTTGGTCGCCAGGGTGAACTCCTTCCCGATGGTACTCCAGATCTGTACATCGATCTTGGGGCCGTAAAAGGCGGCTTCTCCGGGCACTTCGACAAAAGGCGTATTGGTCCGTATCAGCACATCTCGTACCAAATCCTCCGTTTCCTTCCATAATTCGGGCTCATCTATGAATTTCTGCCCCAATTTGGCCGGATCATGCGTGCTAAAACGCATGACGTACTTATCGATACCAAATATTTTAAAATATTTAAGGTACATCGCATTCACCGCGCTAAACTCGTCATAGAACTGCTCCCGGGTACAATAGATATGCGCATCGTTCATATGCAGTGACCGCACCCGCATCAGCCCGAAAAGCTCACCGCTCTGCTCATAGCGGTAACAAGTGCCATATTCCGCCAGCCGGTAGGGCAGGTCCTTGTATGACTTTGGCTCCGCCCCAAAGATCTTGTGGTGGTGGGGGCAGTTCATCGCCTTCAGGTAATACTTCTCCCCTTCCAGTTCCATCGGCGGAAACATGCTTTCCTGGTAATATGGAAGATGCCCGCTGGTGATATACAAACTTTCCTTGGCAATGTTCGGCGTGACCACCCGTTTGTAGCCTGCCCGCTCCTCCGTTTCCTTCGCCAGCTTTTCCAGCTGTTCGATGATCACCGTACCATTCGGCATCCAAAGCGGCAGTCCGGGTCCCACCTGCTCATCAAAGGTGAAAATACCCAGTTCCTTCCCCAGTTTCCGGTGATCCCGTTTCTTCGCCTCTTCGATCATCGCCAGGTATTCATCCAGCTCTTTTTGCGAAGGGAAGGTGACGCCATAGACCCGGGTCAGCTGCTTGTTCCGCTCATCGCCTTTCCAGTAGGCGCCGGCAATATTGGTCAGCCGTACGGCCTTGATAAACCCCGTATTCGGGATATGCGGGCCACGGCAGAGATCGGTGAAACCGCCCTGGGTATAGAAAGTAATGGTCCCATCCTGGAGATTCTCCAGCAGATCGAGTTTGTATTCATCGCCCTTGTCCGCAAAATACCGGATGGCTTCCGCCTTGCTGATCTCCTTGCGCCGGTACTCCTCATTCTTCCTGGCGAGTTCCGCCATCTTCGTCTCCAGCTTCCGCAGATCCTCATCGCCAATCTGCTGGCCACCCAGGTCCATATCATAATAGAACCCGCCGCTCTCCAGCGAGGGCCCTACCCAGAATTTAACCCCGGGGTAAAGCGCTTCCACGGCCTCAGCCATCAGGTGCGCCGAAGAATGCCAGAAAGTGGCTTTTCCGTCCGTATCCGTCCAGGTCAGCAGTTTCAACGTTGCGTCCGTGGTGATGGGCCGGGTGGCATCCCACACCTGCCCATTAACATTTGCGGCCAATACTTTCTTCGCCAGCCCTTCGCTGATGGACCTGGCAACGGCGAACGCAGTGACGCCGCTTTCGTACTCTCTGATGGCTCCGTCCGGAAAAGTGATCTTGATCATAAGGGTGCAAATTTAACAAACTATTGCCATTGATCCGCCATGTCAATTTTACAAATGGTACACGTTCCAATGATTTATTTACATAATTTGCCTTATGCGGAGACTCTTGCTGTTGCTTTTATTTATAACCCCTTTTGTACTGCAGGCACAGGATGTCACGGGGATCTGGCAGGGTCATTTCCGGTCTGCGGGCAGCGTCACCATGCGCAATTCCATATTCGATGACCGTTATCGGTTTGAAGTCCAGATCGCCCAGGACGGCAAAGCGTTTCAGGGCGTGACCTATTCCTATCTTTCCACTATTTTTTACGGCAAAGCCGCAGCCACGGGCACCGTGAACATAAAAACCTCGAAGGTTCTTTTGCAGGAAGGAAAACTGCTGGAATATCGCAATGCCGGCAATGACGTCTGTATCATGACCTGCTTCCTGCAGTATACCAAATCCGGCGACGAAGAATTCCTGGAAGGCACCTATACCAGCATGAATGTCCGGGATTCGAGCAACTGTGGCCGCGGTACCGTCTTCCTCCACAAAGTCCCCACCTCGGATTTTTATACGGAGCCCATCGTGGCGAGACGGGAAAAGGAGATCGCCGAAACCGACTCGCTGAAAGCCGCCGGCAAGACGGCCATCCGCAAACCGACGGAGAAGCCCACCCGCAAACCCGGGGTCGCCGCTGCGCCGCCGCATCACCCGCCAACAGCCTCTACCAAGCCAAAACCACCCGCCGGGACAAAAAGGAATCCGCCGGCCACCGCCCGGACCACCCCACCCGTTCGTAAACCGGCTACGCCTCCGGTGACCAAACCCGTCACACCCGAAAAAGTTCCCCCACCGATCGCCCGCGTCGAGGTGCCCCGTCAAACGATGCGTCAGCCCATGACCGACAGCGGTAATATGGGTATCGGCAGGAAGTTCCCGACCATCGCTCCTCGGGTCCTGCAAGACCGCCAGAACCAGACGGTGAAGACCCTCGTCGTCCATACAAACGAGATTACGCTCAATATCTATGATGATGGCGCCATCGATCACGACACCGTATCGGTCTACGTGGACAACAAACAGGTGATCAACCACGCGATGCTGACCGACAGGCCGCTCGTCGTGACCCTCCATCTCGATGAGAACGTCGACTATCACGAAGTGGTGATGGTGGCCGAGAACGAAGGGGAGATCCCGCCCAACACATCACTGATGATCGTAAAAGCCGGGGACAAAGAATATGAGGTTCGCATCACCTCCACCGAACAGAAGAATGCCGTTGTAAAATTTCAATATATAAAATAGCCCCCTCATGCGCCTGCCGCTCCTGTTATTGCTGTCGTTCCTGTCGCTTGGCGCAAGCGCGGCGGAGGACCTGAACGGCATCTGGAAGGGAACCCTCACCCAGGGACCCGGCGGCTGTTATCCCAGCTATTTTCTCGAACTCCAGATCACGGTCACGGGCGACCGGATATCGGGCAAAGCGTATGACTATTATGACAAAGCGCACTTTGTCAAGATGAGCTTTACCGGCCGCTACAACGCCCAGACCCACCGGATGGTGCTGATCGAAGACCGCGTACTCGAAGCCGATATCCCCGGCGAATGCCAGCCCTGCGTCAAGACCTACGATCTCAACTATGCCCGCAACGGCGCCCTCGAAGAACTCACCGGCGACTGGAAAGGCGTCTATTCCGACCGGCATCTCATCTGTCCTCCAGGGAAGATAAAACTCCAAAAAGCCGCTTCCTCTGACTTCCCCGTCGACGTGGAACAAAACGATACCCTGGCCGGGATCCAGGCCTCGCTGCGGCTGCAACCCAGGGAGAAAGAAGTGGTAAAGACCGTGACGGTAAAAAGCTCGCAGATCAAGATCGAACTCTATGACAACGCGGAAATAGATCACGACACGGTGACGGTGTTCATCAATAATAAGATCCTGCTCTACCGGCAGATGCTGACCGACAAGCCGCTGACCATAAATTTCAACGCATTTCCCAACCTTCCCTACGAACTGGTGATGTATGCCGATAACCTCGGGGATATCCCACCCAATACGGCGCTGATGATGATCACCGCGGGTGACCAGAAGTTCGAGGTCTTTCTGTCATCTACGGAAACGAAGAGCGCGACCGTGAAATTCATCTACAGGCCCTGACGCTTATTTTTTGGTAAGATCGAAGGAATCGACCAGTTCCCCGCAATGCAGCATTTTATTCTTGTAAACCGGGTGCTTCGACCCCAGATAAGGATTGAGAACGGTGGAACTATTGCTGATCCAGTAAGCCGGGATCGTATCGCTGAATGCCATGGGGCATTTGATATGATAGATCACCGCCTGGTCATAACGCACGGTACGGATCAGGTTATAGAGCTCATCGGTCATCAGATCGAAGGAATGCCTGCGGCCTTCGATGCCCGCTTCCCCGACGAACCCCTTGGCGTCACCACTGAGGCTCGCGGCCAGGCTCTGGGCGGTAAGCACGATCCCGCTATCCGCCTTCATTCCCTTTAGCGGCAGGCTGTCGGCCTTCGCGGCCAACACATAAGCGGCCTGGTCGGCCTTCCCGGTATCCCAATCCACAAGCGCGTCATGGAGAAGGTAATAGCTGTTTAGCAACTGGCTGAACGTAGTGTCGAATTGGGGGGTATTCTTCGAAATGGTCAGGGGCTTGTTGGCGGGCAGGGAGGTGTTTACGGGCTTATCCGAAAGCAATTTCCAGGCGAGAAAACCCGCCGCGAGCAAGACGATAGCCAAAAGAATGAATTTCTTCATTGATCGGATTTTGATGCAAGGTACGGATTTAGTTACTTTTGCACCCATGTTAGCAGGACTACAGAATGTAACTTTTGAATTTGGCGCCCGGGTCATCGTAAAGAACGCCACTTGGCACATCCAGCCCAATGAACGCATCGGACTTATCGGCTATAACGGTACGGGGAAATCGACCCTGTTGAAATTGTTCTCAGGCGACTACCTCCCGTCCGAAGGGACGGTGGAGCAAAGCCGCACCACGACCATCGGCTATCTCCACCAGGATCTCCTGAGCTTCGACACCAACGGCTCCATCCTCGAAGTGGCCATGACCGCGTTCCACCGGGTTCTCCAGTTGGAAAAGGAGATCGATGAACTGGGCAAACGCCTGGAAAAAGACCATGAGAACCACGACCTTCTCATCCAGTACACGGATGCCCTCCATGAAATGGATACCCTCGACGGGTATACGATCCACCACCGGACGGAAGAGATCCTCCAGGGACTTGGCTTCGCCAATGCCGATCTGCAACGCGCCTTCCGGGAGTTTAGCGGGGGCTGGCGGATGCGGGTCCTCCTGGCCAAGATGATCCTGCAAAAGCCGGATCTGCTGCTGTTGGACGAACCGACCAACCACATGGACCTTCCGTCTATCGAATGGCTGGAAAAATACCTGCAGCACTACCAGGGCTCGGTGGTGATCGTCAGCCATGATAAATACTTCCTCAACCGGATGGTCACCAAGATCGTGGAGCTGTATCAGAAAGAGCTGCACATCTACAATGGCAACTACACCTTCTATGAGACCGAGAAGGTTCAGCGGGTGGAGCTCCAGCAACGTGCCTTCGAGAACCAGCAGGACTATATACGCCAGCAAGAACGGTTTATCGAACGCTTCCGGGCCAAGGCCAGCAAGGCCGCCGCGGCCCAAAGCGCCATGAAACGCCTCGAAAAGATCGACCGCATCGAAGACGTCGAGATCGAACGCCCAAACATCAAGATCAATTTCCGCGTCGACAAAACACCCGGCCGGGTCCTGGCCACCCTGAAACATGCCACCAAGAACTTTGGACCGATCCATATTGTGGAGAATGCCTCCGCCGAGATCGACCGCGGGGACAAGATTGCGCTCATCGGTGCCAACGGTAAAGGTAAATCCACCGTCCTGCGGATGATCGCCGGAACGGAGCCCTTCGGCGGCGAACGCGTCTGGGGCCATAATGTCGAAGAAAGCTTTTACGCCCAGCACCAGCTGGAGGCGCTGGATGTCAATAATACCCTGCTGGAAGAAATGCAGCTCTGCGGCAGCCAGAAGACCGACCTCGAACTGCGGGTGCTGCTGGGCTGTTTCCTGTTCAGCGGCGACGACGTCGACAAGAAGATCAAGGTCCTCAGCGGCGGCGAGAAGGCCCGGGTCGCCCTGGCCAAGACGATCGTCAGCAAGGCGAACTTCCTGCTGTTGGACGAACCGACCAACCACCTGGACATGCATTCCTGCGACCTCCTGATCGAGGCGCTGAACAAATATGAGGGAAGCTTCCTGCTCGTAAGCCACGACCGGTACTTCATTCAGAAGACCGCCAACAAGATCTGGGAGATCGAAGATCAGAAGATCCGCGAGTTCAAAGGCAGCTATGAGGAATGGGTAGACTGGAAAGAGCGGAACGTCGCGGCAAAGGCCGTTCAACAACAGACTCCCCAGCCCGCGCCCGCCCCGAAAAAAGAAGAACCGGCAAAGCCTGTTCCGGCCCCCGCCACTCCAATAAATAAGGAAACAAAGAAAGAACTGCAAAAGCAACAACGGCTTTTCCAGGAATTGGAACAGAAGATCGCCACGCTAAACCAACAAAAGGATGCACTGGAAGCATCCCTGGCCGACCCGGCTACGTATTCAGATAAAAATAAATTTGTCAAGGCCGAGTCAGACTACAGGAAAGCAAGCGACGAACTCCAAAAAGCCAATCGCCAATACGAACAGGTATTCGAAAAGATCGTCGAGCTGGAAAAGGTTCTTTGAATCATCGCGCATGAGAAATCACCCGCTTATCGCTTTTATCGCCCTGGTCCTGCCCGTTTGCGGCGTGATGGCCCAGACGACCCAGGGGGTGGGGCCAAGACCGAAGATCGGGGTGGTGCTCAGCGGCGGCGGGGCAAAAGGCCTCGCGCATATCGGCATCCTGAAAGCCATCGATTCAGCCGGACTGAAGGTTGACTATATAACCGGCACCAGCATGGGCAGCATCCTCGGCGCCCTGTATGCGGTCGGCTATTCCGCCGACTCCATCGAGAAGATCTCCCGGGGGATCGACTGGGGGCTCCTGCTCTCCAATCAATCCTCGATGCGGAGCATGATCATGGATGAAAAAAGCGAGTACGGCAGATACGATGTCGAGCTCCCCTGGGTAAACCATGCGTTCCGCCTTTCCACCGGGGTCATCGAGGGGCAGGAGCTGTGGCTGAAGTTTTCCGAACTGTTCAAACCCGTTTATAAGATCAAGGATTTCTCGAAGTTCTCCATCCCGTTCAAGTGTATCGCCACGGATGTCTCGACGGGCGAGGCCGTGGTCCTCGACACCGGCGAGATCGTGTCCGCCATCCGCGCCAGCATGGCCATCCCTTCCGTTTTTACCGCCGTCCCCTATGGATCGCAAAAACTGGTGGATGGTGGCGTGGTCCGTAACTTCCCGGTGAAGGATGTCCGTGAGATGGGCGCCAATATTGTCATCGGCGATAATGTGGCCGGACAGCTTCGAAAATCCGATCAGGTGACCAATGCGCTGCAGGTATTGCTCCAGGTGGCATTTTTCCGGGAGGCGGCCGATACCCGGACCCAGATACCGCTTTGTGACATCTATATCCACCAGCCGCTGGAAAACTATACGATGGCCAATTTCGGCGACGCCGACAAGATCATCGCCGACGGGATCGAAGAGGGACGGCGGCTCTATCCCCGGTTAAAAGCGCTGGCGGATTCACTCAACGCCATCTATGGTCCGCAGGAGATCGTGAAGAACAGGCTTCCCGCCGTCCATCCGGTGAAGATCTCCTCATATTCCGTAAAAGGTCTCAACCACACCAATGAGGGGTTTTTTATACAAAGCATGGACTTGGAGACCAACCATTACTATTCCGCGGACAACCTCGCCCGGATGGTGAGAAGGGCGTTCGGTACGCGTTACTATAACCGGATCACCTATGCGCTGGAACCGCTGCCGGACAGCACCAGCCGCATCGACTTCGAGGTGGAGGAAAACCCGCTCACCTTTGCGAAGATCGGGCTCAACTATAACCAGTGGAGTGGCATCAGCGCGATCCTCAATCTTACCAGCCGCAACTTCTTTACCCCCACCTCGCGCAGTCTCGTAACGGTGAACCTGGGCCAGAACTTTCGCATCCGCGCGGAGCATCTGCAATACTTCAGCCGCCGCGCCAACTTCTCATTTACCATCGGCCCTCAGTTCGATCAGTTTAAGATCACGACCTATAATGCGAAGTATAAGGAAGCCGGGCTTTATAACCAGAGCTATTTCCGGGGCGATGGGCATTTCGGCTATTCCACCAACCGCGACCTGACCTTCGGGCTCGGCAGCCGGTGGGAGTACATCGACTATGACCCTTCCATCACGTCGAGCCTCGATTTCAAGGGCGATAACAGTTTCGTCACCAGCTATTTCTTCATTCGCAGCAATACGCTCGACCGGCCCTCCTACCCCCGGCGCGGGACAAAGTTCGATTTCGAGGCCGATCATGTCTTTCAGCAGAGCCCCCGTGCCCAGTTCTTTGCCTCCAACGTCACGCGCAGCGACACCAGCTTTTCCGCCCATCCTTACCAGCGCTTTCACATCGATTTCGATCAGTATGTACCCATCGCCAGCCGTTATACGCTGCAGGTGCATCTGCAGGGCGGCCTCAATCTGCATTACCATAACAATATCATGAACGAGTTCTCCATCGGCGGCCTGACGGAGCAGTTTCATAACCAGGTCACCTTCGCCGGCCTTCGGGAAGGCACCTTTTATTCCGCCAGTATCGCGGAGGGCATGCTGGCCCTGCGTTACCAGTTGTACAGCAACGTGCTGATTACCGGCAGGGCCAATATCTTATTCAATAACTTCCTCTACCGAAGCAATTTCTTCACGACCCCGGACTTCCTCTCCGGCTATGCCATGACCTTCACCTATCAGTTTGCGTTGGGTCCGCTTGAGTTGAGTGCGATGTATTCCGATCAGTCGCGGCAGCTCATCGGTTATATCAATATCGGTATTCCGTTCTAGCCTTATTCCCTCGCTTTCACAAAATCACTTACAATGTAACTCATCAGCTTCCCGCTCGAGGGATTGGAGCAGCCATTGCCCACGCAGACCGCGCCTTCGCAGATATGCAGATAGGCGATCTTCGAATCGATGGCGGCGAAGGTGACGTACTGGCGGGCATGCAGCGGGGTGAGGCCCGAAGGCGGGAGCCCGGCGCCCGGGATATGGGCGACGGCGTCCAGGTCCAGTTCCAGCCCGATATAATTATCCTCGGTGAAGCCGGTGGCATGAGCTACGGCCTGGGTGAAGGTCCTTTTTTCGAGGACGAAGATGTCTTCGTAGGTGATGCAATCGACAAAGGGATTGTTGAGGATGTCCAGCCAGACGTTCTGCGGGAGATAGTTCTCGTGTACGCCGATGGCGCAATATTTCTCCAGGTAGCCGTCCTCTTCCGCATAGCGGAAGGCATTGCCGCTGTGGCGTCCTTCCACCGGGCTGAACTCGGGCTGGGCGTCGAGGTTGATCGCATTGATCTGGGCCAGCGGCGTCATCCCGGATTTGTGCAGGCCCTTTGCGGCGCCCTTGATCAGCGGGTAGGCGTTGTTGTGACCGCCGCCGATGACGATGGGTATTTTGCCGGCGGCGGTGATGATGCGGATCAGGGGTTCCACCGCCTCGTCGATCGTGTGAACCGCATGCCGGTAGGCCATGAGCTTTTCCTCGCTGTCGACGGCATTGGCTTCGATCAGCTGTGAGAGGTCGCTGAAATCGAAATACCCGAGCGCGAGGATATTCGTGCCCACCATAAAATCATTGCTTTCGATGTTGAAAAAGCTTTTCAGGAAATGCCGCCAGGCGGTCTCGCCGCCGGTCTGCCCTTCCACGGCGCGGATGCCGATGTCTTCAGGGATGCCCAGCAGGACATATTCGGCGGGCGACTGTTCTATCGAGGCCTGGATATTCCCCGCGTCGGCCGCCACCAACACCTCCTCTCCCAGCCGGGTTTCGAACTTACGGACCTTCGTAAAGGACAGGACATCCGATCTGCTGAATACCTTTAGCTGGGACATAGCGTTGATTTTGTACCTGAATGTACGAAGATTTCAGACGCCGATCTTCCCGTTGACGATGGCGATGATCTCGCCCTCCGCGCGGATCGTCCGCGCTTCGATATCCTTTCCTTTCGCCAGGATCCCGGCGACATAGTTCTTGTCGTCATACCCCGACGCATTGATGCGGACGTTCATAAAGGCGCCAAGGACGGCCGCACGGGCGCATAGCGCGCCGACGCCGGCATCGGAAACCGAGTTCGGGTTGCCTGTTTCGGCCATGGCCTTGATAAGGGCCATGCTGCCTGCCGCGACTTCCATGACGCGGAACGGCACTTCGATGGCGGTCTTCGTCGCCTCGTGGATGGCGCGCTGCCGGGCCGCTTTTTCCTCCGGCGTACCCTTGGCCATTCCAAAGGCCGCCATGATACCGTTGAAGGCCCGGGTATCGGCATCTACCAGCCGGATCAGCTCTTCCTTATAACCCTGTCCTTTCTGCGCCCATTCGCCGAATTCGCTCCAACGGTCGTCCCAGCCTTTCTTGTGGGAGGACAGATTCGCCACCATCGTCGCCAGCGACGCGCCGAGGGCGCCGACATAGGCGGAGATCGATCCACCGCCGGGCGCCGGGCTCTCACTGGCCGTTTCATCGGCAAAATCGGTCAACGGCATCCGCACCAGCTTCTCGTCGTCGGGGTTGCGCAACAGGTATTCGATGATCCGTTGCTCGGGAACGAAAGGGCCGAGGTCTTCCAAACCCATCGACAGGATCGCGATGCGGATCAGCTCCTTCTCGGATACTCCCGTACTGCGCTGTTGCTTTTCCAGGAAATAGCGGCCCGCATCGAGCATGGACTGCAAGGGGATCAGACCCACCAGTTCACTACCGGTGACGCGTATACCGCGTTCGGCGGCCTTACGACAAACCTCGTCAAACGCGAGGTACACGGGTGTCACCCGGATATTCGTCAGATTCATCGATATCTGCGCGACGCCATATTCTTCTATGAACCAGCCGATGGCTTTTACCGATTTCAGCGTGCCCGGCACCTGGACGGACTTATCGCCCTCTTTTATCACCCGCCCTGCCTCGCGGACATCGAAGGCAACGGCGTTGGCGCGACGGGTGGAGGTGGTGTTGAGGTTGACATTATAGGCTACCAGGAAATCGCGGGCGCCGATGACCGTGGCACCGCGCCGCGCATCGAATTCCGCGGGACCGAAGTCCGGTCTCCATTCGGGCTGGGTGATCTTCTTGAAAAAGCCTTCATATTCCCCGGCCCGGATGACGGACAGGTTGCTGCGATTCTTATCGTCTTGTGCGGCCTCGTAAAGATATACCGGGATCTGCAGCTCCTCGCCTACCCTTTTGGCAAGCCGTTGCGCCCATTCAGCCGTCTCTTCCATGCTGATCCCTGCGACGGGGATCAGCGGACAGACATCGGTGGCGCCCATGCGGGGATGCTCGCCTTTATGGTTGCGCATGTCGATCAGCTCCCCCGCCCTTTTTATCGCGAGAAAGGCGGCGTCGATCACCGCCTGCGGGTTACCGACAAAGGTGACGACGGTGCGGTTGGTGGCTTTTCCGGGGTCTACATTCAGCAGCCGGACGCCGGGAACGGCCTCGATCTCGCTGGTGATAAGCCGGATGGTTTCGGGGTTACGGCCTTCGCTGAAGTTTGGTACACATTCGATAATAGGCTCCATAGTGCTATTTTGATGATGGCAATCGTTTTTATGCCGGGCCCACAGCCCGTTTTATGGCGCGGCAATTTAATCATTAAATCAGATTCACGGCCGCTATTGCTCCGCGGACCTTACTCCATTGACTCCAACCGCCTTCTCGGCCGGATAAAATCCAGCGGCGCGCTTTTAAAATACCGCCAGAGGATGCCCAGGAATTCCGGATACTCATGAAGCCGGATGCCGCGGCTGCGGACCGCGACGATGAAAGCCAGCGCAAAGCTGGATACAAAGTTGAAGACGCCGATGCCGAGCACCCCGGCGACGACGGTGGCAAGATAGGCGGGATCGATATTTTTGAAGCCAAGGCCGTAAACGGCAAGCGAAGTGTTGCCGGCGGAGATCGTGATATGGCGGATATCGAAATGAATGCCGAAGATCTCGCCGAAGAATCCCGCCATGCCTAGAAAGAATCCCAGCGAGATATTGCCGGCCAGCGTACCGGCGTGCTGCTCGACATAGTCCGCCACCCGCTTCAGCTTCGCCACGGGCATCGAAAGCCGGAGGATCGGATGCGTTTGCAGCCGGCGGCTGATCTGGCCATAGCGGATCTTATTCTGCACATATCCGGCGATGATCCCGCTGAGAAAGAGGAAAACACCGGTATTACACGCATACAGCAGCGAAAGGCTGTGCCAGGGATGCTGATCTTCGAGCATCTTGAGGGCCGCGGCGCCTTCCACCAGCTTGTGGCCGAAGACGAAATCATAGCCCCAGGCCAGCAGCCAGGCGCCGGGAAAGACGATGATCAGGTTGCCCACGAAAGAAGCGATCTGGCTGCGGCTGACCCGGGCTACGGTGACCGCCAGGTTGTAGAGATTGGGTTGATGGGTATTCTTGCGGGTATCGAGCGAACCGGCGACGGCGCTGGCCGTGAAGGCAGGCTGTTTTGTCGCGAGCGTGGTATGGGTCTCCTCGATAAGGATAAAGCCCAGGCTATAGTTGAGGCTGTAGGCGAAGCCATGCCAGAAGATGGCCAGCGGCAGCCGGGTGAGCAGGTTCTTGATCAGCACGACCAGACAGATCCAGCCGCCGCCGCCCATGGCGCTGCAGATCATCGCACGGTATTCCGCCCGGGTGGAAGTGATATACTTACCGCCTTTGGCGCCTTTGTGCTCGGCGATCTGATACGCAAGATATCCCATCGACTGGGACATAAACTCGAGGATGCTGTTCTTCCGGTTCTCGTTGCGGATCAGCATGCGGAAGAAGTCGACAAACTTCCCCGTGTCCATGGTATGGTCCTGGTCCAGCAGGTCCAACAGGATCGTTAGCCGGTCGAGGCGGTTGGTCAGCAGCAAGAGTATATAGGTCTGGTGCAGGCTGGCGCCGTGCGACGAGTGATTGTCGCGGACATAGTCGATGCATTCGTAACACCAGGCCATCTGTTCTTTGATGGTTGCGGCAATCTCCGCAGCTGCGGCGGTGTCCTCCCCATTTTCAAGTTGGTGAACCAGATAACTCTGCCCGACAAAGGGATTCTCCTCGCGGTAATGATCCGGAATATACCGCAGCACCTCTTTTTCAAGCCCCAGCTGCGCCACCTGGAAAGAAAGGGTATTCAACGCGAGCAGCAGCTGGCGGAGGATGCGGCGGTCGTCGATATGCAGGGCAAGCCCGAGACATTCGAAGAAGCTGACCCAGTCCGCCCGCGGGATGTCCTCCACCCAGGTGTAGTCGTTGCTCCGGAAAAAGACGCGATTCAGCACGTAAAGGAAGTCGTTCTCGGGTTGCAGGGGCGGAAGCAGCTTATGCCGCAGCCGGCCAAACAACTCCTGCCAGAAGCCCCGCGCCAGCGGCATCCCGCTTTCCATGAGCGCCGATGAAAGATCGGTGCGCACCAGCTGGGAAAGGATGGCATGTCGCAGGTTGGCCAGCACGACGGGCCGCTCGCGCAAAATGGCCGTTAGAGTGGCAAGATTGGCCGCGGCATGCCGGCGACCGGGAGCCGGACGGATAACGGCAAAGAAAGATACCAGGAAATCGAGGCCCGCCTCGCTGTCGCCGATGGAAAGGATCGTGCTGCGCCCCGAGACGGTTTCAATGAGATCAGGTTTGACTCTTCTCTTTTTTCCGAACATAGATATCAGTTGACAAACTCTCCTTTTATCATAACCCGCCCGATAAGATTTGACCCAAAGGCATAAGGAAGATAAGCCAGTGAAGGAATGGGCTTTGTAACGATGAGATTGGCCATCTTTCCCACGGTGATACTCCCGAGGCTTTCCCCAAGGGACATCGCATACGCTCCATTGAGCGTGGCGGCATTGATCGCCTCTTCGGGCAGCATCCGCATCCCGATGCAGGCCATCGCCACGACCAGGTTCATATTGCCGCTCGGCGAGGAACCGGGGTTTAAGTCGGAGGCCAACGCAATGGCGCAACCCGCATCGATCAACGCGCGGGCCGGCTGGAAGGGCATCCGCAGGAAGAAGGCCGCAGTCGGCAATAACGTGCCGATCGTCGGCGAAGCCGCGAGAAGCGCGATCGTCCCTTCATCCATCGTCTCGAGATGATCGACTGACAACGCGCCCAATCGCACTCCCGTCTCCACGCCGCCCGAGAGATGCAGTTGATTCGCATGGATCTTGGGCTTTAGCCCGACCTGCAAACCCGCGCGGACGATCGTCTCGGTCTCGGCCGGGCTGAAGAAGCCCTCTTCGCAAAAGACGTCGATATAGTCGGCAAGGCCTTCGGCGGCGATCACCGGCAGCATCTCGCGGATGATAAGATCGATATAACCGGGATGATCCTGGCGATAGGCCTCGGGATAGGTATGGGCGCCCAGAAAAGTCGCCTTTATGGAAAGCGGGGACCGCTCCTTCAATTTCTTTATCACCCGCAGCATCTTCAGCTCCCCTTCTACCGTCAGGCCATAGCCGCTTTTTATTTCTATCGCGCCGGTACCCAGCCTCGACAGTTCTTCCAGCCGCTGCCAGGCGGTAACGAACAGCCGGTCCTCCGGGGTATCGGCCAGCCGCCGCGCGGAATTGAGGATACCGCCGCCGCGGGCGTTGATCTCCGCATAGCTGAGGCCTTTTAGCTTGTCGACGAACTCCGGCTCGCGGCTTCCCGCGAAAACCAGATGGGTATGACTGTCGCACCAGGTGGGTAACACAAAACAACCGGTGGCATCGATGCCTTCCGGTCCATCCGCCAGCAGGGCGAGGTCGGGTGGAAGCGCCCGCATGGGCCCATAGGCCGCGATGTGGTCCCCTTCGATATGAACCCAGGAATTATCGATGAAAGGTAAGCCGGCGAGATCGGCTCCCCGTAACGGAGACGTCACCGCGCGGGTGCCCATAAGTTGCCGGATGTTGAAGATCAGCCGTGATGACATTGGCCCAAGATATGAATTGCGGCAAAAAATTGCCAAAAAATAATTTTTCGCCGCATAATCCGGCCCCATGTCTAACCCGCCCGCAGGGCGGTCCAGGCTCACAAAAAATCCGCCTTATCCAGCTTCCTCCCGATCCTGCACGCTGCATTGATCAGCCCCACATGACTATAAGTCTGCGGAAAATTCCCCCATTGCGACCCATCCGGCGTCGCATCTTCGCTGAAGATCCCGAGATGATTGCTAAAGGTCAGCAGCCGGTCGAGGTTGCGCATCGCATCATCGATCCGCCCCACGCAGGCCAGGGCATCGACATACCAGAACGCACAGACCAGAAACGTGCTCTCCGGGAAGCCAAAATCATCATAATGCTTATACCGGTAGAAGAGCCCATTCTCCGTCAGCAGCTCCTTCTCCAGCGCGGCGATATGGTCCTGCGCCTTGCTGCCCTTGTGATCCAGGTAGTCCATGGTGATCATCGACAGCGTGCTGGCGTCGAGATTGGCCGTGCCGATGGCCTGGGTATAAAGGCGGCGCACGGGGTCATAGGCCTTTTCGATCAGCGCGTCGGCGGCTTCGGCGAGCCGGGCGGCCTTGCGCATCAGCTCGTGGTCGCCAAAGAATGCGGCGATCTTATAGGCGGCCTTGGCCCCCGCCCAGTGGAACAGCAGGGTATAGGTATGCACCTGCACCTCGTTGCGAAACTCCCAGAGACCCGAATCGGGGGTCTCCAGCGTCCGCTCTATCTGCGCCAGCAGCCAGGGAACGATCTTGCCATAGCTGTTCTTCTTGGGGAAGATCAGCCGCTTGTCGAGGTACAGCGGCAGCAGGCTGACCAGCACCTGCCCATAGACATCATGCTGGGACTGGATATAGGCCTTGTTACCGATACGAACGGGCTTATTACCCAGATAACCCGGCAGGTCGAGACTCATCTCAAACAGCTTTCTGTCCCCGGCGATGGAATATAACGGCTGCAACGAGTCGGTGGCGTTGAGCAGGATATTATAGATGAAATCGAAGTATTTTTCCAGTTCCTCGAAGTGTCCGATCTGGTTAAAGGCCCGCAGCGTATAGTGGGCATCGCGGAACCAGCAATAGCGGTAGTCCCAGTTGCGCGTGCTGTCATGAAATTCGGGAAGGCTCGTCGAGCCGGCTGCGATGATGCCGCCGGTGTCTTCGTATTGATGCAGTTTGAGCACCAGGGCCGACCGGATGATCTGGTCCTGGTAGATATCCGGCAGATAACAGCTCTTGACCCAGGACTGCCAGTCCTCCGTCGTCTTGCGGATAAACTCCTCCGCCGTCTCTTTCAGCGGCGCCTCCAGCGGCTCGCCATAGGCAAGCACGAGATACCGGTCCTGGTCGAGAATAAAGGATTTCTCTTTCTGGATATAGGTCAACGGGACATCGGTGGTGAGCCGGACCTGCTGGTCCAGGTTGAGAAACCGGATATGATTGCTCGCCATAACCGACTCCGGAACGATCTTTCCATACTCCCCCCTCGGCTGGCAGGACACCGTGATAGCAGGTGTCCCCTCCAGCCACTCGATCTTTCTGACCAGCATCAGCGGCCGGAACTGCCGCTCATAGATGCGCATCCGCGGCGCACAGTCCTTTACCACAAAGCGCCCGTCGCTACAGGTGAATTCGGTGCAGAGTACATTGGTGTTGGTGATATAGTACTGGCGCGACGTATAGTTCCCGTCCGTAGGCCGGATATAAAAATGGCCGCCGTTCTCTTCATCGAGAAGGGAGCCGAAGAGAAAGCTGCTGTCAAACCTCGGAAGACACATCCATTTAACATCCGCGCTGGTATCGATATAGGCCAGGTAAGAACAGTTACCGATGACGCCCATGTTATACTTATGAATCGGCATACTTTGTTTTCGGTAGTTGAAGGGGTTCCGGTAATTCGCTCGTCAGCAGAGTCAGAACGGGCAACACCTGCTGCTGGGAGAGGATGGTGTATTGGGCCGCGGACGCGCCGTTGTTGACCTTGATCGTGTAGGCTTCTCCTTCCAGGGCCTTGAACATATCTTCGTCCGTGGTGTCGTCGCCCATACACAGGGTGAAATCGGGATCCATCTCGCCGATGATCTTCAGCGCCGTGGCGCCCTTGTCAAAACCCGCGATCCGCACCTCCACCACCTTGTTGCCGTCGATGACCTGCAACGTGGTGTTCTGGATCAGCTGGGAAAGGGTGTTGAGCAGTTCCCGGCTGCGGGAGAAACCCAGACCCGCCTGGGTGTTGCGATAGTGCCAGGCGATGGTATTCGTTTTTTCTTCGATAAAAGAGCCGGCGCATCGCAGGACGAAGAGCTGCATGATCCGGCGGATCTCCTCCTTCCAGAGATCGGACACCGATACCATCTGCTGCCAGGCTGCCCCACGTCGCTTGGTACTGGCGCCGTGTTCGGCGACCAGCGTCACGTTGAACTCACCCAGCCAGCGGTCCAGCGACGACAGGTCGCGGCCGCTGATAATGATCACGTGGTTCTTGGGGTCCGCGGTAAGCCGGAGCAGCAGGTCCTTTACGGCATTGTCCGGCGCCGCCTCCGAAGGGATGCGGGAGAAAGGCACCAGCGTGCCGTCATAGTCGAGTAGCAGACAGCGGTTCCTGCTGCGCTGATAATGTCTGCGGATAGTCGTGATCACCTTTTCGTCCAGCAGCTTCACCTTCTGCTTCTGCTGTTCCTGCTTCACCTGCGCCAGCTGATCCATAAAGTCGTTTACCCATTTGAAGACATCGTACTCCTGGATGCGGCGCTGCATAAGGGAGATGCGGTTCCGCTGTTCATACAGGGGCATCGCCAACGCCCGGACGATGGAGGAAGCCACGTCGGAGGTGTCGGTAGGATTCACGAGGATGGCTTCACTCAGCTCGCTTGCGGCGCCGGCCAGCTCACTCAGGACCAGCACGCCGCGGCCCAGGCTGCTGGCGACATATTCCTTGGCGACCAGGTTCATCCCATCACGCAGCGGGGTGACGAGGGCCACATCCGCCGCCTGATAAAGGGCGATAAGTTCTTTGAAGGGAAGATGATTATACCGGTAGATCACGGGTTGCCAGCTGATGGAAGAGAACCGCCCGTTGATGGTGCCGATCTTCTCCTCGATCATCTTCTTCCTGTCGTTATAGGCCGGGATCGTATCCCGGGAAGGCACGACGTTGAGGATAAAGATCATCTTCTCGCGCCATTCGGGATAGCGCTCGAGAAAATACTCAAAGCCGTTCAGCCGCTGCATCAGGCCTTTTGTATAATCCAGGCGGTCGACCGAAAAGACGATCTTCTTGTCCGCGAAGTTGTCCAATATCTTGTTTCGCAGCTGCTCCGTCTCGGGATCGGCCGCCGTCTGATGAAATTTGTTGTAGTCGATGCCAATCGGAAAAAGATCGATCCGCACCAGCCGGTCCTGGTACTGCAGGTTGTGAAAATAGCTGTCCACCCCCAGCAGCATTTTCGCCGACTGGAGGAAATGCTGGACATAGTCGTAGGTATGAAACCCGATGAGATCGGCCCCCATCAAACCCTGCAGGAGTATTTTTTTCCATTCGGTGGGCAGTAATCGGAAGATCTCATAGGACGGAAAAGGAATATGCAGGAAGAACCCGATCGTCGCCTCCGGTCTTTTTGTCCGCAGCAGATGCGGCAGGATCATCAGCTGGTAGTCATGTATCCAGATCTGATCATCCGGCCGCAGCAGGGGAAGAAGTTTCTCGGCAAAAAGCTGATTTACCTGCACATAAGCATCAAAATACTGGCTCTCGTAGTTCGCGAGCGAACTGAAATAGTGGAATAAAGGCCACAACACCGAATTGGAAAACCCATTGTAGTAGTTGTCGTACAGGTCTTTATCGACGAAAAGAGGGAGAATGCTGAAGTCTTGTTCCGCCGCATGAGTGGCAACTACCAGTTCCCAATCCTCCTGGGGAAAATCCGCCACACCCATCCACACGTTCTCCGTCGCTTCCCCACCGCGCTGGGCAGATGCATTCTCAAAATAGCTCTTTATCGCAGAGACCAATCCACCCGAACTTTGACGAAGACTGACCTTATCCCCGTCTTTATCGAGCGAAAAGGGCAACCGGTTGGATATAATAATTAAACGACCCATGTTGAAACTCCTTTTAATAGGTATACTCCAATTTACGCTTATTCAACAATGGGGCCAATTATATGCAAAAGAGTCCCTTGTGGGGGACTCTCTCACTTTGATCCGGGAACAGATCAATGGGTTCGGAGGACGGGTCTCAGACTATTGGAGGTGACTTGATAAGGTCGGGTCAGTTGGTTTATAATTTAAAAAGAAGTCCCTTGCGGGACTTCGTTCATAGATAAAGTATGGCTAATGGTCGGCTAGGGGTTTAGGGACGAGTTGCCAGTCGTGCTATTTCTTTTCCGGTTAAAACGCGATTATAGATGCGGACGTCGTCGATCTTCCCATTGAGGTTCTCAGGATCTCCACTCCACCAGCCGCCAACGACAACCTGTTCGCTGAGGCAATCGAGCGCGCGGGTTCCCGGTCCCGATTTTATGCCGACGATCTGTCCATTGACATAGGTGGTCACGCTTCCCCGATGATAGACCTCGATGACGTTGTACCAGCTTCCGGGCTGCGGATTAAAGTTGGTCGTATCAGCGAGCGCCGTATTCGTACCGCGTCCGTCGTTATCACAACCCGCAACACTGTCATTTGCCGCGATGGTCACCCGGTTGAGGTATGCCGGACAAGAGGTCCCGACGCCAAAGGTCGGTGCGTTGCCATTCGTCCAGTTGATCATACTGATATACATATGCAGGCTGTTGTTATCATTCGACTGCACATTGAACGAGACGCTATACGCCGTATCGAATTTTATAGAACCATTATTAGTCACAAGAACAACCTGGTTGGTACCGTTGGCCCCGAAAGCGCCACTGGCCGAGCCATGTTCATCGCTCACAAGACCCGCTCCGTTGAGGCCTTCTGTCATGTTATTGTTGCCGCTGCTGTCCGCCATGTTACCGTCGAAGGGCAGCCAGAGTACAAGACCCAATCGGAGGTCGACGGTCCCGGTGGTGTCTGCCGGCGGGAACGCCGTCGTATCTACCGGTGGCGTCGTCGTGGAATCATGGTGCGGTGGTGGTGGGATAGGTATCGAGCGCTTTACACAGGAGAACACTAAACCAATCAGAACCAATGCAATAACCAAAAATGATACGGTCAGGCTTTTCTTGGGCATACGGAAGAATATTAGAGGTTTACGGATTAAAATTCCTAAGACAAAAACGAATGCCTGGCTAAAATATGATAAGAAGATGGGTTTTTAATCGCCATTTCACAGACGTGTCATAATCCGGATAATCGTGTTATTCCGGCTGTTTATCGTGTAGGGTCATTCGCCCGATCCCGCGTGTTTATCGTGTTACTGCCCAAGCCGGCCGTTTATCGTGTTATCCCCCAAGCCGCTGCGAAAGGTCCAACCCATGCTCGCGCGCAGTCTCCTGGGCGAGCTCATATCCGGCATCCGCATGCCGGATCACCCCCGTCCCCGGATCATTACGCAAAACGCGGCCGAGCCGGGCCGCAGCTTCGGGAGTTCCGTCGGCCACGATGACCATTCCCGCATGAATACTATAACCCATACCCACGCCCCCGCCATGATGCAGACTTACCCAGGACGCCCCGCCCGCCGTATTGACGAGCGCATTCAGCAGCGGCCAGTCGGCCACCGCATCGCTGCCATCCAGCATAGCTTCCGTTTCCCGGTTGGGCGAGGCCACGGAACCCGTGTCCAGGTGATCCCGGCCGATCACGATGGGTGCTTTTACCGCCCCCGTACGCACTAATTCGTTGAAGGCCAACCCCGCCTTTTCCCGTTCGCCCTGGCCAAGCCAGCAGATGCGCGCAGGCAGACCCTGAAAAGCGATCCTTTCCTTTGCCAGTTTCAGCCAGCGTTGCAGGGAATGATTATCCGGGAAGAGTTCGGAAATGACCTTGTCGGTGACGGCAATGTCGGCGGGGTCACCGCTGAGGGCAGCCCAACGGAACGGCCCCTTCCCCTCGCAGAACAGCGGCCGGATATACGCCGGTACAAAACCGGGGAAATCAAAAGCATTTTCGAGCCCGCGTTCCTTTGCCCGGGCCCGAAGGTTGTTACCGTAGTCGAAGGTGATCGCACCCCTCTCCTGCAGCTCCAGCATACATTCCACATGCCGGCGCATACTCCGGTAGGCATAGTCGGTATATTGTTCCGGATTTTCCTTCCGCAGGACGGTCGCCTGCTCATAGGACAACTCATGAGGCCAGTAACCGATCAGCGGATCATGGGCCGAGGTCTGATCGGTGAGCGTATCGGGTATAACATTACGTTGCAACAGCCGCTCCAGCAGATGGACGGCATTGCACCGCACGCCGATGGAAAGCGCTTCCCCCCTGGCCTTGGCGGCCAGGGCAAGATCGATGCCCGCATCGATATTGTCGACCTTCCGGTCGAGGTAGCGCGTCTCCAGCCGTTTATCGATCCTCCATTCCTCCACCTCGGCGATCAGCGCCACGCCTTCATTCATCGTGATCGCCAGCGGCTGTGCCCCACCCATCCCGCCAAGTCCGGCGGTGACGTTCAGCGTTCCCCGCAGGGTTCCCTTGAAATGTTTTGCAGCCGCAGCGGCATAGGTCTCGTAGGTGCCCTGCACGATACCCTGACTGCCGATATAGATCCAGGAGCCGGCCGTCATCTGGCCATACATCATCAGCCCCTTCTTTTCGAGTTCGTCAAAATGTTTCCAGTCGGCCCATTTGGGCACGAGCTGCGAATTGGACAGCAACACCCGCGGAGCATCGGGATGCGTGCGGAGGATCCCCACGGGTTTCCCGCTCTGGATCAGCAGGGTCTCGTCGGATTCGAGGTCTTTCAACGCCCGGATAATGGCATCCAGCGCAGCGAAGTTCCGGGCAGCCTTTCCGCGGCCGCCATAGACGATCAGCTCGTCGGGCCGTTCGGCCACTTCCGGATCGAGATTATTGAGCAGCATGCGCAAGGCCGCTTCCTGCACCCAGCCCTTGCAGCTGATCTGCGATCCCCTGGGCGTCTTGTATTTCACCGGATCATAACGTTGATAGGCAACCGTATTCATGGCAATGTATTTTTTATGGGATGATCCCTAAATCGGATTCAAAACCTGCATTCAGGGCGATGCCTTTTTCCTGGGCAAAGCCGTTGCAATATCTTACAAAAGAAAAGTCATGAATGATCCCGTGCAATTGCCGGATGTCGTCGCCAAAGATGCGGTCCTCGCTGGCAAACCCGACAAAGTTCCGGACGAAGTCATGCGCCGCCTCGAGGATACCGCTGCTTTTCAGCGGCCGCCGGAACTCTATCGCCTGACAGGCGCTCATCAGCTCGATGGCCAGGATATATTCGAGGTTGTCGAGCACCTGGCTCAGCTTTCTTCCGCTGATACTGCCCATGCTCACATGGTCTTCCTGGCCAAGAGAGGTGGGAATGCTGTCCGCACTGGCCGGAAAACAAAGCGTTTTGTTCTCGGTGACCAGCGCCGCCGTCGTATACTGGGGGATCATAAAGCCGCTGTTGAGGCCGACATTGCGCATCAGCAACAGGGGAAGCCCCCATTTGCCCTCCAGCAGCAGATAACAGCGGCGATCGGAAATATTGCCGATCTCCGCGGCAGCCAGGCAGGCATAGTCCAGGGGCAGGGCCAGCGGCTGGCCGTGGAAATTACCGCCGCTGATCGTATCGCCACCCTCCAGGATGATCGGGTTGTCGGTGACCGAGTTCAACTCCACCTGGGTCAGCTGATGCAGGTGCTGCCAGGCATTGCGCGAAGCGCCGTGCACCTGGGGCATGCAACGCAGGGAATAAGGGTCCTGTACCCGGCCGCAGTCGATATGACTCTGCATGATCTCGCTGTCGGCCAGCAGCAGGCGGAGCCGCTGGGCGACAAGACTGCTGCCCGCATAGGGCCGCAGCCGGTGGAGCCGCTCGTCGAAAGGCGCCTTCGTACCCGTCAGCGCTTCCAGGCTCATCGCCCCGATGATATCGGCCGCCTCCAGGCAGTAATGCAGCCGCTGCACGCCTTTGACGGCAAAAGCAAGGATGAATTGGGTGCCGTTGATCAGCGCAAGACCTTCTTTTGGCCCTAATTCAACGGGATTAAGCCCATATTCCCTGAGGACTACTCCCGCCGGCTTCCGCACACCCCGGTGATACACCTCGCCATGGCCGATCAGCGGCAGAAAAAGATGCGACAGCGGCGCCAGATCGCCCGACGCTCCCACACTGCCCTTCTCCGGCACCACCGGGATGACGTCCTCATCGAGATGCCAGACCAATCGCTGCAAGGTCTCCCATTGAACGCCGGAATAGCCTTGGGCCAGCGCATGGATCTTCGTGATCAGCATGATACGCGCGATCTCGGCGGGTACGGGCTCCCCCACCCCGACACTATGACTCTGCAGGATCTTGTGTTGCAGGATACGCGTATCCTCCTCGGAGATCTTGGTGTAGGCGAGGATCCCAAAACCCGTATTGATCCCATAAACGGTCTTCTGCTGACTAACGATATCGGCCACCTGGGCCTGGCTGGCCCTGATCCTCTTCTCGGCGGCCGCGGAAAAACCGCCCCGGAGGGTGCCTTCGGCCATCCGCATAACGCTTCCTATTTGCAACAGATCACTTCCATACTGAAATTCCGATGTATTCATGACAAGCTTTTCTATAACAAAAATAGGCTCTTTTTACCTACCCGGCCATCCGGCTATTTCAGCAATCGGCGCAGAAATTCATCGCGGCGGCGGCTGGCCACCTCGATGATGCTCCCATCCTCCATGATCACCGTACCCCCCCTGCCCTTTTGATACTTATGGATCCGGGAGAGGTTGATGATATGCGAGCTGTGAATGCGGCAGAAAATGGTCTCGGGGAGCACATCCTCATAGTCCTTGATCGTCCGGGTGGCCACGACCTGCTCAGCCGAAGCAAGATAGATGACCGTATAGCTGCCCTTTGCCTCAAAACGCAGGATATCCTGCACCGGTACGAAGTTCAGCCCGTTGATCGTAGGGATCGCCATCTTTTGCTGCGACATCTGCAAGGTACCCACATTCTCCAGCAGGATCTGCATCTGCCGGGCGAGGTCATCGGTTGCTGGCTTTTCCCGCACCCTGGAGATGGCATCGCGAAGGTCGTCGATGTCCACCGGCTTCAACAGATAGTCCACCGCGCTGTATTTGAAGGCGCGGATGGCATAGTTGTCGAAAGCCGTCACAAAGATCACCTGGAAGCTCAGCGGCATCAGCTGGTTCAGCAGGTCGAACGCATTGCCCTGCGCCATTTCGATATCCAGCAGGACAAGATCGGGCCGGGTTTCCCCGATCAGCGCGAAGGCGGTGTCTACGCCGTTGGCAGTGCCGGCAATGCTTACTTTCGGACAGTATTTTTCCAGCAGCAGCCGCAGGACGCTGATGCTGTCGGTCTCATCGTCTACCAAAATAGTTCTGATCATATGGGTTCGTTTTCGGAGATACTGTGAAATAAAGGGAACTCCATGACCACCCTGGTCCCCGCCGGGTTACCGGCATCATCCTCCAGGTCGACGATCTCGACGTCGATCCGTTCGCGGAACCGGGCGTTGATCATCCGGATGCGGTCGGCCGTAAGCGACATTCCCTTCGACTGATATTCGATATGCTCACGGGTCTTGAATGCCGCGGCGCCCTTACGCCCAATGCCGTTGTCTTCGACGACCGCGATCAACCGGGCCCCATCCTGCCGAAAGCTGATCCTGATCGTTCCTTTTCCCTGCGTCTTATGCCGGAGACCATGCCGCATGCTGTTTTCGACATAAGGCTGGATCAGCATCGGCGGCACCAGGTACTCGCCGGTCTGCAGCGCGGGATCGACCTCGATGGTATAGTCCATTTTTTCCTTGAACCGCAGCTTTTCCAGCGAGAGATAACCCGACAGATAACTGACCTCCTCCGACAGATGGATAAAGTTCCGGGTTGAATATTGCAGGGTGGCCCGGATCAGTTTGGAAAAGCCGGTGAGGTATTTGTTTGTCGCGAAGACATCCTGATCGAAAACATATTGCTGGATGGAGTTCAGGCAATTGAAGATAAAATGCGGATTCATCTGGGACTGCAGGGCCAGATGCTCCAGTTCCATCATCCGCTGGTTGAGCTTTTCTTTTTCCCGCTGCCGCCTGCGGATCCGGCGGATCCGCAGGGAAACAAAGAACCAGGAGAGCGACAACACCGTCACCAGCGCAAGGGTATCGAACCAGATCGTCTGCCACCAGGGCGTAGCCACCTCGAACCGCAGGGTCAGCTCATCGCTCTTCAACCCGAATTTATTCGATGCCTGTAACTGGAACGCATAGTTGCCGGACGGCAGCGTAGGATATTCCAGAAAGGTCTGCTTGGTGGTGCGCCAGATGCTGTCGAGACCGATCAGCCGGTACCGATACGTAATGTCGCCTACCGACCGGTAAGAGATACCGGCAAACTCCAGCCGAAGGTGCTTGTCGGCGTAAGGCAGCACCAGCGCCGCCGAGTCCCCGAGCCGTTCCCGGTCCGAATTCTGGATAGACAGCAGATGCAGCCGGCAGCCCTCCGATACATTGACCCGGTTCTCATCGAAAAAGCTGAGTCCCGCCGATGTCCCCACATAGATGACCGACCCGTCCCCATAGACGCTGTTGATGAGATCGGACCCCAGACCATCCTGTGAAGTATATCGATGCATCGGGTAACCCGGCCGGTCCAGCGCGATCCGGGTCAACCCCTTATCCGTTCCGACCCAGAGGGCATTCTTATGGAAGTAAAGGACACGACAGATGTTGCTGGTCAGCCCCTGCGGTTTGGAAAGGGCGGCAACCACCTCCCCGTTCCGGTAGCCGATAATACCGGCGTCATAGGAAGCCACCCAAAGGGTTCCATCCGCGGATTCGGTCAATGCCGAGATCCGCTTTCGCAAAAAAGGGACTTTGTCCCCATAGAAATGAATGGATCTGTCCGGCGCAATGCCGTAAAGACCGTTAAGCGTCCCGATGAGTACCGTGTCCCGGCGATAATAGACGGTGGTTGTCCGGTCCCGGTAGAGCGTGTCTTCGACATGGAACGTTTTAAGATCGAGAATGCCGGCGCCCCAAAAACTGGCGATCAGCACTTTGTCGTTGCCCAACGGAAAATAGGATTTTATGCTATGGAAGTAGCCCTCCTCTTTCAAAATATCTTTCTTGATGATATTTATCCCCCGGGTGGAAGGAACATATATCTTTCCATCGGATCTCATCCCAAAGTCATAGATCCGGATCTTTATCGCCTGCGACACCTGGTGGATACGCAGCACGGACAGGTCCGGCAACCGGAAAAAAATAACCTGATTCTGATCGTTGCCCGCCAGAAGCTGGTCGCCGAGCCTTCTGATCCCATAGATCGCCGAAGAAGGGGTTTTTGCGCTACTTACGTTTATCGTCTGGAATTCGTCCGAATTGAGCCGGTAGATACCCTGGCCGAGGGTCGTGAACCAGAGATTGCCTGTTGCATCCCGAAAAGTTCGGGATACCGGCTTTCCCGGCATGAGCCGTCTGATCCGGCCCGTCTGCGGGTTGTATTCGCGGACGCCGGAATTCTCATTGAACCAAAACAGGCTGTCGCCATAGCTGGTGAAGGTATTATGCTCATATTTTCCCCGCTCGAAATGCAGTCGCACCGTTTTGCCCGTGGCAAATGAATGAATGGCGGTAAAGGCCTTTTCCTCCCACCAGATCATGCCGGTACTATTCATCGAGACATATACCGGCCAGCTGCTCCAGATGGATATCGCAGACAGGGGAGTAAGATCGTTGCCGGAAAGACGATAGATCTCCTTGTCCACCTGGACAAGGAAATGGCCGTCGGCACTGGTCGACACCGCACCGCAATCGTGTATGGGCCGGCCGCCGACGGAATCGATCTCGCGGCTCGTGCCGTCCGGCCTTATCAGGTAGAGTTCCGTTGTCGTAGCCGCCAGAACATTACCCGCGCTGTCGCCGGCGAAAGAATAGATATTGTTCCGTATCCGCAACCTGCGCAACACAGAGTCGTTCGTCTGATTGTGGATCTGTCCCTGATAGTAGTAGCAGATGGTCTTTTGAAAAGGTGCCATCCAGACCCGCCCCCGGGAATCCCCGAACATCTCGAGTATTTCGACATCCGGTAGCCCATCCTCCGTGCTGAAGGTTCGGAAATGAGTACCGTCGAAACGGCTGACACCCGTTTCAGTGCCCAGCCAGATGAACCCGTCCTTGTCCTGAGTGATGCAATACACGGTCGAACCGGCCAGTCCATCGTTGATATCATAATGGGTATAGCTATACTCCTGCGAAAAAAGCAGGCAGGGTAGCAACAACGTTAGTAAGCTGATAAGGGAAAGGACCTTCCTCATATGGCCTTATAAAAATAAGGTTTATTCCTTATGATAGCCGCACTTCGGGCGAGGATGACCCCCATATTCCGGCAATATTGCCCCAACTGGGTCAGGCTGTAGCGCGGCAGAGCCTTGCCGGTGACCCGCGATAAAAGAATTCCCAGGAAGAAGATGGGAATCTCCCCCACGTAGAACAACAACTGCACAAGAAACCAGCCCGTGCCGAACTGCTTGCGGATGCGGACGAAGTTGGAGAGCATGATTTGCCGGCCCTTCCGGTCGTAGAGATTATAATATCCCTTCCCGTCGGAGCCGAAGGTCTGGTTGGCCGTCTCGCCCTGCAGATGGATCACCCGCAGATCGCCATAGATACAAAGCGGGCCCGCTTTCTTCAGCCGCGAACACCATTCCGCTTCTTCGGCATACAAAAAGAAATCCTCATCCAGCAGCCCCGCGGTCTCCAGCACGTTTTTCTTCACCATTAGAAAGGCGCCGTTGATCCAGTCCACATCCACCGTTCCACCGGCGTCGGGTACATGCGGTTTCTCGACCTTTGCCCATTCCCCGGCCTTCTTAAGGAGGGCGCCGAGATAGGGCAAGGGCAGAAGATAGTTCAATCCACCCTTCATGACATACATCCCCGAGATCTGGGGCGACTGGTCGGCATTCAGCAACTGCACACCCGCTGCCACATGCGATGAGGCGAGCAGGCGCTGGTAACAGGTATCGATAGCTGCCGCCTGCGGCAGGGTGTCGCCATTCAACAGCAGGACGGCATCGCCGGAAGAACGGCGGATGCCTTCGTTGTTGGCGCGGGCAAAACCGGAGTTATACTCCATCCCGATCCAGATCACAAAAGGGAAAGCAGCGAGTATCCGTTCCCGGCTGTCGTCGCCGGATGCGTTGTCGACGATCAGCACCTCGTGCCCGCGGGCTGCCCCCCCCGGGTACAGCGTATGCAGGCAGTCCAGGATGAGGCCGGCCGATTTATAGTTGACTATGACGATACTTAAAGCCATTCAGATCTTTCCGGTTAGAAGGTGGGACAGATAGCCGGCGAACATACACATTTTGGAGCAGAACCCGATCTTCAGCAGCCCTGTCGGTATCCGGTGTTGCCAGCCGGCCATCCCCACGATCGCCGGGGGGATCGCGGGACCCGCAAGTTCCCGGAGAACAGCGCCGTCCCGGATCGCCGCATTCCGCAGCAGCCGCCAGTATTCATCATAAAGCGCGATCCGTCGCAAAGGCCGGCCACCCTGCTGCTCCAGCCACCTTACTCTTGCAGGCAGCAACACCTCCCGCAGAAAAGGTACATCGTGTCGCGAACTCAGCCCGTCCGCGCCAAAAGACGCGATCGTCCGGTCGATAAACCGGATACGGACCCGCTCGTCGGAGAAACAGCGGAGGTTAAACTCCCAGTCGGCATAGGCCTTATAGCGCAGATCGTATTCACCCAGCCGCCCGAACAAGGCCCGCCGAAAGAACATGGCCTGGTGCGAGACGTTGCGGCTAAGCAGCTTTTCGTAGGTGAATACGCCGTCATACACGCCTTTGTAGCTGGCGCCGACGACATTGCCATACAGCAGGTCGTAGCCGCGATGGTCCGCCGTGGCAAACACCGCGTCCAGCACCTGCTCATCCTGCAGGAGATCATCGCTGCCGAGAAAATAGAGCCATTCACCCGCGGCCTCGCCGATGCCCTTGTTCATTGCATCGTAGACGCCTTTGTCGGGCTGGGAGAAGATCCGGATGCGGGGATCTGCCTGCGCAGCGGCATGCGCCAGCTCGAGCGTTCCATCCGTGGAGCCGCCATCCATGATCAGCAGTTGCCAGTCGGTGAAGCGCTGGCATAACACACTGTCCAAAGACGCCCGGAGCGTCTTCGCGGCCCGGAACGTGGGCATGATGATGGTCAGGTAGGGTGTTTGTGCCGCCATAGATCGTAGGTATTCAACCACCGCCGGTACCACTTACCAATGATCCGGACGATCAGGGAGAACGGCCCCCGGCCCTTCTGTTTCCCTCCGTCGCCGCTATTCTTATTCTGATGCCGATGATGGTCGAGCAATTGAAAATACGGTGAATTGTAATAGGGGATCAGGGCATAATAGTCCACCGGCGCACGGCGGTTCTGGTTGACACAGTTGAACTCATCCGCCAGCCGGAAAGCCGGGGCCTTGTAGTGGTTGCCAAACTGCGTCGGCATCCGGAACAGGGAGATCCGGTGTTTGGCGGCCATCAGCGAGAGCACCGACTGATCCCGCCGGTGTTCGACGAAATCGGGCAGGTTCCGCCGCCCGCAGGTGTTGGCGTCATCGGTGAGGATCCGCCCGTCCCGGCAATGATCCAGCCACTCAGAAACAAAACGAAGGCTGGCCTCGCAACGCCGGAAAACGGCAAAGGCGGCATCGCACTGCGGCGCCTTCCAATAGGCTTCTCCATCACAACCCATGAGGATAAAGCAATCCCTTTTCGTCCACATGGAATTGGAAAAATCCGCGTTGCCGAACAACAGAATGGGATTCCCATTCCGGCAGAGATCGAACAGCGGTTCCAGCGAAGCAACGATCTCCAGCCCGCTGTCGGCATAGATGACGATATCCCCTTCGGCAACGGCATTCAGCGCCTCGAGGATGATAAAAGGCTTCCAAAGCCAGTAGCCCATACCGGTAGGCCGGTCGAGGATCCCGCGATTTTCCTCGTAAAAGGGAGTGGTGCGAAGGTCTTCCCAATCGAGCGACCGCAGCCGGTCGATGCCGTATCTCTCCGCCGATGCATTCAGGCGAAGCCGGCTCTCCTCATAGCGGCGGTTGGAAAGATTGGTCAGTACGACTGCCATGTCAGAAGGCAAAATTTGAAATGATGCCAACCGAATGCGGCTGTTCGTGCTCCCCTACCCAGCCATTGATGTCGAGGAGGTAGATATCTTTTATCCCGTAAACTTTATTGTATTGCCGGATGATCCGAAAAAAGGAGTTCTTCATCTTGCCGACCAGATCATCCCAGACGATGATAAACCGGTCGTCCAAAAGGCGGTACTTCACCAGCATCTCGAACTCGAAAAGGATGGCCTTGGGAGTATGCAATGCATCGGAGAAGACGAGATTGTATTTATTGCCTTCCAGCTTCGCCCAACTGTTAGCATCCCAGACATCCCCCGAAAGATAGTTCACGGCTTTCCCGCCAAAGGAGAAGTTGCTAAGCGAACTGCGGTTCTTCTTGATCGAGCCGGCCGGGGTGTCCCATTCCGTTCGCTTGCCGGGTGTCAGCTTTTTGGCAAGCACGGGGTTGATCTCTTCGATGTCGAATGCCGTGAGCCGGACATTGTCCAGCGCGTTCATCAGCTGGAAGAAATTCTTGCCGACGGATACGCCGATCTCGAAGTAGTTCACGGACTGGAAATAGCGTTTGGCCAGCAGGACCATCAGATCGGTGTAGGTCGGCGTGTTGCCGATAGGTTGATCGATCACGGCTTTGATGCTCCCGGGTACGCCATACTGGAAATAGCTGCGCGCGAAGGCTTCCTCGTCGATCCAGGTCTCCACCTTCTGCAGGCTGGCTCGGTTGGTCCGGATAGGCTCCTCCAGCTCCGCGGCGGAAAAGGGTATGACGGACTTATACGGTATTTCCTTCTGAAAAAGGTCCTTCAGGATCGTTAGCATATGCAACTAGGATTTAATGGCCATGCGCCCGGTATAGTCTATCCGGTGCAGAAAGATAGAAAGACTTCGGGCTGCAATGAATTCGTCGACAGCTTTTTGCGAACCGCTCCAGTGCCCATAATCATCAATGATCAGTATCCCACCCGGCACCAGCTTGTCATACAGCGTCTCCAGTTCATGCTTGGTGGACTCGTACCAGTCGGTGTCCAGCCGCAGCAGGGCGATCGGGCCGATAGAAGGCTCCGGCAGCGTGTCCTCCACCTTTCCCTTGATGAAATGCATCTTCTCCGGGGGATAGCCCGAACTGTTGAGGTTGGCCTTTACTTCGTCGATGGGGGAATAGCACCAGACATTGTCGCCATCGGTGCGCTCCGCGGCGTCGAGCAGATCGCCCGCCTTCGTCTGATCCACGGCGCTGACATCTTCTTTTGTAGGCTCGGACATGCCTTCGTAGGTATCAAACAGAAAAAGACCCCGGGCCGTATCTCCCGCCCGCGCCAGTTTCCTGGCCACCATCAGCATCGAGCCGCCCTTCCATACCCCGCATTCGACGATATCCCCGCCGATACGCTGCTGAACAAGATGATCCACGCCCCTTGAAAGACTGACCAGCCTTTCCGGACTGGTCATCGTAAATGGGCGAACGGCCCTGATATCCTCGCGCTCGACAGGCGAGAAATCGGCAGGAAGGTCCTCCGAGAGGTTGCCGCGGGCCGAAAGCAGGTCGTTATGCAACTGCCTGTTTAGGACAAAGCTGCCGGGAGTGCTGATTTCCTTTAACTTAGAAAAGATAGACATGGCTGTTGCCGGAATTTGAATAGCCACAAAAGTAGCCCTTTTTGGCGAGATCACGCGAACAGGAGGGGAGCCGCCGATACGGTCAGATACCGGATAAACCGTTCCAATCCCCTGCGTTTGGGAGCATCAAGGGTATAGCTGAGATGTTTTGTAAAATACTCGTGCAAAGAGAAGATCGGATAGGGGTTTTGGGCAACCACCTCATCGATATGCAGCACCCCCTGCCGGTTGGCCTCGTCAAAATCGCGGATAAAGGAAGGATCCAGCCGTTTGTTGCTGATCCAGGCGGCAAAAACGAAGGGCAGTCCCGTCAGCGCCTTCCAGGCCTCAGCCAGATCGTAGATATAAGGGGATTGCTTCCGCTGCTCGAGGGCACGGTCGCCGATAACGACACCTGCCGTCGTACCCCTGATCTCATCGCGGAAATCCTTTCCGCCGTCGAGGATCTCAGGATCGATCTTCCAATATTCCTTCAACAGCACCCGCGCCAGCTGCACCGAGGTCCGGCTCTGGTAGTCCATGACCACGCGCTCCACTTTTTCGATGGGGGTCTCGCTGAAGATACAGACGGAGGCGACATTCCCATTGCTGCCGATACACCAGTCGCCATTGATGTAATACTCCTTCATCTGGGGGATGATCGCCACCGGGACAAGCCCCATGTCGATCTCGTCTTTGAGCAGCATCGACGCAATGCTGGACGGATAATCGATGATCAACTCTATTTTCGATGCGATGGGTGACCTTTCAATGCCGTAGAGTAAGGGTTTTGTATTGAGATAGCTCACTGCGCCCACTCGTATTTTTCTGTCCAATTCCTTTATGTTAATTTTGCCGCGAAGTTACGTATTTCTCGTTGACGCAAAATCAATTGGCGCAAATGGAGCTGAACTCGCTTACGGCAATATCCCCTATCGACGGTCGCTATCGTCACCAGGTGCAGCACCTGGATGATTATTTCTCTGAATATGCCCTCATCCGGTATCGGGTATTGGTAGAAGTGGAATATTTCCTCTTCCTGGCCAAAAAACGATTCTTTCCCCTGGATGCCGCCGGCAAAAAACGGCTGCAGGCCGCCGTCGAAGGGTTCTGCCTGGAGGACGCCCAATGGATCAAACAGACCGAGAAGACGACCAACCACGATGTAAAAGCAGTGGAATACTTCCTGAAGGCAAAGTTGACCGCCGAAAAGCCCGGGTCCGCGAATGGCGCAAAAGCCGGGTCCGCGAACGGCCGGATAGCGGATCAGCCCCTCCCCGAAGAATGGATCCACTTCGGCCTGACCTCCCAGGACATCAACAACACCGCCATCCCCCTGCTCTGGAAGCATGCGGTGGAGTTCGAATACCTGCCGGCCCTGCTCAATCTCAAACGACAACTGGAAGTGCTCGCCCGGGAGTGGCAGGACATCCCCATGCTGGCCCGCACCCACGGCCAGCCCGCCAGCCCCACCCGCCTGGGAAAAGAGATCATGGTCTTTATAGAACGGCTGGAGAACCAGGTGGAACTCCTCATCCAGGTCCCTTTCACCGCCAAATTCGGCGGCGCGACGGGAAACTTCAACGCCCATCATGTCGCCTTTCCCAATAAGGACTGGACAAAACTCGCCAACGAATTCGTGGAAGGCACCCTGGGCCTTCAACGCCAGCAGTATACGACGCAGATCGAGCATTATGACAACCTCGCTGCCCACTTCGACGCCATCAAACGCATCAATACCATCCTCATCGACCTCTGCCGCGATATCTGGACCTATGTGTCCATGGACTATTTCAAACAGAAGGTAAAGAAAGGCGAGATCGGCTCCTCGGCGATGCCGCACAAGGTGAACCCCATCGACTTTGAAAACGCGGAAGGCAACCTCGGCGTCGCCAATGCACTTCTCGAACATTTCGCCGCGAAACTGCCGGTCTCCCGGCTGCAGCGCGACCTGACGGACTCGACGGTCCTGCGCAACATCGGCGTGCCCTTCGCGCACACGATCCTGTCGCTGAGATCCATCGAAAAAGGACTGGATAAACTGATACTAAATAAAGAAAAGCTCATCCACGATCTCGAGAACAACTGGGCAGTCGTCGCCGAAGCCATCCAGACCGTCCTCCGCCGGGAGAACTATCCAAAACCGTACGAGGCGCTGAAGGAGTTGACAAGAGGCCAGGACGGCATCAGCAAACAATCCATCCATCTTTTCATCGACGGCCTGAAAATATCCGCCGCCGTAAAGAAAGAGCTGAAGCGAATCACCCCGCAGAACTATACCGGGGTCGGAATTTGAACTTTTTTTCCCATTTGCAGCAAGAGTTCATAGTTGTGTCGAATTGGGCCATTACCGCGTTCCACCGGCGAATATCCGTGCGAAAAGACGGGCCTCCGCAGCACAGATCGGGCTTTGCGAGTAGTCCGGCATTTTGATCCGGCGCCAATTTGTTCTATTTTGGCGCTCAATTAAAACCCCGAAAATGAAACCCTTTTTGCTCGCGGCATCGACCCTTTGCTGTCTTTATTTCACAGTCTCCTGTACCAAATCTAATGCTGTCCCGACCCGGGATACGACGATCGTTATCAATCGCGATACTGTTTATTTGTCGCCCAAACACTCGGTCACCGGTCTCTGGGTGGGTTCCTATTTCCTCGACAGGAATGTAACGGACTCCTTCCTCTACCAGTTTGCGATCCGGCCCGACGGGCTCATCTATACCATCGGAAGCGGAACCAATCAGACAGCCGGCTACGCCTCGGGCCCCTGGACCCTGAACGGCGTCCAATTCTCGGCGACCCTAACGACCATGGCTGGCGTTGCGGTGGAAAATATTCAAACTATCACAGCCACCTATGACAGCGTGGGAGGCAGGCTCTACAACGGCATATGGATCGATACCCGCGGAAATGGCGGCCAGACGGGCACGTTCTCCGTCAAAAAGGTCCAGTAATTCGCCTTTTAATGATAGCGCACGAGTGGGATCCGCGCCTACTTATGGATCTCTGAAGTAAAATGGAACTCGATCTCGGGGTTATTGGTCCTTTCGGTATTCAGAAACCACTCGCTCTGAGCCAGATAGACCAGAAACCCATCCTTATCTTCGGCTATATTTGCATGTTTGAACCGGGTGAAGTCCTCCAGCTTCTTCGGGTCCTTGCTGGTGATCCAGCAGGCCTTGTAGAAGGGCTGGGCGTTGAATTGCACCGACGCGCCGTATTCATGCAACAAACGGTATTGGATAACCTCGAATTGCAGTTCGCCGACACAACCAATGATCTTCTTGTTGCCGCCGTACTGGGTGAACAGTTGGGCTACCCCTTCATCGGTCAACTGCAATAACCCCTTTTCCAACTGCTTGGTTTTCATAGGGTCTTTGTTAACCACCTCCTTGAATATCTCCGGTGAAAAAGAGGGAATACCGGTGAAAAAGAAGTCTTCGCCTTCGGTCAGCGTGTCCCCGATCTTAAAATTACCCGTATCAAACAGCCCGACGACATCCCCGGGAAACGCCTCCTCGATGACGTCCTTGTCCCGGGCAAGGAAAGTATAGGGGTTGCTGAACCGGACCTCCTTATCGAGCCGGACATGATGGAAGTATTTGTTCCGTTCGAACCGGCCGCTGCAGACGCGAAGAAAGGCGATGCGGTCCCGGTGCTTGGGATCGAGGTTGGCATGGATCTTAAAGACAAATCCGCTGAACTTATCTTCGTTCGCGTCGAGATGCCGGGCCGAGGTTTCCCGGCCGCGGGGCACGGGGGCCACCCGGATAAACGTATCCAGCATCTCCCTCACCCCGAAATTGTTGATTGCGCTGCCAAAGAAAACAGGTGCCACTTTTCCTCCCAGGTAGTCATCGACGTTCAGTTCGCCGTGGACACCGTCCACAAGCTCGACATCTTCCCGCAGGGTCGCGGCATCCTTCTCCCCCAGTTTCTCGTCCAGCAGGCTGCTGTCGAGCCGGTCGAACCGGATCAGGTCTTCCTCATCCACCGCCTTGGTATTGGCGGTGAACAGCACGAGGTTCTTATCGTAGAGATTATACACTCCCTTAAAATCCTTGCCGCTGTTGATCGGCCAGGCCATGGGATGCAATGGGAGGTTCAGTTCTTTTTCGATCTCTTCCAGCAAATCGAACCGGTTCTTGCCGTCGCGGTCCATCTTGTTGATAAACACGATAACCGGGGTATCGCGCATCCGGCATACTTCCATCAACCGGCGCGTCTGGGCTTCCACCCCGTTTACGCTGTCGATGACGAGGATGACGCTGTCCACGGCAGTAAGCGTCCGGTAGGTGTCCTCCGCAAAATCCTTGTGGCCGGGGGTATCCAGCAGATTGATCAGGATCCCCTTATATTCAAAGCTCATGACCGAAGTGGCCACCGAGATACCTCTCTGGCGTTCGATCTCCATGAAGTCGCTGGTCGCGTGCTTCTTGATCTTATTGCTTTTGACGGCCCCGGCCGTCTGAATGGCGCCGCCGAACAGGAGAAATTTCTCCGTCAGGGTCGTTTTCCCGGCATCGGGGTGGGATATGATGGCAAACGTCCGGCGTTTGTTGATCTCGTTCGTATATCGCATAAAGTCCGCAAAGGTACGAAAATTAGCGGGTAGCGGCGCTGCGCCAGCCCAACCTTTTCTTCACGGTGTTCCAGATGGGAAGGACGTCTTCCGAGAGCCGGAGGGCCAGCACGCCCGCACCATAGAGGGCGACGAAGAACAGGCTGCGTACCAGGATCCGCAGGAAGCCGCCGTCCGCCGCAAAAAGCGTGTCGGTGAGCCACCACATGGCCCCGCCCAAAAGAAGCGTATAAAGGGTTTTCATCGTAAAAGGCTGCATCTGGAATTTCCGGTAGAGGAACAACCAGCGGATCGTGTTGTAGATGGAAAAGGTGATCAGGTCCGAGACCGCGGGACCGGTAAAGCCGATCGCCTTGGTGAGCAGGTAGTTCATCGGGATGGTCAGCACCGCCAGGATAACCCCGGTATAGAAATCGAACCGCCAATAGGTGGACGTATAGATGATCTGGCTGTTGACCCCTGTCCCCATATCCACCACACGCATCAGCCCAAAGAAAAAGAACGCGTTTCGGGCAAGCAGGTAATCCGGCTTCAGATGAAAGGTCGTTACCCCGTCCGTAAAATTCATCCAGATGAGGATGAACATCGCCACGGAAAAGATCAGCTGGTTGATCGACGAACGCTTGTAGATCCGGTTGATCCGGGCGAGATCCTTATCCTTCCAGGCCTGTGAGAGCGGGCCGAAGGAGGCCGCAACCACCGCGCGCTGGGGCGCCTGGATGAGGCTGGTGACGATTTGCGCAAGGCCGTAGATACCCACAAATTTCAAACCGCCGGGGACAATCGCCGCGATGACGATCTGGCCAAAATACAGCGAGAGATTGTACCAGATCTGACCGCTCCACACCAACATCGCCTGGCGAAGGATCTTCTTGCGGAACCGGCGCGTCACCTTGCTGACGGTAAAAGTAAAATGCATTTCGCCGATGGCGATCAGGTAGATGAACAGCGCCAGCGCGATAGTCAGATAACTGAAGGCATAGAGTTTGATAAAGATGTCGAAATCCTTCAGGATACCCGCAAAGAAGAGCAGTATCAGCAGTATCGTAAACATGCGGAACTGCACTTCCCGGAAAAAGTTGGTCACCACGGACTTCTTCAGCTGCCAGGCATAAGCTTCGAGCAGGGTGAAAAAGCTGAGCCCGAAACCAAAAGGAAAGAGGAGGTAATAGTATTTGACCAGATCGGGCGATTCCGCGCTGAATTTGCGGATCACGAGGCCCTTGAAAACGAGGCCGCAGCCAATTACAAGCAGGAAGCCAATAGTGCCGGTCAGCAGCGCCCAGGTGATCATATCGTTCTGCTCCCTGGGAAGCCGGTCGCGGTAATAGGGAAAGAATTTGTAGATATAGGCCGGTGCTCCCAGGTTGCCGAAATAGTACATGATCGTCCCGAGCGCCATAAAGATATTGGTGAGCCCGTATTGCGCGGGGGTAAAGCCCTTTGCGAAAAGGAGGGTATAGACAAAGCCCAGGGCAAAGCCAAAATAAACGAGGCTTGAAGAAATGATACTCTGCCGCCGGATCGTGCTCATGTATGCTGATTAAAAACCCGTCCCTTGCAGGAGGGCGTTGAGGTCCTCTTTGCTCTCGTAGTGAAAGGGGCGGTTAAAGGTCATCATTCCCTTGCGCACCTTGACCCTGCCGTCGAGCGCCACATTCACCTTGCTGCTTTGCAGCAGCGAAAGCGCATTGCTGAAGATGCTCTTCATATCGATCTGAACCGCTATCGGCACGAAAAAAGTGTCCTTTTTGGGGATAAAGAGCGTGGAATCGAGAAGGGAATGGCCGGCATGCTTTCCGTTGATGGAAACATCCACCTCCGCCCGTTTCAGCTCGAGGTTAAAAGGATTCGGATTGTAGAGTTTTACGACCGTTGACAGCGTCGTCTGACCGCCGGTGACGGGACCGACCTGGATTTCCTGAAACCCAAAATACTCCGGAGCCTCCGGCTGCCGGCAGCCCGCAGCCCAAAGGATCATAACGGCGATCCAGGCCCGTCCGAACTGTCCTTTAACGCTTCTTATTCCTTGCATGCCTGCAAGATAGTGCCGGAATAGGTTACCGCAAAAATAACCTATTCCGGCACACCTCTATTGTCTGACCTTAGGTCGAAGCGGCCTCCAGCCGCTTCATTGAAATCCCGAATATTAACTATCTTTCTGGAAAGAAAGCTTGTGTCCACTGTCCCCCAACGCATAAAACAGTTCAACAGCACCCGGTTACCGACCTACACCGCACTGAAATACCAGATCATGGCCGAAGACCCCTTCCGGTTTTTCAGAGGCACCTGCCACCTGTTTTATGAGGATCTCAGCCAGGTTCCCGGCTTTCCCCCCTCCCCCATCACCTGGATCTCGGGGGACCTCCACCTGGAGAATTTCGGCACCTACAAAGGGGATAACCGGCTCATCTACTTTGATCTTAACGATTTCGACGAAGGATTGCTCGCACCTGCCACCTGGGAAGTGGTCCGGATGATGACAAGCATCTTCACCGGCTGCGAGTCCATCGGCATCAACAAAAAGGAGATCCGGCAGATCGCCGATCTCTTCCTGCGCATCTATACCTCGCATCTTGCCATCGGGAAGCCCCGCTATCTGGAAGCGGAAACGGCCAACGGCATCGTTCGCACCTTTCTCGACCGGATCTGCCTGCGCAAACAGAAAGAGCTGGTCCGCCAGCGCACCGAAGAAGGGAAGAATGGCCGCCTGCAACTGCGGATCGACCACCTCCGCTTTTTTCCGATCGACAAAACCTTGCGCAAAGACCTCCTGACGCATATCAATCAATGGATGCAGCAGGTTCCGTTGCTAAAGGGGCGCTACGTGGCCATCGATGCCTGTTTTCGGGTAGCCGGCACCGGCAGCCTGGGTGTCCGCCGGTATGGTTGCCTGGTGCGCAATACAAAAGACCCGAAAAAACACCTGCTCATCGATATGAAGGAGGCCCAGCCTTCCGCGTTGCTACCCTGGGTCGGCGTCCCGCAGCCTTCATGGGCTTCGGAGGCCGGTCGGGTCGTGGCCATCCAGCAGCGGATGCAGAACATCAACCCCGCCTTGCTCAGCACAACCCTGTTCCAGGGGCTCCCGTATGTGATCAAGGAGATGCAGCCCACCGCCGACAAGATCGATTTCCTGACGGTTAAAGATCGGTATAAGGATATCGCGTGTGTCGTGGAAGATATGGCCTTTCTCACCGCCAGCGCCCAGCTGCGCAGCGCCGGCCGCCAGGGCGCCGCGGTTCCCGATGCGCTGATCGATCTCGGGAAGGACCCGAACTGGAAAGCGCCCCTGCTCGACTATGCCCTCCGCTATGCCCGTCAGGTGAAGAAAGATTATCAGGACTTTTTCGCGGCCTATAAAGCCGGCTTTTTCTCATAATTTCCGGCTATGATGCTAATTTCCCCGCTATCATCCTAATATTCCACCCATGATCCTGATATTCCCCGCCACTATCCAAATTTTCCACCCATGATCCTAACGCAGGATATCTTATTAAAGCTGGTATTAGCCATCATTATCGGCGGCGTACTCGGTGCCGAATGGGAATACCGCAGCAAGTCCGCGGGCTTTCGCACGCTGACGCTCATCTGCCCCGGGTCCACCCTCTTTACCATCTTCTCTCAGGTGATCGGCGGCGCCGGCAACCCCGATCGCATCGCCTCCAATATCGTCACAGGCATCGGCTTCGTCGGGGCCGGGGTGATCTTTAAAGGGGACAGCACCAGCAAGGTCAATGGCATCACCACCGCAGCCATGATCTGGGTCACCGCGGCGCTGGGCATGACGATCGGCGCCGGCTATTGGCTCGTGGCCATCGTTGCCACCGGGCTGACCCTGGTCGTGCTGTTTCTGTTCAGTCTGGTGGAGGACAAGATCGACCAGGCCAATCAGCTCCGCAAGTACCGCATCGTTTGTCTGTATGAGACAGGGTACCGAACAAAATCACCGCCACGTCATCCACGAGCTGATGCGCGACACCTCAGTAAAGGCGCTGGACTTTTGATCCCGCCACCTAAAACACCGTCAGCGTCCAGGTGCGCTCAAAGGTCTGCCCCGCTTCGAGGCGATTGATCCCTTCTTTTTCCGTAAACTGCTGCTTGCTGTCGACCGAGTCCGCGATCCCGCACCAGGGCTCCAGGCAGACAAAATCCGCGTTGGGCGCAGCCCAGATGCCCAAAAAGGGAAATCCGGGATAGTCCAGCTTCAGCCCTCTTTCCGTGCGGGCCGAGCGCAGCGCGACGCCGCTCGAAGCGGGATGCTTCAGCACCAGCGCGTCTTTTGCAAAAAGCTCTTTTTTCAGGGGCAGGGTCCGGGTATTGTCGAGCATGGGCTGCGGCTGTGTTTCGATCAACCCATCCCTGGAGATCGGCCAGCGCGGTGCGTTCTCCGCTTTATCGAATTCAAGATAATAATCGGCGTATTCCGTTCCCGCAACAAGCGGCACCCGGAACGCGGGGTGGCCGCCGACGGAAAAATAGAGCGGCGGGGTCGCGGGATTGGTCACCCGATAGGTCGTGGTGAGGCCGGAGTCCAGCAGCCGGTAGAGGATCCGGAGTTCGAAGTCAAAGGGGAAATTCGACCGGGTATCCGCGTCGCTTTTCAGCAGAAAGCTGATGGAATCCGGGCTTTGAGCCTCCACCCCGAACTCCCGGTCCCGGGCAAAACCATGCCGGGAGAGCGTATAAGGTTTGTCCTGGTAATAGTAGGTATTCGCCTTCAGCGTGCCGACGATTGGGAAAAGCAGGGGAGAATGCTTTCCCCAGAAGGCCGGGTCTCCGCCCCACATATATTCTGTCTGATGTCCTTTGTGGTAAATGCTTTGCAGTTCTGCGCCTTTCGGATGGATACTGATCCTCAGCTGTTGATTTTCGATGGAGAACATGGTTTCTTTTGATGCAATTTACTACATTCGGGGTATGATTCGCAACCTGGCTATCGTCTGGACCAGCTTCAAAATGGCGTTGCAGGAGTTTCGTTCCAACAAACTCCGCACGTTCCTATCCTTGTTGGGGATCACCTTCGGCATCTTTTGCATCATCAGCGTCCTGTCCACGATCAGCAGCATGCAGCTGGCCGTCAACAATGACCTGAAATCCTTCGGCAACAAATCCATTTACATCGACAAGTGGTCGTGGACCGGCGGCGGCCCCGATTATCCCTGGTGGAAATATGTAAAGCGGCCCTATCCGAAATATGAGGAAGTGCGTTTCATCCGTGCCAAGGTCCCAGATGCGCTGCATATCAGCTTCCAGACCCAGACCCAGGACAACGTCGATTTCGGCGACAACAGCCTTACGGGCGTCAACTATTACGGCGTTACAGAAGACTTCGATAAGATCCAGCAGGTGCTGATCAGCCGCGGCCGCTATTTCCAGCAAGCCGATTTCGACCATGGGTCTCCGTTTGTCGTGCTCGGCTACCGCATCGCCGAACGGCTTTTCAACGATCCGTCGAAGGCAGTGGGTCAGTCGGTGAAGCTGAAAGGCGGCCGCAATACGATCGTCATCGGCGTCGTCGACAAGCAGGGACAAAGTCTGCTCGAAGGCTGGGACTATGACAACAGCATCCTGGTGACCTATGGTTATATGAAACAGTTTATCCGGGATGACAACGCCAACCCCAAGACCCTCGTGCAGGCCGGCGACAATATCAGCGTCGCCGAACTGAAGGATGAATTGCGGGGGGCCATGCGATCCATCCGCAAGCTCAGTCCCACGGAAGAAGATAATTTCGCGCTCAACGATATGGATACGGTCGGGAAGTTCTTCGACCCCATCTTCAGCGGGATGAATATCGGCGGCTGGGCGATCGCCGTGCTGTCGCTCATCGTGGGGATGTTTGGCGTCGCCAATATCATGTTCGTCACGGTTCGGGAAAGGACCAGCCAGATCGGGCTGAAAAAAGCCATCGGCGCCAAGCGCGGCGTGATCCTTACCGAGTTTCTGCTCGAATCCGCTTTTCTCTGTATCATCGGCGGGCTGATCGGCCTCGTGGCCGTGTTTATCCTGACGCTGATCTTTACGTCGATCCTCCATTTCCAGGTCATCATCCCCCTGAACATTATTCTGCTGGCCGTCTCCATCTGTCTTTTCACCGGCGTCGCCGCAGGCATCATCCCCGCCTTCGTCGCGGCACGGATGGATCCCGTGGTGGCCATCCGGTCCTGACGGCCTGGAAGGCCGTCGGCCGAAGGCCAATAACTAGCCCTGCTTAGACTGCGAAGCAGTCGTAGCCGGGCAGCGAGGCTAATCTCCCGCGGTTTTTCATACTTTTGCGCCCATGCGATCAACGAGTACCGGCCCGGTCACCCTTCTGGCCATCGAATCCTCCTGTGACGAGACCAGCTGCGCCATCAGCCGCGACGGCGTCATCCTCGCCAACATCATCGCCGGTCAGGCCGTGCACGAGCAATATGGTGGGGTCGTTCCCGAACTGGCCAGCCGGGCGCATATGCAAAATATCGTTCCTGTCGTCGACGCCGCCCTGAAAAAAGCCGGCGTCGCCCTGCCCGAGCTGAGTGCCATCGCGTTCACGCAGTCCCCGGGACTCATCGGCTCGCTGCTCGTCGGCTCCCAGTTTGCCAAATCGCTGGCGCAGTCCCTCGATATCCCGCTGATCCCGGTACATCACATGCAGGCGCACGTGCTCGCCAACCTCATCCCATCTGCCGCAGCCACCAGCGGCACGATCCCCGCGAGCCCCGCCCCCGCATCCAGCCCCGCAGTCGCAGCCTCGTCCGCGCCCGCCCCCGGCTCCCCCGGTATATCCCCTTCCGCGCCCAGCCCCGCGATCCCGTCGTTCCCCTTTCTCTGTCTGACCGTCAGCGGCGGCCACACCCAGATCGTCCTCTGCCACTCGCCGCTGAAAATGGAAGTCATCGGCGAGACCCTGGACGACGCAGCCGGCGAAGCCTTCGACAAATCGGCCAAGCTGCTCGGCCTCCCCTACCCCGGCGGCCCCCTGATCGACAAATATGCCCGCGAAGGCAACCCCGGTCGCTTCGCCTTCCCCGAACCGCAGATCCCCGGCCTCAATTTCAGCTTTAGCGGACTAAAGACCGCCATCCTCTATTTCCTGCAGGATCAAACGGCAAAAGACGCGCAATTCATCACCGCCAATCTGCCCGATATCTGTGCCTCGATACAAGGCCGCATCATCTCGATCCTGCTGAACAAATACCGGCGGGCGGCCCGTGAAAAAGGCGTGACCGATCTCTGCATCGCCGGTGGCGTGTCGGCCAACAGCGGACTGCGCAAGGCGTTTCAGGAGATGGGCCGGAAAGAAGGCTGGAATACGTTTATCCCGGCATTCGAATATTGCACGGATAACGCCGCGATGATCGCCATCACAGGTCATTTTAAATACCTCGCGGGAGAATTCGCGCCCCTGTCGACAAGCGCCAGCGCCCGCACGGAATGGTAAGCCGCCCCCGAGCGGAATGCCAAGCCGCCCCCTCGCCGAACACCAAAAAATTTTAATTTCGCTTATGCCAAACCCGTATTTCCAGTTCAAACAGTTCATGATCCGCCAGGACCAATGCGCCATGAAGGTTTGCACGGACGCCTGTATCCTGGGAGCCTGGTTTGCCAGCAAGACGCCGGCCTGGTCGCAGGTACTTGATATCGGCAGCGGCACCGGGTTGCTGATGCTGATGCTGGCGCAGAAGCATAAGGGGGAGATCCGGGGCATCGAACTCGACGGCAACGCCTATCACCAGTTGAAGCAAAATATCGGGCAAAGCCCCTGGCGCCAGATGATGAAGGTCTATCCAGGCGATGTCCGGTCCTTCAGCTTTCCCGGCAAATTCGATTTTATCATCACCAACCCACCCTTCTATGAAGGCGACCTGCAGGCGGCCACCGACGCAGCCAATCTCGCGCGCCACAGCAAAGAGCTGACGCTGGCCGAGTTGCTCGCCGTCATCGACGCCAACCTCACCGCCGAAGGTTCATTCGGCATCCTCCTTCCTTATCACCGTTCGGCCTGGTTTGAAGAGCTGGCCGGCTCCACTCACGGTTTTTGTCTGACCGAAAAGCTGCTGGTTCGCCAAACGCCCCGGCATGATTTTTTCCGAAGCATTCTTTATTTCTCCCGCCGCAAAGAAGGATTTGTCCCGACCTCGGAGCTGACGATCCAAAACAGCGAGGGCGTCTATACCGAGGATTTTACCGAGCTGATGCAGGATTATTATCTGTATTTGTAGAAGGGGGCTATTCCCCCGCCGCATACCCGTCGAGATACCGGTACGGATCGGTCAACTGTCCCGCCCGCACCATCGTCGCCCGGTCGATGATCTTCGACCCGCCCGTTATCAGCGGTTCCAGCACGTGTTTGATCAGCTGTTCGCCGAAATAGCGCGAAGCATCTCTCGGCAATTCGTTGGGCAGGTTGCCCACGGCCATGATATCGATCCCCCCGGGCTGATAAGGTTGCGTTCGCCGGCGCGTTACCACATCCACTCCGTATACGGGTTGATCCATGTTCGAGTCTCCAAGGTTGCAAGGGATCGATCCTTCCTGGTCATCGGTGATATCGGCGATCGTCCGGATGCTGAACTCGGGATGCTGCATATCCTCCCATTCGAAAAGCCTTGGCATATCGCGGTCCCAGTAGATGCCGTTCATCAGGATGTCGGCCGTCCGGGTAAAAGGCAGGAACTTGCAGTGATATTCTTTGGGGTGCTGATGAAAATGCTCGCGTTGATAGGTCTTTGTCTGCGCGTGTTCGTATAAGGCGGCGCCCTTCAACTGGGTAAACACCGGGTAGGTGAATTTGCGCTCCAGGAACTCATCCGGCTCGACCTCGACGATCTCCATCAGGTTCATCACTTCCAGCGCGCCATGCGCTACCCGTCCCGAGCCCGTGACCGCGATCTTTATCTCCGGCAGCCGCAGCCCGAAATAGGTATGGATCAATTCCTGGAAACTCTTCTCTTTGTATACGCGGCCCAGTTGGAATTCACCGGTTCGCTGGCCGTAGGCCATGATGCCGTTATGCGCTCCCACGACACCCGCAAAGAACCCAAAGCCCAGGATGCGCTGGCCGTCGTCATGTTCCAGGCACTCATAGTCGATAAGGGTGATCTTCCGGTCGAGGATCGTCCGAAACATCTGCCGGTTTCCCGCCTGCGCTTTCTTGGTGTGGGAGAAGAAGAGATAGGTCTTGCCGGGGAGCAGGTTGTCGGCGGGCACTTCCTTTATGCCGAAGAGGATATCGCCATCCGCCACCTCCTCCCGAACTTCCACGCCGGCATCGCGGTATTCTTTGTCCGTATAGCACCGGTCCGGTGAGGACTGTACGATCACCCGCACCTGCGGCGCACCCTTATTGATCCATTTACATTGGGCCGGGGTCAGCGCTACCCTGTTGTCTGCTGGGATCTTTCCTTCGCGAAGCAAGCCGATCGTTATCATCCTTTTTTCCGGTTTTCAAGCTGAAGATCCGCGGCCTCCCCCAACCCCTACGCCCCCGGCCCGCGCCGCCAATTCCTTGTCTGTTAATCGCTAAAGATAGAATTTTTTATTCCTATTTGGACAGGATAGTCTAAATCCGTAATATTGCGTCCCGCTTTTTACACGAAAGCGCAGGCTATAACGCCCGGATGGCGGAACTGGTAGACGCGTCAGACTCAAAATCTGGTTATCGCAAGGTAGTGCAGGTTCGATTCCTGTTCCGGGCACACGGCCCCGACGCAAGTCGGGGTCTTTCATTTGGCAGATGTTCTATTCAGAAAAATTTGTAAGTGTCTTTCCGTCATAACGGTAAAGCCCGGTGTTCCTGGTGCCTAACCAAATATTTCCCGCCTTATCTTCCAGCATAAAAGAAACTTCGTTTGCTGTAATTTTCGTAAATGCTTTTTCACCTGCTTCAGAAGATTGTTTATAACACCAAACGCCACCAAGTGTATCGCCAACATACTTTCCATAATCGGATGCCATCCAGATATTTCCAGCTTTATCTTTTAAAATAGCCATTAGTGAGTTATTCAATAACGCCTTGGATTGAGGAAACCCGGAGAACGATGCCATACTTACATCCCCGGCAGACAAGTTGCAGGACAACACCCCATGTATCCTTGTCGCAAGCAGCAAATTCCCATCTTGATTTTCTATAATTTTTCGAAACCAACCTTCATTTTTTGGCTTAAAACTCACTACATTTTTTCCATCATACCTGCAAATACCTTCCTCCCCCGGAGGCATTCCCGATGCAAACCAAATGATCCCATTTTTATCTTCGAAAATACAGTCTACCATTCTAAGCTGAAGATTGTTTTTATTGATGACATCGGGATTATCCAAAAAACGGCTAAAGTTTTTTTCGTCATAACAATAAACACCATCGCCCGTGCCAAGCCAAATAGTCCCTTTTTTGTCCTGTAACATACTCCACACGGTATTACTTTTGGAGGTGGCATTGTAGTAATCGGTATTGCCAAAGACGGGCAGGAATTTTCCATTGATGGGAAAAGGGATTATCTTTTTTCCATTGAATTTACAGAGGCCGTCACTCGTACCGAGCCATAAATTCCCTTGATTATCCTGCAAAATACTATTCACCGAATTGCTGTTCAGCCCGTCTTTTGTGGTGAATTGTGTAAACAATTTTCCATCGAAACGATAAACGCCTTCTCCCGATGTGCCAAACCAAAGATTACCTTCTTTGTCCTGCAGGCCGCAATAAACAGTGGCATATTCGTTTGAACCTTGTGTTTTTATTAGTTTCGGCTTTCCGACAGGAATTGTTTTGAGATCACTGACGCGGTTGGTAGGAAAATCTGTCTTGGATTGTCCATTGCAAGAGAGAGCAAAAATTAATATTGTCAGCAGAGCGAAAATTTGTGTTTGCAGGAAATATTTTATCATTGTTTAAAGCCTGATTTAAAACTCCTGGAACGTTCCGCACCGGCGTCTATGGCGGCATTGAAATTATAAATTATTACACTTCAATTGCGAATTAAATTTCTGTAAGGCGATTAATGGGCTTTGGCTTCTGGCGGAAGGTCACGCCGGCAAATTGCTAAAAGCCGCAAAATCAGCCAGTAATCGGTTAGATAATTGTCCTGTTCCGGGCACTTAGCAACCCCCACGGTTTTTTGAAAATCAATTAATTGTGAGGGCTTTTTCTTTTTTTGCCCCCCTTTTTCATCCCCTTTTTGCCCCTTATTTCCCCTCATTTTGGCACGCAAATGGCACGCACTTTTTATTAATCACTTGACCATTACTGTTATGGACGTTTCAATTACACGGAGGCCCAGCAGGGATGGGTCTAAGATTTACTATACTCTTGAACGGCGAAATCCCGGCAGATTATTTTATGCGCTTCAAGCGGGTGAAGAAAGCAGCAAAAAAGCAGGAGTATTTCAGCGAAGATCCGGCGGCGGACGTATCTGCAAGGGCGCACCCCTCTGGAATAAAGGAAACTCTGTGTGTCGAGGAATATACTCTTTTGATGAATTCCCATTGTTGGAACTATGTGGTTAAAAAGGCTGCCGTTGTCAGTATTTATACCGGATTTCGGTGGTGTGACCTCAGCGCCCTCCGTTGGGAACAGATCAGGGAACCGACGATCGTTTTGAAGAAACAAAGCAGGACGGAAGTGCCACTTCAAGTACCTTATTTCGCCTACCAATAATAAAAGGTCACTGTAATCTTACCGGAAGTTTCCGATTTCTCACTTTACTTTTTCAGCCATCATCCACTTCCATGCAGCCTTTACAGTCACATGTACGCCCTCGATGTCCAATTCTTCTTCCTCATCTCCGGCTATTATCCAACCTTCTTTAACCTGGCAGTATTGGCAAGCCTTTATCAATCCCTTTAACTCCCTTTGGCGCGTAGTTGGATCTGCAAGTGACCAACACACTTGTACCGGTAATGGCTTTCCCCCTTCGGCATATACGACAAAATCACATGCCGACGACGCATCCGCTGCGTAATAAATATTTTGAGCATAGATATTTCCATATTGACGATATAACTCCCGAAAGACAACATTTTCTAACAGAAGCCCCTTATTCCCTCCATACTGCGCCGTATTCGCATTCAGAAGCCCACTATCCAGCCAGTAAATCTTTTTGTCTGACTTCTCCCGTTTGCTATCCGAGAAATCAAAGCGGCTAACTCGTTTGAATAGGTAAGCATTCTCTGCCATATCCATCGCTTCATAAACAGCATTTATACCAACATTATATTGGTGAGCTTTTAAATGATTATGCAGGCGTCTGATACTAATAGTGCTACCGATACTTGCGGCTGCCTGACGATAAAGACTGCGCAAATAAGAATAATTTGACAACTGATTGTATTCCACGATATCGCGAAGTAACATAGAATTGTAATATTCCTGAAGATAGACTGTATGGATCGCTTCTGAAGGCAAATTGACAGTCTCCGGGAATATCTTTTTAGACAAAGTCTCGTTGATCCGGTTGAGGAAACGCTCCCATCCTGGCGCAGCCTGTACCTCATCAAAGAAAAACCACGTTTGTTCAAGACTTCGATCCGGATAAAGCTCTCTCCAAGCCTGCAATAACAGATCAAGTTGCTGCGGCCCGAACTGTACCCTTTCGTCCTCAAAATTGAAGTAAAGAATCTCCGATACTTTATTCCTTTTTTAAGCTCTTCCATTGCCAGTAACATGGAAGACGTTTTGCCTACGCGCCGGGGACCGATAATTGCCTGAATTTTGTTCAGGTCAAGGGATATACCTGTTTTGCGCGGCCTGAGCCCCAAGTCTTCTCTCTTGATTGCTAACTATAATATCCTCAATTATATCTTTCATAAAAAGACAAATACATTAAAATTGTCGTTTATAAGACGACAATTCAAAAGTAGATTTTAAGGTTCAAAAAACGATTTTTGGGATACCATGCTTTTTAACTACCTCCGAACAGCCTACCGGATCCTGCTGAGGAACAAACTCACCGCATCGATCAACATCGCAGGAAACGACGCCTGAAGGTGTTTGTCAAAGCAAAACCCCGGCAAGCTCGATCTCCATCATCACCATCGTCACTTCCATGCTTGGACTTTTGGGGCTTGTTCCGCCTATGCCATTGCCGGCGTCATTACACTCGCCCTTGTCGTTGTGACCGTTTTTGTGATCACCCTGCGCAATTCCACCGGCAATCCCGCTACCCGCTTGCGTTCCGAATAAAGATAAAATGGCTTGCCTTATACTCCGAGGTTTGTTTAAAACCCAATTTTTCGTAAAAGGCCGAGGCCTCCGCATTGTCCGTGAATAAACGCAATACCGTAAAATGATGGCCGGCCTCCTCCATTATTTTGTTCATGATAAAAGTCGCATATCCTTCCCGGCGCCGCGCCTCCCGAACATAGAGGTGCCGCACCCGGCCAACCTTTGGCGTCACGGTATAGGGATCTATATTCAGGCCGCCGACCCCGATCAGCTCTTTTCCCAGGAATAATCCCCAAAGCTTTTCACCCGGCTGATCAAACCTGTTCGCCCCGCTATCCCAATCATCGATCGTTCTTTGTAAAAAGGCAACCCCAGCCCGCGTTGACTCCCCGACCAGGGAACGCATTTCCCCGATATTCCCATCTGTGATTGCAATCAGTTCAGTTTCAGCAGCTAATAGCATGATCAAAGGTAGGCCGAATTCCCCGCAAAAAATAAATTTTGCGAAACCGATCGGCTGCACATATATTTGCAACCGAACGGCTTCTTATTTAAAAAACCATGAGACGCGACATTTTTCAAGCTATTGCAGACCCCACCCGGCGGGCGATCCTCGTCCTGATCGCCGTGCAGGCAATGACTCCCAACGCCATTGCAGAGCACTTCGACATCACCCGCCAATCCATATCCAAACATCTACGCATCCTATCCGAGTGCTCACTCCTGGACCAAAAGCACGACGGCCGGGAGATCTACTACGAACTAAAGATCGACAAAATGAAAGAGATCGATGTCTGGCTTGCCCAGTTTCGCAAGATCATGGAACAAAAGTTCCAACAACTCGATGACGTATTGTTCACCATAAAAAATAAGAAAAAATGAGCCTGCTATTTGATTTCGTCGCGGACAAAGCCACGAAAACCATTTACATTACCCGCGAATTTGCCGCTGACATCGATCTCGTCTGGGACGCCTTTACGAAAGCGGAGATCCTGGACCAGTGGTATGCGCCAAAACCCTTGCAGGCCCGTACCAAGGAAATGGATTTCCGGGAAGGCGGCCGTTGGTTATATGCCATGGTTTCTGCCGGGAATACCGTGGGATATAGTTTGGTCGAATTCCTCAAGATCCAACCCAAGACCACTTTTTCCACAAAAAACACCTTTTCCGATGAGAACGGGAATTCCATCGGTAGCGCCTCTTCCCTCGTGAAACACACGTTCAAGGCAGGAGCAGAGGTAACCACGCTTTACGTTGAAAAAGTATTCGATGATCTTGCTACCCTTGAAAAGCTGGCCACCATGGGCTTCAAGGAAGGCACCGCCGCGGGATTTGCCAACCTGGACGAATATTTTCTCACCCTGGTCACCCACAAATAACAAAAATCTTTTCTTATGCGAAAGTTGATCATGAAAATGTCCCTTTCCGTCGACGGTTTTGTCGGCGGTCCCAATGGCGAGAAAGACTGGGTATTCAAGTCCAGCGACGAGCAATCGCTCGCCTGGCTTCTCGGCCATACCCGGGAGGCCGGGTTGATCATCATGGGAAGCAAGAGCTTTCAAACCATTGCGCCTTACTGGCCCACCGCGGCCCACCCTCTGGCAGCCCCGATGAACGAGATCCCCAAGGCGGTCTTTACCAAAAAAGGCTATGCAGGTATCAATCTGCCCAACCCGGAGAAGTCACCCGCGATAGCCTCCTGGAACGAGGCGCGGATCTTCAACGGCGACCTCGCCGAAACCATCCGAAAACTCAAAGCAGAACCGGGGAAACCCGTCGTAGCCATTGCCGGCGGCGGATTTATGCGCAGCCTCATAGCCACAGGGCTCATCGACGAATATGTCCTGGTTACCCACCCCGTCATATTGGGCTCGGGCGAGCCGATCTTCACGTCTCTCCCAAAGCCCCTTGACCTGAAACTGACGGATGTGAAGGCTTTTCCAAAGGGGATCGTCGTTCGTACTTATCAGCCGGCGTAAGGCAGGCAAGCCGCAAACGTTCACCTGGTGAATTTGAACCCTTTTACCATTAAGTCCTTATAATTACTATTAAATCTCCCGGTGTCTATCGCAATTGCCGGAAACAGGTAAGCCGATCCAAACTCGCGCATTAGATCATAATTTATCTTTTCACCGGGCCGTATGGCATGATTGGCAGTATCACATTTATGTTCGATACAATAAGGATTTATCAGCAGGATCGTATGCCTGTCGATCCTCCTCCATCTTCCCGATGAAAAAAACAGATTACCTTCCTTTCTGTTGACCAATTGGTAAGTAGAGTCTTTATTCAACACCAGAAACAAGTTTCTGACAACCACATCATGCAATACATATTCTTTGTTGATTACCCTCGGGGTCAGGCAGGATGTAAGAAAAACGATATATGCCGGAAGTAGATAATATCCCGATAACCTTGGCATCCAGGCTCTAATTTTTATTCCACTCCGTTTCATTCACAAACTGCTTTGAATAAATACGTTCAAGAGTAAATCCTTTCTTGTCTGCCATTGAATTTATCAAACTGGCATTTATATCGTTGATATTAGTCCTGCTGAGTGTATGATCACTGACAATCTTTGGAAATTCCGTCAGGTATTGTACACCTTGCAGCACGTCGGGATTAAAATATTCTATAAAATCCAATCTGCCTGAGTAAGCATATTGTGCTCTATAGGCGCTAATCTCGTCATTCACCCCATACAGGTTTCCTCCCAGCCAATTACCTTTGTCATCTTTCTTAAAATTTGTTTCACCGCGCGCCAGCTCACCGCCATGTCTGCCTTCATGCAATTTGGAACCCATACTATTTTCCGTGTGCATTACTATAACATGGCCGCTTTCTCCTTCCGGTGTCGTTACCGGACCCGGATTCTTCCCGACACCTTCGTATCGGTATTCGTTTGCTTTATCATCCCTCATGTTTTGAATATCCCCCTTGGATTTATTCAGCTCATCAATTCGTTCCCGACGATCGCCGATGTCTTTTCCGCCTTTCTGCAACGAAGCTATTTGCTTTTCAATTTTTCCAATACGTTTATCAATTGCTGCGCCTATTTTAGCGGCCCTTTTTTCGTTCTTTTTATTAAACCACCTGCCGTCAATTTCAATATTATTGATTGGGTTATTTTTCACAAATGCGTACGGCGACGCGTCGTTATATTTTTCAGCCAATGGGTCGGGAAGATGCCAACGCCCAATTTGGTCGTCGTACATTCTCGCCCCAAAGTCAAGCCACTCCAGGCCTGAGCCATCATTGAATTCTTGCCTTTGCTCCTCCTTGCCCTTGAACTTGTACCGATTTTGAACGTAGTTTGATTTCAGTGCCTTATCACAAAGCCCCGCCATCTGCATCCCAAACGGATAATAATGATCCTCCTCCAGCATCGGCCCCTGGATATGTTCAATCGACAAATTATCATAAAACATCACCCAATGGCTCTCATTGCTAACCCAAATATACAAATATCCACTCGTTGTCAACGGCAGGCTCGTAGCAAGCGAACACCACGCATTCGTCCCCGTTACCGGTATCGCCCCACTCTGCCCGCTCACATAATTCATATGATTGTCCAGCAGCATCCAGTTCAGATAGGCCTTCGGCAGGGTTGCCGGCGTGGGCTCCTTGGCGGCAAGGAAACTGGTCACCGCCGCGGCTACCGGCGATGTTGCACCGATCAGGTCGGCATAGCTTCCATGAGTCGGTCCCGTCATCGAGACCAGCCCGTTGGCGAGCCCATTCAGTACAAGCGTGGAAGAAGGGGTCTGACCCGTAACGGCCCCATTCGTCACCCACGCATCCACACCCAGCACGACGGTGTCGCCGCTCATCACCTTGAGCAGTTTGGCCGGCCCAACCTGGTAACTGCTGCCGTCGACCAGCGCGATGGTATTATTGGAAGATGGACCATGGGGCGACGGCGGCATCCACGCCGGCCTGGTATAGACCGAATGATCGACCCCCGTGAACAGTGCGTCCTCCATTGTCCGATACTCCGGTTCCATCGTACACATATAATTGGCCGTATCTCGCTGCTGCGTCAGCAACACCCGGGTATTCCCAAGATGATCCTTCTCCATAAAATCATACTCCCACGCATAGGCCGAGTCGCCGGTGGTGTACTTATGAAACGCCCATCGTGCCCGCCCCTCTTCATGCCCCACGAACTGCAGGGTGTCCACCCCACCGGAAGGGGTCGCCATCGGAGTTCGCCGCTGATATTGAAAACCGCCCAGGTAAAGAGTGGTCGTAGCCAACCCTGAAACACTGTCGATCACCTGCTTCTGCAATTTATTGCCCGCCGCATCATAGGTGTAAAGGATATTTCCCTTTCCATTCATATGCACCAGCTGCGGAAGGTTTAGATAGTTATATGTGATCTTATCGATAGTCTTGTTCTTGTCAAGCAACAAATTGCCATTGGCGTCATAACCATAATCGGTATCGGTCTTGGTGGCACTGTTGTAATGGAAGTTCCCAAGCGTCGTATTAGGGTCATTATCGTCATCCGTCACCTGCCGCAACTTATTGCTGTTGGACATATAGGTATATCGCAGGGCATTGATTGTCTGCGGGCTGCCGATGCCCTTTTGTCCCCCAAGGATCATCATCATCAGATTGCCGTTGGCATCATACTTGATACCATAGCTGTTGTCGGCATCGAATCCCCACATGCTGTAGTTCTCCGTATTGACGTCCCACGCATCCCCGCTGCTGTTCTTATTGTATTCGGCCCGGGTAATGTGGTTGGCATTATCGTATTTAAAATCGAATTTGCGCCGGATACCATCCCCCGCACTTTTCCAAACCACCCCATCGATATTGCCGGTAAACTGCGCCACCTGCGTAGGTTGAGGGCCCGCTACTCCCTTATCATAGCCCAGCTGCATACCAAAATAGTTATGGGCCGTTCCATCGAGATAGGCCTTGTTGATGCCCGTCGTCCATCCCCGGACATTATAATCATAGACTAAGTTGTCGAGATTGTTGCCGATCGTCTTGCTCTGCAATTGACCCACCTCATTGTACTGCATGCTGGCAATAGACTGATCCGTCGGCGCCTGATCGATGTTCTTCAAGATCGCCGTGACCCGGAAATTGGGATCATAGCTGATCTTCGTCAGTACGCGATGATGCTGCGCCGTATTGTTCGCCTTGGCGTGTCCCACCAATACCCGCAGGATCTTACCCGCAAAATTGTATTGCGTGGTCATCGTGTCGATCCCGCCGGAATAATTGGAGCTAAAAGTTTGTATCGCCCGCCCCCGGTCATCATAGAAGGTTTCGCTGTACACATAGGAAAACGAAGTTCCAACCACCTTTGCAACAATCCCCGTTGTCAGCCCGCGGCTGATAGGATAAGCGGCGACAGGTACCGCATACAGCGGTGCGCTGTTGTAGGTTAAATTAAAAAAGCTGCCATTGACGGCAATACCGCCGGCCATTGACCCCGGAAGACCGGCGAGCGATGCATAAGCATCATAATAGGTCTGCAGCATTTGCTCGACAGAATAAGCTGTAAGATTAGGGTAGGCGGTGCTGCCGGCAGCAAGGCCCTGATGATAGGCCGGATGGTTGTAGTTAGCCGGATCTGTCAGCAGACCGCTGGCAGTGCTGCGGTTAAGATCGTCATAGACCATGTATTGCCACTTATGCTGCGCCTGAAGTTGAGCATCCTGCGACATCACCAGCCTGTCCCTGGCATCATAAACCATATCCAATTCTCCAGCCCCGGGCACCTTTTTTACGATCATCCGGTTCCGCGCATCGTATTCATACCGGAAACAGAGTTCGTCCGCCACCGCCTGCGGGACCGACCAGGGACCGGCCACATTGATGATCTCCGCCGCCCTGGGCGAGATCACAAAACGCAGATTGTTCAGATCATCGTAGACATAGTAAGTGCAAAGCCATCCGACATGAGCCGTACCGGGATTATCCGCAAATTGAACCTTTTTCAATAAGACAAGTCCGTCTTTGTCCCGATATTCTACCAGCTGATGGCCTTGTTCATCAACGGTTGCCAACTTGTCCAGCTGACCGGCCTCATATTGCCCGGCATTGATAGGTAATGCCCCCGCCGTCAGCGCGATATTCCAAACCTGAACACTATCATTCGACCCATTGACAAGGTATTGGGTGGATGCATTGCGTCCGCTGCCGACCCAACTTATTCCGGGAGGCGAAACCGTCATTGTCCTGTTGAGCGGAGACGCCTCGAATTGGGTCTGACTATAGTAATAGTTCTCTCCCGGAAATTGCCCCTGGTTAAACGCCGCACCCTGCTGGAAAGCATCCGGTTTGAAATTGCCATCGTTTGTTACATCACCGGACTGAGCGACCACCGAGGTAAACGGCATAAATCGATATTGCTCCCTGCCGAAAGGATCATACAAAACGGGCGTGACCATATCGCTCTGTAGCGGACTGGCCTGCTTCGCCACCGTTTGGACCGGCCGGCCCAACCCATCGAAATATTGCGTCACCTGCCGCGCAGCCGTCACCGGCTGGGCCATGATCGAATTGGCATCCAGTCCGGGGGAACTAGCCTCCCAGATCCTTACATAGTTGACGGGAACCGCAGAATATAGGTTGGATGGAGGGCTGTATTGAGCCCTGGCATAGCCCGATAAAAGGATGGCCATCACCGTGACCGACACGACCTTGAAGGTTGCAAAAGGATTCCGACTGCTCATATGATCCAGGTTAGAATAGGTTATTAAATGGACATTATTCAATGGGCGTTCCTCTTAGGGTGCGGGTGTTAGACCGATAGTCACCGGCGCCGCCACGGCCTGCGCGCCGAACTCGACGGTGGCATAATACTGCTGACTGCTTCCATTGTAGGTAAACACCACCGGATACGAGGAACTAGAATTCACCGGGGTCATCAATACATTGTAAGTACCGGCAGGAATATTTCCCAGGGTACTATTGCTCGCCCCCGGCTGAACCGTAAAATTGGCAGTGAATCCATTGTTCAGGGTCGCAAAGGTGATCTGTATCGGCTTGCTGGTGCTATTCGATGCGATCACGGGCTGCGTAACCGGTAACTGGCAGTTGGTTGTCTGTCCGTTGGCATTATAGCAATACCGCTTCACGACATTGCCGTCCTGGTCCTTGACATAGGACAGCCTGCCAAACCCATCATATCCGTAGTTCGATAGCCGGCTCGCCACATCGCATTGGCTGGTGACTCCGACCAGGGGCTGATAGGTATAGGTGGTCATCTGGGCAGTCGACGGATATAGTCGCAACTCGTCGATGTTACCCCCACCGGAGACCACGACCGATGATACGCCCGTCACTTTATGTTCCCAATACGTCCAGGAACCGAT
>NZ_DASYCH010000034.1:0-21163 GCF_036500295.1 Puia sp. | reverse complement strand
TGAACTGACCCCCAAAGTTTAGACGGGTTTAAAAATTAAGTTAAGCGGCTTGGGTTCGGTATTGCACCGGGCTCAAGCCTTTTAGTTTTAGTTTGATCCTGTCATGATTGTAATAGCGAACATAGTCAATAATCGCTTGCTTTAGTGATTCATAGGAACTGAACTGCTGGATGTAGAACAGCTCTGATTTCAAGATGCCAAAAAAGTTCTCTATTACCGCATTGTCCAGGCAGTTACCTTTTCTGGACATACTTTGTCTGATCTTGTTTTTACGAAGCTGCTGTTGATAGGCTTTCATCTGGTATTGCCAACCCTGATCAGAGTGTAATATCGGCCTGGCGCCTGCCGGTAGCTTCTTCAATGCCTTTTTCAGCATGTCCATGGCTGGGTCTAAGGTAGGACGATCGGAGATAGTAAAGCTCACCACTTCGCTATTATACAAGTCCAGAATAGGTGAAAAATAGAGCTTTTTACCTGCTATCGCAAACTCCGTTACATCCGTTACCCATTTTTGGTAAGGTTTTCTGGCTTTAAAGTCTCGCTTTAACAAATTACGGGCGATTTTTCCCTGCTGTCCTTTATAGGATTGATATTTTTTTATTCTTACCAGGCTCTTGATACCTGCTTCCTTCATGAGTCTTTCCACTTTTTTATGATTGATCTTAACTCCATTGTTCTTTAAAGAGGCGGTTATACGACGATACCCGTACCGACCTTTATGCTGGTGGTATATCCTCACAATTTCAGCTTTGACCGTACTGTCTTTCGCTGGTTGATCCAACTTTTTAAGATAATAGTAAAATGTGCTTCTGGCCATTCCTGACGCCTTTAGGAGTAGATCCTGGGCGTGATAGCGTCTTAGTTCCCGGATGACTTTGGCCGCCTGGCTTGCGCTTTGGCTGCTGCTGCTTGCTGAACTAAGACTTCCATTTTTTTTAAAAAGGCATTCTCTGCTCGCAGATAGTCTAACTCCTGCTGCATCCCTGCCAGCTTTTGGGCTACAGGATCGGTCGGAGTGTCCACTTTCTTTCTGGGCTTTTTAGCCATGATTGATTTTTTTCTGCCACGACGCTTATCCTCTAGTCCTATGGCTCCCAAGCATTCATAAGCCTTTACCCATCTGCTAACCACTCCTTCGTTGGGAACTTTAAAATGACTAGCCGTCTGCATTAAAGATACCCCTTTTTTAATATGATACCGGACCACGTGAAGTTTAAACCGACTATCATAACTGCCATTCCGAAGTTTGAACCCCTTAACTCCACCTTGCTGATATTGTACTAACCAGCGTTGAACAGCACTTTTATGACAGCCTAACTCCCGCGCTGCTCCTTTTATCGACAGCTGACCCGAAAGGATAGATCGAACGGCCCATCGCTTCTGTTTAATACTGTACTTGACTCTTTTATCCATAAAAATGCCCCTAAAATGTGTCTAACATTTTGGGGGCATATCAAAAAGGGGGCTTTTCTTATTCAAATTTTATGGTACGTTTGCGAATGACCATTGAATTTTTATACGATCTGTTCCAGCGCCACCCCTCGGTGCAAACCGACACCCGTCAATTGAAACAAGGCGATCTTTTCTTTGCCTTGAAAGGCGGCAATTTCAACGGCAATCACTTTGCCCTGCGTGCACTGGAACTTGGGGCGGCATACGCGATCATCGATGAACCTGTGGTCCCGCCTGCCGGAACGCCCAGCGACCGGCTCATCCTCGTGGATGATGTGCTTGCCACCCTTCAGCAACTTGCCCTTCATCACCGGCGGCAGTTTGATATCCCCTTTATCGCCATCACGGGCAGCAACGGTAAAACCACCACGAAGGAACTTGTACATGCCGTTCTCTCCTCGACCTATCAAACCTATACGACAAAAGGAAACCTCAACAATCATATCGGCATCCCGCTGACGATCCTCTCGGTACAGCGCGATGCGGAGTTCGCCGTCATCGAGATGGGCGCCAACCACCAGAAGGAAATAGAAGGCTATTGCCTGTACAGCTTACCGACGCATGGCATTATCACGAATATTGGCCGTGCCCATCTGGAAGGTTTTGGCGGTCCCGAAGGGGTAAGAAAAGGCAAGGGGGAACTATATGACTATCTGCGGGATGAGGGCGGTTCGGCATTTGTCTTCCGCGACAGTGACGATCTCCGGCAGATGAGCCGGGGCATCCCGCATATCATCACCTATGGGACGGTGGAGGCGGATGTTGTGGGGAAGGTGGCGCCCGCCAACGACAGTTTCCTGCACGTGGAGATCACGCGCGGGGCGAATACGGGCACCCTCGCTACGCAGCTGGTCGGCGACTATAACCTGCCCAATGTCCTCGTCGCTGTCACGGTCGGCAAACATTTTGGCGTCACCGATGCGCGGATCCATAAGGCCATCACGCAATACACGCCTTCAAACAGCCGCAGTCAGCTGATCGAACGCGACGGCAATCATATCATCCTCGATGCCTATAATGCGAATCCTTCTTCGATGCGGGCGGCGATCGAAAATTTTGCGCGGCTGCAGACGAATGGGGGCGACAAAATGCTCATCCTCGGCGCGATGGCGGAACTGGGTCCTGAAAGTGTGAACGAGCACAAGGGTATCGTGGAGCTGATCGCCCAATATCAATGGGCGCAGGTGGTCCTCGTCGGCGGGGATTTCCTGAAAGTGGAGCATCCCTATCGCAGTTTTGTCAACAGCGCGGAGGCCGCGGAATGGTATCGCCAGGCGGGGATCAAAAACTCCTGGTTGCTTATTAAGGGATCGAGAAGCAGCAAGATGGAAGCGGTGCTGGAATAACCGAACAGCTGCTGCATCGAAATCGGACGATCGGCAGGTCTCTCTTGGCCCTATTTATTTAATTATCAGCGCAGAGCCATCCTGGCATTGTCTTGGTGGCAAAACACCAAACTACTGCAGTATGTTCCGCAACTATCTCCGCGTCGCCTTCCGCAATCTCTGGCGTCATCGGGTCTTTTCCGGGATCAACCTCCTGGGCCTCGCCGTCGGCATGGCCTCCTTCCTGCTGATATCCCGGTATGTCAGCTTTGAAAGCAGTTATGATGCTTTCAACACCAAGGCAGACCGCATCTATCGCATCAACTGCGATACGAAGACCGAAACGGAAGTGATCCACACCGGGGTGACTGCGGGCGCGCATGGACCGTCCATTAAGGCCAATTTTCCCGAAGTGGAGCAGCAGGTGCGGGTCTGCTTCGCGGGGTTCCTGGTTCAAAATGGGGAGAAGCGTTTCCAGGAGAACAATATCATCGCTGCCGATTCCACGCTTTTCGAGGTCTTCAGCCTCCCCTTTGTCAATGGCAACGCGGCTACTGCTTTGCAACATCCTTTCGATGCCGTGCTCAGCGAGGACGGCGCGAAGAAATATTTCGGGTCGGCCGACCCTGTGGGTCAGGCGTTACTATTCGACGGAAAGTACCGGGTCCGGATCACCGGGGTGATCCGCAACATCCCGCAAAACGCACAATTCCGCGGGGATATCATCCTTGCGCTTTCCTCTTTTACCAGTCTCGATAAAAATTACGGCAGGAGTTGGGGCAACTTCAACTGGTTTACCTATTTGCTCCTCAAACCGGGTACGAATGCGGCAAGGCTGCAAGCCGAACTGAAGCCTTTTGTCAACAAGCAGGCGGAAGACATTACCAAATCCATCGGGATGTCTTACACTCTCTTCCTTCAACCGCTTACCGCGGTGCACCTCGGCCCTCAACTCAACAACTATGGCATTGGCGATCCTACCGGGAGCAAGGCCAACGTCAATATCTTCTCCATCGTCGCGGCGTTTATTCTGCTGATCGCCTGTATCAATTTTGTCAACCTGACGACGGCCCGCGCGGCCGAACGCGCCCGGGAGGTGGGTATCCGGAAAGCCATCGGCGCCGTGCGGGCCCAACTCACGATACAGTTTCTGGGCGAATCGATCCTGCTTTGCGTGATCGCCTTTGGCCTGGCGGTAGGACTTTGCAATATCCTGCATCCGGTGTTTACCCAATTGCTGGACAAGAATATCCCCCTCAATAACAGTCATGGGGATTACCTGCTGGAGCTGCTTGGCATCGCGCTCGGCATCGGCGTCATTGCCGGCGCCTATCCGGCCCTGATCATGTCGGGCTTTAACCCCATCGCCGTGCTGAAAGGCAGGTTCGTATCGACAAAGAACGGGTTCGCGATGCGCAGGGTGCTTGTGGTCTTCCAATTCACGATATCTACCGCGCTGATCATCGGCACCCTTGTCGTCTACAACCAGTTGCGGTACATGCAAAGCCAGGACCTCGGATTCAACAAAGACCAGACGGTGGCCATTAATTTCTATGGCGATAGTGTGGTACAGGCCAACCAGGAGCGGCTGCGGCAGGAGCTCGCCGCCATTCCCAATGTCAATGGGGTGACCTTTTCGAGCAATGAGCCGGGTACGGCGCCGAATAACTGGTACTTCCAGGTCGCCAACCCAGCCGGCAAGCTGCAGGGTATCAACCTCAATTTTTATGTCGTCGACTTCGATTATTTTCCCAAGTATAAGATCAACCTCGCTGCCGGCCGGGCGTTCTCCCGTGCATACCCCACCGATTCCACAAAGGCGATCATCATCAATGAGGCCGCGGCGCGGAGCCTGGGTTATGTCCATCCAACAGCGGCCCTGGGAAAGAAATACAATATATGGGGTGTCGACGGCACCATCGTCGGCATCGCCAAAGACTTCCACTATCGATCGCTGCAGGAAACGATCCAGCCCCTGGGCTTCCGCGTTATGAACCCGGGATTCTACAGCATCATTTCGGTAGGCATCGCCGGGAACCATATCCCCGGCACCCTCGCCGCGTTGGAAAAGAAATGGCAACAACTGGTTCCCAACCGTCCCTTTGACTATTCCTTTGTCGACCGGGACTTCGCGAAACTTTATTCTTCGGAGGACCGGTTCCAGCGGGTGTTCATGTATTTCGGGCTGCTGGCTATTTTCATCTCCAGTCTCGGCTTATTGGGTCTTGCCGCTTATAGTACGATCCAACGCACCAAGGAGATCGGCATCCGCAAAGTGATGGGCGCCTCCGTTGCCACCATTGTTGGGCTGTTATCCATGGAATTTTTACGGCTTGTATTTATCGCATTGCTGATCGCCTCGCCCATTGCCTGGTTCGCCATGCATAGCTGGTTGCAGGGATTCGCGTATCGCACCGATATCGCCTGGTGGGTCTTCCCGCTGTCTGCCGGCGCGGCCGTACTGATCACTTTTCTCACCGTTGGGTTCCATGCCGTCAAGGCGGCGGTTGCCGATCCGGTAAAAAGCCTGCGGGCCGAATAACCGATCATTCACTGCGCAGTGTTTCTACGGGATTTGTCCGGGCCGCGCGTAACGCCTGGAATCCTACCGTCAGCAGTGCGAGGCCGACGGCGGCGAGGCCGGCTTCCACCAGCACCCACCCATTCATCGACGTCCGATAGGCGAAGTCGCGCAGCCAGGCATCCGCGAAATACCAGGCGATGGGGGCAGCGATCAGCAGCGCCATCACCACCAGCAATACAAAATCCCGGCTCAGCAGGAACGCGATATGGCTCGCCGTGGCGCCGAGCACCTTGCGGATGCCGATCTCTTTCCGGCGGCGGCGGGCGGTAAACAACGCCAGTCCAAAAAGCCCCAGACAGGAGATGAGGATCGTGATCGTTGTCGCGGCCTCCATCAGGAAGGCTGTACTCGTCTCCTGATCGTAGAGCCGGGTCATCGACTCATTGAGGAAACTATAGGTGAAGGGCGTTTTGGGAAAGATGCCCTTCCAGACGGATTCGATGCCGGCGATGATCGTCTTCGCCTCTTTGCCGCTTCTGCCTTCCGTCGCCAGCTTCACGCCGAGGCCGCGTTCGGCGCGCGGGAAATTCCAGATGACCAATGGCTTTATCGTTTCGTGGAAGGATTCCTGGTGGAAGTCGGCGATCACTCCCACGACCGGATAGGCGAGCGAATCGCGGTATAACAATATCCCTACCGCTTTCGAGGGTTCGGCGAATCCGAGGGTCTTTGCATAGGTTTCATTGATCACGAATTCGCGGGCGCTGTCGTTGCCGGAGATGTTACGGCCCGCCAACAGCTTCATTCCATATAAGGAGATGAAACCGGGACCGGCATGCTGGACCATGATTGCCTGGGCTTGCGGGTCTTTCGCCTTGAATGACAGGTTGATCGCCGCATGCGCCCTACCCATGGGCGGGTTGCCCTGGAGGACGACCTCCTTTACTCCGGCGATCCGGCTCACTCCCTGAGCCAGCAGTTGCATCTGTCCGGGCTTCGGCCGCCAGTAGTTGAGCGTAAGGATCGCATCGCTGTTAAAGCCCTTATCCGCCGCTTGCATAAAACGCACCTGCCGCCCGATCACGAGCGAACCGATAATAAACAGCAGGGAAATGGTAAACTGAAAAACAATGAGGGCCTTCCGCAGCCCCGCGCCGCCTGCACCGATCTTGTCCAGCGAACCTTTGAGGCTTAGCGCGGGGAGATAGGAGGAAAGCAACCGGGCAGGATACAGACCGGCGGTCAGGGTGGTGATGAGGATCATCGCCAGGAAGAAAAGCAGCGTGCCCCAATCGAAGGGGAACCGCACGCCCGCGGGAATATATGCGCTGAATAACCACAGGGCCGGCCGCACCAGGAGCGCCGAAAGAAGCACGGCAAAAGAAGTCACCAGCAGGGTCTCGGTAAGGAACTGAGCCACCAATCCCTTTCGGCTGCTGCCCATTACCTTGCGGACCCCCACTTCTTTCATCCGCCGGAGTGATTGGGCCGTGGAGAGATTGATAAAATTGATGACGGCCAACAACAGGATAAAAGCAGCGATGCCCATCAGCGCGTATAACAGGGGGAGGTAGGCCCGGCGAAAATCATCGCCCGTGTCCCCGGGGTGGAAATCGCTGGTGTAATGCATGCTTAGCAATGGTTGGAGATAGAGTCTTAAGTGAGTTGCGCCGGGGAAGGATATGATCTTTGTCTTCCGGGCGTAATCGGCCAGCCGGGCATTCACCGTGGCGGGATCCACGCCTTTTGCGAGCCGGACAAAGGCCTGTGACTGGTGCGGCTGCAGGCTTTTCCAGTCTTCGGTGGGGAATTGGGCCCGGACCCAGGTGGTCGGAGCTGTCCGGATGGAGATGAATGAGGTATAGTTGAGGTCGGATTGGTTATCCCAGTCTTTGACGATTCCCGCCACGGTTACCGGGAGGCTGTCCTCATAGATCAGCATCCTGCCGAGCATTTTCTCCAGGGGGACGGAGCCGAAGAACTTGCGCGCTGCGCTCTCCGCCAGTACCACTTTATCGGCATCGTTCAGCACGGCGGGGCGGCCCACCAGCCATTGGTGCGGAAACAGATCGAAGAAGGCGGGGCCGGTCAATATCGTCGACAGGGCGAAACTGCCGTCCTGCCGGCCGCTGAACTGTTCAGCCGCCCTGCCGCCCTGTGCAGGCACCGTGATGGAAAATGCAAACGTATGAAACCCCACCTGTGCCTCGAATCCCGGGATATCGTGTTCGACGCCGGCCACTTCGGGGATCGGGCAGTTGAGAAACATCGTCCCGCCGCGCATTCCCTTGAAGTCCCCGACGATGCGGTAGATCCGGTCTGCACCGGGATGAAACCGGTCGAAGCCGAGATCGTAGCGCGCGATCAGGTAGATGACGATGCAGGCGCAAAGCCCGATAGACAGGCCCAGGATGTTGATGGCCGCGTACCCTTTGTGATGGCGGACATTCCGCCAGGCCGTCTGAAGGAGGTGTTTTAACATTTTAGGAATTTAACCGATGATTCATTTTCGGCTAAATTCCATACCTTCTACTTCGGCAATTGCCCGGATGGTCCGGATCATCGAGTCCGGGGTCACCGAGATGCTGTCGATCCCTTCCTCCACCAGAAATTGTGCAAAATCCGGGAAGTCGGAGGGGCCCTGACCGCAGATGCCGACTTTTACCCCGCATTCCTTTGCGGTGCGGATGAGCATTCGCAGGAGGGCCCGGACGGCCTCATTCCGTTCGTCATAGATATGCGCCACGAGCGCTGAATCCCGGTCGAGTCCCAGGGTCAGCTGGGTAAGATCGTTGGAACCAATGGAGAAGCCGTCGATATGTTTTGCAAATTCCTTTGCGAGCAGGACATTGGAGGGGATCTCGGCCATCAGGAATAGTTCCAGGCCGGCTGTCCCCCGTGCAAGGCCGAATTCGGCCATCACCGCCTGGACCTTTTGGAGTTCGCCCACGGTACGGCAGAAGGGGATCATCACCACGACGTTGTCCAGACCCATCTCTTCCCGAACTTTGCGGATGGCCCGGCATTCGAGGCCGAAGGCTTCTTTATATTCCGGTGAGTAATACCGGGCGGCACCCCGCCAGCCGATCATCGGGTTTTCTTCCTGCGGTTCGAAATATTTGCCGCCGAGTAAATGAAAATATTCGTTGCTTTTGAAATCCGAGAAGCGGACGATCACTTTTTGCGGATAGAAGGCTGCGGCGATCCGGCCGATGCCATAGGATAGCTTACTGATAAAGTATTCTTCTTCCTTTTCGAAACCCGTCATTTTCCGGCGGATCGCCTCGGTCAGCTCTTTATCCTTCAACTCCCGGTGTTTCAGCAAGGCGAGTGGGTGTACGCCGATATAGTTATTGATGATAAACTCTTCGCGGGCCAGGCCTACTCCTGAATGCGGCAGGTGTGCGTAGTTGAAAGCCGTTGCCGGCGTCCCGACGTTGAGCATCAGCGGGGTGTCGATGTGAGGCAGGCTGGTCAAATCGGTTTCCACCACGGTATATTCCAGCTCCCCTTCATAGACGAAGCCTTCGTCCCCTTCCGCGCAGGAGGCGGTGATCAGCTGGCCGTCGGCCAGCAGTTGGGTCGCATTGCCACAGCCGACGATGGCGGGTACACCCAGCTCGCGGGCGACGATCGCCGCGTGGCAGGTCCGGCCGCCTTTGTTGGTTATAATGGCCGCTGCCTTTTTCATGATCGGTTCCCAGTCGGGGTCCGTCATATCCGTGACGAGCACATCACCGGTCTGGAATTCCATGCCGGCTTCCAGCCGCCGGTCCAGCGAATGCATGATCTTTACTTTTCCGGCGCCGATCTTGCTGCCTACGGCGATCCCCTTCAGCAGGGGTTCGGCCGGCCGGAGTTTATCGCTGAGTATATAGTCCGTCATCTTCCCCGGCTGTTTGCGGGAATGGATCGTCTCCGGTCTGGCCTGAACGATGAACAGTTCGCCGGTGAGTCCATCCACCGCCCATTCCACGTCCATGGGGCACCAATGGCCTTTCAGGGTCGAATAATAATCTTCGATTTGACAGACCCAGGTTGCGAGGCGGAGGATCTGGGGTTCTTCGAGGCAGAACCGCTGTTGTTGCAGCCGGTCGGCGGGGATGATCTTTACGCGTTCGTCAGGGTCATCGCCGTAGACCATCAGTTTATCCTTGATGCCCAGCCGCTTTTCGATGATCGATGCGAATCCGGTCTTTAGCGTCGGTTTGAACACGATAAATTCGTCCGGTGAAACGGCGCCCTGTACCACCATCTCCCCCAATCCATAGGAGCCGTTTATGACGACCACATCTTTAAAGCCCGTTTCGGTGTCGAGGGAGAAAGCCACACCCGAGGTACCCAGATCGCTGCGCACCATTTTCTGGATACAGACCGAGAGACCGATATCGAAGTGATCGAAGCGGAAATTTTCGCGGTAGCTGATCGCCCGGTCCGTGAACAGGGAGGCGAAGCAGTTGCGGACAGAATCCATCAGGGCGGCAGGACCACGAACGTTGAGATAGGTTTCCTGCTGACCGGCGAAAGACGCATCGGGCAGGTCTTCCGCCGTTGCGGAAGATCGAACGGCGACATCGGTCTCCGACTGGTCGTACTGGCCTGACAACGTATAATAGGCTTCGATGATCGAGGCGCTGAGTGCGGGTGGGAATTTGCTGTTACGGATCAGCTGCCGGATGCGCAGGCCGGCGCGCCGCAAAGACTCGATGTTGTCAAAATCGATCTCCCCGAGCAGAGATCTGATGCCCGCTTCCAATTTTCCTGCCTCAATAAATTCCCGGTAAGCATTCACGGTGATGACAAAACCGTCGGGGATGCGAATCCCCATCTCATGCAGGTGAGTGATCATCTCGCCGAGTGAAGCATTTTTCCCACCGGCGATGGCGATATCGGCAAGGCCGACACTGCGCAAAGGCACAACATAATCTGTAACTGGCATATCGCAATTTGATTGATGACGAAGAATGGAGGAATAAAACTAGACAAATAATCTGCCAATCAAAATCCCCGCGGCGATAAAATTTTATGCAACCCATTACAGTACTGTGTCTTATGGACATGATCACTGTGTCCATCGAACATGATCTTGTACAATTTTCCTATCTTCAGGTATGAAAAATCGTTTTTGCATCCTGGTCATCCTGGCCGGCCTTAGTTTTTGCGCTTCGTTTACTCATCGTCCCATCACCTGGGTCGCCATCGGCGACAGCATCACTTATCTGAACGACCACCCCAACGAGACGGGAAACCGGCTCACAAAGGGCTATCTGACGGATGTCGTCGAAAAACTGGACTATGTCCATTATCTCAACATCGGGCGTAACGGCTGGACGACGCAGAATTTTGCGCGGTCGATCGACAAGATCGAAATTCCTGCCGGTGATGTGTATACGATATTTCTGGGGACCAATGACTGGTGGCATGGCCATCGCATCGGCACCTGGGCCGATTATCAAAACGCTACGGGTGACAGCACTGTCTATGGATGCATGCGTGTCCTGATCGATAAGATCCGCAGCCGCAGCAAGACCGCACCCGTCATTCTTATGACGCCGATGCCACGCGCCGATTTTGTCTATATCAACAATCCCACCAACAATGCTTATGGCTCTTATAAGGAGAAGGATGGGCAGACGTTGGAGCAGGTGGCGGAGGCTATCGGCGACATCGGGCGGCATGAGGGTTTCGTGACCGTCGACCTTTACCATGTGAGAAAGCTGGCGGTTCCGCACCTGGTGCATTTCAAACGGCTGAAGGATGCCGCGGCGGCCGGTGCTTACCGGAATTTTTCCTACCCGAGCTATATCGGCGTTCCCTTTAACCCGGCTGCCGATGAATATCCTTATCCGGCGGAGGCGATCGATATGACCTTTGATGGCTTACATCCGTCGAATGCGGGTTGCGAGGTAATTGCGGAGAAGCTGATAAAGGCGCTGAAGAAGGTCAGGTAGGCAGGCTGACGGATAAGGTACATCCTTCCCCGGGCTGGGACTGGATATCGACCTTGCCGTTGAACAGTTCGGTCCGGCTGATGATATTAGTGATCCCCACCCCCTTGCGGTGACGGCTGACATCAAACCCGACGCCGTTATCCGCTACGGTCACCACGATGTTTAGGCCTTCCATGGAAAGCCGGATGAGTACGCGGGTGGCGCGGGAATGCTTTACGATGTTGTTCAACTGTTCCTGGACGATGCGGAAGACGGTAAGCTTCCGTCTGTCTTCGATCTGTTCTTCGGAGATATTCTGCAGATCGAGTTCGATGGCCAGATCGGCCCTGGCCAGTTTCATGTCGTCGATGACGTCTTCTATCGATTCGATCAGCCCGATCTCCCGGAGGCCCGGGGTGATCAGGGATTTGGAGATCTTGCGGATCTCGTTGATCGCTTTGCTCACCAGTTCGGTACTCCTTTCGAGCAGTTCCTGCCGCAACTCTTCATCGGTCATCGCGGTATTGATGTACAGGTTGCTCGCACCTAGGATCTGGTTGACATTATCGTGCAGTTCTTTACCTATTTCCGTCCGTTCTTTCTCCTGGGCGACGATCACCGCCTCCGTGATCTGCCGCTGACGGGTTACGCGTTGTTCGTTCAATTCATTTTCCAGTTTGATCCGTTCCGTCACATCGTTTGCAAGCACGAGTACGGCCGGCTGGTTCTTATAGCTGATGCTATGCCAGGCGATATCGACAAAGATGAGCTCGCCGCTTTTTTTGACATGCTGCAGGATCCCTTTTTTGATGCCGTCCCGGCTAAAGCGGATGGTTTCCACTTCGGCGAGCAATTCTTCGCGGTTGCCGTCGAGCCGGATATCGGCGAGGGTCTTGTTCAGGAACTCGTCCTGAGTATATCCATAGTGCTGGACGGCGGCGGCGTTTGCTTCCAGAAAGCGGAAGGTCTTTGCGTCAAAGACCCACATCGGCATGGGGTTGTTGTTAAACAGTTCGCGATACCGTTCTTCGCTTTCGCGGAGATATTGCAGGTTGCGAAGGCGTTCGAGGCTGTACCGGATGGCGCGGGCCAGGAGCTTTTCATCGAAGTCGCCTTTTACCAGGTAGTCCTGGGCTCCCATGACCAGGGCCTGCATGGCGATCTTCGTGTCGTTGAGCCCCGTGAGCAGGATCACTGCCACGCGCTGGGTAAAGGGTTGCAGTTGGGTGTAGGATTCAAGCCCGAAACTATCCGGCAGGGAAAGGTCGAGGAACAGGAGGTCGATATGATGGATGGCGAGCAACTGCTTTGCCTCGGTGAGGTTGGCGGCATGCCGGATCTCCGCGACAGACAGATCGGTGCCGTGCAGGAATTCCCTGAAGAGGAACAGATCGCCCGGGTTGTCCTCGACCACGAGGATATGTATCGGTTGTTTGTCGCCGTCCATTTATTGTACGGTTTTTGGAAGCTTTACAATGCTGATCCAGAAATCCTCTATTGTCCGGACGACGTCCATGAACCGATCGAGATCGACCGGCTTTGTAATATAACAATTGGCATAGTTGTTATAAGATGCAAGGATATCTTTTTCGGCCGAAGAGGTGGTCAGCATGATCACGGGGATCCGTTTGAGATCGGGATCGGTCTTGATGATGCCCAGCAGCTCCGTGCCGTCCATCTTCGGCAAATTGATGTCCAGCAGGATAAGGTCGGGCATGTTCGCATCCAGGATCTGCTTGCGGAGAAAGCGGAGGGCCTCCACTCCGTCATAGGCGATGGATATCTTATTGATGATCCGTGCATCATCAAGGGCCTCTCTTGTCAGCAGGATATCGCCTTCGTTGTCATCCACCAGTAAAATATGAATCTGTTGCATAAGTTTGTGATAAGGTTACCCTTTTTTATGAATAGTAAAATGAAATGCGCTTCCGTGCTGCGGTGACGATTCGACCCAGATGCGTCCGCCGTGCCGCTCCACGATCTTCTTGCAGATGGCGAGGCCGATGCCTGTTCCCGAGTAATCCGTTTTGTTATGCAGCCGTTGGAAAATGATAAAGATCTTGTCGAAGAACTGCGGGTCGATCCCGATGCCGTTGTCTTCGACTGAAAACCGCCAGCAGGCCCCCTCGTCCTTCGACCCGATGCGGATCACGGGGGGTGTTTCCGAGTGGTATTTCAAGGCATTGCTCAGCAGGTTCTGAAACAGCTGGGTCAGTTGCACCTTGTCGCCGACCACGACGGGCAGATCACCTATTTCCACCTTTGCCCTTGCGGAGATGATCTTCTCCCGGAAGATGTCGCCCACCTCCTGCATCACGACGGAGGTATCGACCGGCACAAAATTCTCCTTGCCTGTGCCCACGCGGGAGTACTCCAGCAGATCCATGATCAGGGCCTTCATTCTTTCCGCGCCGTCGACCGCATAGTGGATATACTGGTCGGCTTTTGCGTCGAGCTGTCCGTTGTATTTCCTTTGCAGGAGTTGCAGAAAGCTGCTCACCATGCGAAGCGGTTCCTGCAGGTCATGGGAGGCGATATAGGCGAAGCGTTCGAGCTCGGAGTTGGAGGAGGAGAGTTCGGCGGCCCGTTTGGCCAGGTCGGTATTCAGCCTTCTCAGCTGTTCTTCATACCGCCGGCGGTCGGTGATATCGTTTACGACCACCATCCTCGCCTGGCGGCCGTCGAAGTCGATGGCGTGAGCCGTGACATCCACATCGATCACTTCGCCATTCTTTTTTATATGCCGCCATTGGCTGTTCCGGTAGGCCAGGGGATTGTCGCGAATGCTTTCCACGTCCTTCACCAGCCGGTCGATGTCTTCCCGCGGGCGGATATCCGCGATGGTCATCCCCAGAAACTCTTCCCGGGTATACCCATATTCCCGCATGGCCGTCCCATTCACTTCCAGGAACCGCATCGTGGCCTCGTCATAGATCCATTTGGGCAGGGGGCTCTTGTCAAAAAGCATTTTATATTTATCCTCGGAGGATAGACGGCCCGATCGCTCATGGGCCAGATCGATCCGGATCTTCCGAAAAATGAAGAGGGCAAGGACGACAACGGCGCCGATGAGACACCAAAGTGCCCACTGCAGCTGGGTTGCTTTTTGCTGGTTGGCGCCGCGGCGGATGTCGAGAATCCGGCGCTGTCCGGTCTCCAGTTGCTCGATCGTCGACTGGATATGATGGGAGTAGCCTGTCCGTGCTTCGGCATTGATCAGCGCCGCGGCGCCACCGAACTCGCCGCCCTTGCTGAGCCGCATGGCCCTTTCAAGCACGTCCCGGTTGCTGCTGACATAGAATTGGAGGGAGTCGATCCGGCCCCGCTGACCGGGGTCGTCGGTGACCAGGAGCCGGAGGCTGTCGATCGCCGCCGGCAGGGGTGCCGCGATGCGGCCAGCGGTATCCAGGAAGCTACTGTCGCCGGTCAACAGGAAATTCTTCACATTCACCTCGAACTGGGACGTCATCCGTTGTACTTCCTGGGATTGGGCGAGGACGTTGCTGGTGTGACGGATGACAACCCCCGTATCCCGTATCCGCTGGTATTGCCAGATGGATAGAACTACGATGATCAACACTGTCACCACCGCAATGGTAATGGCATTGAGCAGTCTGTTGCCAAAGAATGTCTTCATGTTTGGTAAGCGGTGGCTTGCGGATCACGAAATGATCCTACGTAATTTACAAAAAATTCAGCACTCCGCGGGGGTGCTCATAAAGCCGCATTCATCCATTTCCTGCGGGCGGGTTCCCATAACGTTTCGGTCATGGCCCGGACCACACTGTCGACAATATGCGAAAAAGAGAAGAATTGAATGAGGGTGGAAGCGCAGGCGCCCATCTCCGTGAGCCGGGTCCGGTCCTGGCAAATCGTTTCAAGGAATTTCCGGCATTTCTCCACGTCGCCAAGCCGGAAGGTCATCCCGGTCTTATTTTCGAGCACCAGGTCGGTGGCGCAGCCCACCTGGCCGGATGCCATGACGGGGACGCCGCAGGCCATGGCTTCGTTGATGCCCATTCCCCAGGTTTCGCTCAGTGAGGGCATGAGATAGATATCCCCCGTCCGGTATACCGCGGGCATGACACTCTGGTTCTGGAAACCCATGAAAAAAACGTTGGTTTTGCCCTGAGCGCGTTGCTGCAGTTCGGGTTTCAGATAGCCGTCGCCAACCAGTACAAAGCTCACCGGCAGGTCTTTGCAAACATTCGCCAGGTCCAGTACAAAACCGGGGTTTTTCACCCTGGTCAGCTTCCCGGCGAAGAGGACGGTCAGATGTCCCGCGGGGATACCCAGCTCTTTCTTCCAGCGCTGAGCCAATTGGACATTACCGTTGCCGGCCTGGGCAAAACGGCCGATATCGATCGCCTGCGGGGAAAAGATCAGCTGGGAGCCTTTCAATCCATGGCGAAGAAAATAGGATTTATTATTGGTGCCTACGTATAGGGCATAGTCTACATGATGATAGACCCAGGTCAGGAATATCCGCCGGGCCAGTTTGTATAGCCCTTTTCTTTCGTGCAGCAGGACGGAGTCCCCGCGGAAATACACGGGAAGGCGCCCGTGGAAATGCCGCAGGCATTTCAGGTGGCTGTCGTAGTTCCAGCCGATGACCAGCAAACCGTCAGGCTGCCAAGCCTCGATCTTGTCAATAAGTGTAGGGTTAACGATGCCCCGGAAATTCTCCAGGCCGGGGTGGCGGGCCGTATTGTGTACAAATTCGTATTCATAGCCGTCGAGCAGGGGAATATCCCATTGGATATTTCTGCCGAAGCCCGGATCGAATATCGTGCCGTTGCGCGATTGTTCGTAGGTGTAAAAGACCTTTATGGCAATCTTCTTCTCTGCCAGGCGAACCAGCCAGGGAACATGGTATTGAATCGGGTGGGTGGTGACTATTGCCAGTTTTTTCATTACAGAGGATCAGTGGGTGAAATACACAGGGCCGGTTGTTTTTCCAGGATACTCCACAGCCGTCGATAGAGGTTTTGGCGATCGAGGTCGACCAGTTCGCCCTCTTCATTAAACAGGGGATGAACCATGATCTCCACTTTCTTTCCATCCAGGCTGCCGCGACGGGAGAATATCTTCATATCCTCGATATCGCCAAAGTAATCCATATTGCGAAAATCGGGCCCGCGACCCAGCCGCCACCTGTTGAATACCGCTTTATAGATCCGTCTGGCAAGGCCGGGGGGCTCTCCCATGTTCCGGGTCAGCCTGATCCGGGTGATCCGATATTCGCGGCCCAGCCGGCAAACGAGTGGGGCAATCGCCCATTCGGTATGCAGGTGATGATGCGAATCCAGGTGGGTGGGTTTTATTCCCGCGGCCAGTACTTTTTCGAGCTGCATCTTCATTTCAATATAGATTGCGTGCTTTTCGTGGCGGTTCAGGCTGAACAGGGATCGTTTGCGGTCATATATAAAGTGTCCGTTGTCGTTGCAAAAAAACGGGCAGTCCAGGATGGGGCGGGATAGAGGATGGCCTTCCGTCAGGTTGAGATGTACGCCGATTCTTCCGTTTAAAAGCGGATGTTCACCGACAAGCATAACCGCGTCCTCGAATCCGGGCATATTTGCCATCATCGAGGTACTTGTTACCAGACCGCTCTCGATACTCTCAAGGATGGCCCGGTTAACCGTATTGCTGATGCCAAAATCATCGGCATTCACGATCAGTCTGGATAGAGCCATAATATCGTTCAACCAAAAATAACGATAAACCCTTATATCTTTCGCCTTATTCCATTTTCAGGCAGCTGGGTTTGGGAACTTTTATTCTCCTGCCGGTGTCCCGGATCATCCCGGTGGCGGTATCGACCTGGAAAATCACGATCGAGTCAGTTTCCTGATTCGCCACCAGCAACCATTTGCCGCTGGGATCGAGCGTGAAATTGCGGGGTTCTATGCCCATCGTAGGAACATAGCCCATGGGTCGGAGCCGGCCTGTCGACTCATCGATGGAAAAGATGGCAATCGTGGTCTCGGCCCGGTTGCTTGCGTAAAGAAACCGGCCATCCGGGGAAACGTGAATATCGCTGCTCCGAAAGGGGCCCGTTGCCGTATCGGGATGCGCCGCAATGCGCTGCAGGGAGTCGAGCCTGCCGGTTGCCGCCGTGTACCGGTAAGCATCCACGTATCCGCCCATTTCTTCAATCAGATAGGCATATCTGCCGTTGGGATGGAAGGTGAGATGCCGGGGGCCGCTGCCTGGTGGCGTATAGACCCACAACTGTTCGTCACCGGTCGCCGGCGATACTACCGCAATCCGGTCAAGTCCCAGATCCTGTATGTACAGATGGTGGCCGTCCGGGCTATACACGGCGGAATGTACGTGGGGCGCTTCCTGCCGGGCGGGATTGGCGCCTTTGCCAAGATGCTGGATATGAAACTGTGCCTTTCCGGGGAGGCCATCCGCACCGACCGGGTACAAGGTGTAGGATCCGCCGCTATAGTTGGCCACGGCCACCTGATCGCCGGCGGCGTTCACGGCTACATAGGCGGGGTTATCCCCCAAACTCGACACCTTGCCGATAAAGTGCAGCCTGCCTTTTTTTGCATCGATGTCAAAGACGCTGAGACTGCCCTTCTCTTTCATTCGGGATTCCGTACAGGCATACAGCCGCCGGCCGCCGGGCGCGATCGTCAGGAAGGAAGGGTTACACACCCCCTCCGTATGGCTTAGCGCGGTGGCTTTACCGGTAGCAGCGTCAAACCGGAACATATAGATACCCTTGCTACCGGTGCTATCCAGCTTCGGATTGCCCGAGAGATTTCCGCTATTGGTGTAAGTCCCCACGAAGAGGACGTACGACTGGGCGTTGATAAATGAGAAGAAGAATAAAGATGGGATCAGGATCAGCAAACGCATAGATCGGGTATTTACTGAAAAAACCGGGCCAGTCTCTCACCGGCCCGGTCATTTTTCCATTAAAATTCAAATTCGTCGTCCGGCATCCCGATGGGTGCGCCGGGTGGCATCTCCATGGCCGGCTGCGGGATGAACTTGTCGGGATTCTTTGTGAACTCATTGATCTGTGACAGGCCAAAATACAGGGCCGCCTTCCAGCGGGGTTCGCCGCTGACTACCTGGAGACCCATCCAGGTCGCGAGATCGGTGATCGCCAGCAGGGCCTCGCCGCGAACGTTCTCTGCATTCTTCGGATCGGCGGCCAGGGCAAGCAGATGTTTGAGGGTCAGGTTGTCCACCAGCACCTGGAGCTCGCCCTTATAACCCGGTTTCAGCGGGGTCTTCCAGGTCTTGTCGAGGAGTTTGTTCAGTACGGGGATCAGGCCGGGCTGGCGTTCGTCGCGGGCCTGGTATTCGATGAGCCGTGCTGCCCGCTCGTTATCCAACAGGTAGGAGAGGGTGGTATTGGCGGCTGCTTCCGCGGCGGCGATCGGGTCGAAGGTGGGGCCGGTATGGCCCCCGAAATTCTCTACCGTCGAAGGATAGCCCGAGGGGCGCGGCGGGATCTTTTGGATCAGCGCATCGGGCAATGCCAGCGCATCGGGCGTGATCGTATTCATCAATGCGTCGAAGGCCCGCCATTGTTCGGCGGGGTCCACCATCTTTGTGGGTTCCTGGCCGTCGTTTTTTACGGCATGGGTGAAATAGAGTCCGCCAAGGGATTTTGCCGCGGCTTCCACCTGGTAGCGATGCAGCAGATAGATGGGGACCAGCACTTCCTCCAGGGTTGCCATGGGAGCACCCTGGGGGATCGCTTTCTCACTGAACCGATCCAGCAGATGTCGCCGGACGGCCATCAGCTTGTCGAGCTGGTCGATGGCGTTCACCCCGTCATCCCATTGGTTGGACTGGGGATGTGTCATGCCGCCGATATCGGGGATGTATTTATATCCTTCCTTTATGGTCTCGGTAATGATCTTGTTGAGGGCGGCATCTTCATCCGTGCCTTTTGTGAAGTCGGAGTAGCCATACATGATCGCGCGTTTGTCCCAGCCGCCGATGCCTTTGGCGTAGGCGTCGGAGAGATCGAGGGTACCGTCCGGTTTCAGGGTAAAGCGGGGGAAGGGATAGTCCATCACGGAAGCCCGGTCTTTTATGCTGGCGATGAAATTATGGGACAGGCCAAGGGTGTGGCCGATCTCGTGAGCGGACAGTTGACGGATGCGGGCCAGCGCGAGTTCCTCCATTTTGTTGCTTACCGGCTTTCCATCTTCATAAGGTTGCAGCAATCCCTCGGCGATGAGATAGTCCTGGCGGTGACGATCGGAACCCAGGGTCACGACGCCTTTGATGATCTCGCCGGTGCGTGGATCGACATAGGAAGAGCCATAGGAAAAGGCCCGTTGCGGGCTGCCGGTGCGGGTGAGCCAGTTGACCATGTTATAGCGGATGTCCATGGGATCGGCACCTTCCGGCAGTTGTTTCACCTGGAAAGCATTCTTAAATCCGGCGGCTTCGAAGGCCTGGTTCCACCAGGAGGCGCCTTCGATCAGCGCTTTGAGGATGATGGGTGGGGCGCCGCGGTCGATATAGTAGACGATCGGCTCTACGGGTTCGCTTACGGCTGCGCTGGGATCTTTCTTGACAAGCCGGTGGCGGCTGATGAACCGTTTGACCAGCGGTTGGCTCATGGGTGCGGAGAAATCGGCATAGGTAAATTCGAAGAAGCCGCTGCGCGGATCGAATATCCGGGGTTTATAGTTGCTGTCGGGCAGTTGAACAAAGGCCTGATGAACTCTCACGGTCACTGAAGTCGGGTCAGGCGCTACGCCCCCACCCCGGCGGAATCCGCCACCGCCGCCGCTGCCGCCCGCGAAGGTGATGAGCGCTTCGAACTCGGTATTCTTTGGGAAGTTTTTTGTGTTGTTCATATATACCGCGCTGCGGGTCTCGTCGAGGCGGTAGCCGCCGCCTGCTGCGGCTCCTGCTCTGCCGGGTCCGTTGGCGGCCGCCGAGAAAGCGCTCCCGGGGTTGCCGCGACCCGACCCGATGTTCTCGCCGATGTGCAAGGCATCGCGGACGATCAGCGGGGTTCCGTCGATGAGCACCTTGTCGCCTTCGACCGCGACGGGGGAAAACCCGAAGAGGATGGACTGAGAGAACCCGTCGGCCACGTCCTTTTGCATGTCGGTGTTGCCGTTGACTGCGCGCTGTGCATAGTTGGGTTGGAGGAGGAAGACCTTGGGGCCTACCTTGATGAATTTGGCGATTACCGCGGATGCCTGGCCGCGTTCGGCGCCGCCGTTGCCGATGCCTTCGGGCAGGGAACAGAAGTACAGGAACTCCTGGTCGAAGCGATCGATCTCGATGAGGAGTTTGCCGGTTTTTTCGTCGTAGTAGAAGTTATAGAAGCCTTCGTACTTTTTCATGTTCTGGGTGGCGGCCGAGATGGTGGTGGCCGTGGTGGTGGTGGTGGTGGGGCGTTGGGCCAGAGTTGGGAGGGTTGAGACGGCTGCGATGGCCGTCAGCAGTAGGAGGTTTTTCGTCATATGCAGTAGTGTTGATATGTGTTTTTTACTAGTGACAAGTTAACGCAAACGTCCCCTTGGCGCCAAATTTGTTTTGGCTATACATTTTCTGGAGTTTAGCTTATCTTGCCTGTCGAACCTCTAAACATCACCGATGAAACCGTTTGCTTTAGTCTTTACCCTGACAGCTTCGATTGTGTTTTATTCCTGTCATAAGGATAGTTCCAATTCTTCCAGCGGCAATACGCCGCCGCCCACTAATACGACGGGGACGATGAAGATATCCCTGGCGATGCCGGCGGATACGGCGGTGAAGAATTGTGAGTTGATTATTAGTGAGACCGGGGGGAAGGTATTACTGGATACTGTGACTTCCAGGGGCACGACCGTCGGCGCCAGTTTGAGTACGAATGCGACGCTTGTTGATGTTACACTTGTTGAGCAGCATCAGTATCCTCAGAGCGGATATTATGTATATACGTATAAAGCAGT
>NZ_DASYCH010000033.1:0-31555 GCF_036500295.1 Puia sp. | reverse complement strand
CGGCGCCGGCTTTCTCGCCGAAAGCGCCCTCCATCTGTTAAAAACAACGTCATGACGCGTCTCACCCGGCATGTGTCTCACCCCCATCATCCGTCTCTCGCTCAGCATGTGTCTCACGCCCGTCATCCGTCTCCCGCTCAGCATGTGCCTCACGCCCGTCATCCGCGTCTGTGTCCAATCCTACCTGCGGCATATACCCCGCCCCAAACGCCTTCACCACCGACGCCGGCGTAAGCACCCGCACCCTTCCTCCCGGCCCCGCAACGCCGGCCGAATACCCCTCCGGCGCCCAGCGATAAACCAACCCCTCCCACACCAACCACGCATCCCCCTGCCATTCAATAAAACTTCCATCCGGCAGCCTCCCCAACTCCGCTTCAAATCGAACCTTCGAACCATCCTCCGCAACCCGCTCCCGGTGCAGGATCTTATCTATCTCACCGATCGGCGTCTTTTCATGAAACCCATATTCCGGATTCCCGGCTATCCATGCCCGTTTGAACCGGACGGCATCCGCCCGCCGGCACTCGAAACAAGGCCGGTGCCCCGCCGAGAACGCCGTCGCCTCATCAAAAAAGAAAAGCTCCGTCCACCGCCCCGGCGACATCACGACCCGCTTCCGGCCCTTAAAGGAAAGCAAACACGCGATCCATGCCTTCAGTCGGAAAGGCCGCGTCACCTCCTGCCGCTCGTTATGGATCACCCCCCGGTTGCCCAGCCAGTGACCCCTCGCCGCCGTACGGATGATATTCCCAAATGGATTGACTCTGTTTTGTAACATCGATCGGTTTTGTTTAGCATCCTGTTCGGTGCCGTCGCTCATTTTTATTGCGCATCCCTCGCAACCGGCGCATTCATCGTTTGCATAAACACCGCCATCAGTTGCTTCACCGCCTCCAGCGTCCCCGCATCGGTGATCTTCCCATCGGGACCAACCTTCGTTCGCACATAAGGGATCAGCAGATTCAGCCGGTCGATACTCTCCGCCTCGATCACCCGCAACGTCTCCAGCAACGCCGCATGCCCAAACCGCCCATCCGTCGAAGCCGTGATCAGCACGGTCGGCTTATGCGAGAAGTCAGCCGTCGCCACCGTCCAGTCGATCGCATTCTTCAACGACCCCACAACCCCATGCGCATACTCCGGCGTACAGATCAGCACCCCATCCGCACCGGCAAGCTTCTCACGAAAAGCGATCACCTCCTGTGGAACTCCTTCATCGATCAATCCGGGATCAAAATACGGCAACCGCCCGATCGCATCATACAGATCGATCGTTTCATCGCAATTCCAGCTGCGCCGCCACCCACCTGACATTTTCCTCCTTGCCCTTCGCCAGCAGCGTTCGGCAATAATCCGTAAAGAACACATGCCGCCGCAGCATCGTCAGCGTCTTCGAACCCCAGTCCGCCATCGCCATGCCCGTCCGCAACTCCATCTCCCGGCGCACAAGCGGGTCCGTCTGCCGGAACAACGGCGTACCCAGATGGTACGTGTCGGCATCGCAAATGATCTGCTCGGAAAGGGAATGAGGGCGGGAGGGAAGCCGGGTCGCCATGATACAGGTCGCAATCGCCGTCGTCAACTCCCGCGGCAGCTGACAAAGATATTGCCGCATCAGCACCACTCCCCGTTCTTCATGTCCTTCTATCGCCCCATACAAATGCCCGATATCATGAAACCAGGCCGCCGCGATCAGAATGAACAGTTCCCGCCCGGCAAGGGAATAATGCGTGGCGATCTCCCGGCAATGCAGGACAACGCCCTGCGTGTGCTCAAGATTATGATAGGGATAATGCGGAGCATCCCCCGCATCAAACGCCCTGGTCACCTGCCCGGTGATCTTTTTTTCGATACTGCCCCAATCAATATCCAACATAGGTTTCTACAGTTTCCCTCCAGAAAATAGCCTTAAATTTGCCCTTTACTGTGAACATGAACAAACTGTACGCGTTATTGTTGACCCTGTTTTGCGCTTCCCTCGCCAACGCCCAGGACAAGACCCCATCGAACGAATCCGTCGCCCGCATCACCGGCCGTATCGTCGACTCGCTTTCCCATCAACCCTTGCAATATGCAACGATCACGGTGTATAAGCAAAAAGAAACAAAACCCGCCGGCGGGGGCATGACCGGCCCCAAAGGCACGTTCGCCGTCGACGATCTGACCCCCGGCAGCTATACGCTTACCATCGGACTCATCGGCTATGCTCCCCATACGCTCCGCGCCGTCACCCTGGATGGGAAAAAAGCGGTAATACTTGGCGATATCATGGTCGGCAAGAAAGCCACCGATCTCCAGGCCGTCACCGTCACCGCACCCCGCGGCCTCGTCGAGAACAAGATCGACAAACTGGTGTACAACGTCGAAAAGGACGTCACCTCCCTCGGCGGCGTCGCGACCGACGTCCTGAAAAAAGTACCCATGGTCTCGGTCGACGTCGACGGCAACGTCGATATCATGGGGAACACCAACATCCTCTTTCTCATCAATGGCCGGCCCTCCAGCATCTTCGGCAATAGCCTTGCCGACGCACTGCAGGCCATCCCCGCCAGCCAGATAAAAAGCATCGAGGTCATTACCAGCCCCGGCGCCAAATACGACGCCGAAGGCACCGGCGGAATCATCAACATCATCCTTAAAGATAACAAGCTTAACGGCATTAACGGCAATCTCAGCCTTACCGGCGGATCCCGCCTGCAAAACGGTTCACTCAACCTCAACGCCCGGCATGGTAACTTTGGGATCAACGCCTTTTTCAGCGGCAATGCCCAACTTCCTTCCACCACCCGCAACTCCTCGATTCGCCGCTCCTACGATTCGGCCGGCAATCTTGTAGACAATCTGATGCAAAACGGCAGCAGCCGCTTTCTGCGCAACGGCTTCGAATCCGGCATCGGCTTCGAATGGGCCCCCGACAAACACAACACCATCTCCGCAAACGCCGGCTACGATAACTTTGGCAACCACAACCAGGGTACCACCGAACAACACGAACAAAAGTTCGATCCCGCAACAACGACACCCAATTTCGATCTGGCCAGCCTGATCCGGTCGACAAGCCAGTTCCGGGCCACCTCCCTCGACTGGGAACTTCATTATAAAAGAACGTTTGAACAGGAAGATCGGGAACTCGACCTTTCCATTGACGGCAGCCAGGGACACAACAGCAGCGCCTATACCCAGGCCCAAAGCATGCCCAACGGCGATTCCACCTTCGGCGGCTCCCAGGGGAGCAGCACCGGCCACGATCACGAAGTAAATTTCCGCCTCGATTATGTCCAGCCCTTCGGCGACAAGGTCCGGCTCGAAACCGGCGGCCGCGTTCAGTTGCGCCAGATCGCCAGTAACTCCCCGGTCTATACCTTTGACCCCGGCATCGCAGACTATCCGTACGACAGCAGCCAATCCAATGCCCTCACCTATAACCGCCATGTCTACGCCGGCTATGCCTCGCTCACCTTCCCGCTGTTCAATTTTCTCGACGTAAAAGGCGGCTTGCGCTACGAGCGCACGGAAACGGATGCCGGCTTTTCAAAAGCTCCGAACACGAATATCCCCGGGTATAATACCTTTGCCCCCACGATCATCTTCTCGCACAGCTTCGGCGACGAACAGACGCTGAAGATCGGCTACGCTCATCGCATCCACCGTCCGAACTATCGCTGGCTGAATCCCTATATCAACGCCAGCGACCCAAAGAACCTCAGCGGGGGAAATCCTTTCCTGCAACCCGAGGTCGCCGACAACTTCGACCTCACCTATAGCAGATCCTTCGAGAAAGGAAGCGCCATCAATGTACAGGCCTTCTACCGGAAGTCATCACACGATATCCAACCCTTCATCCAGTACTATCCCAACTTCACCCTCGGCGATTCCGTATACAGCGATGTCTCCGTCAGCCTGCCCATGAATGTAGGCGCGGAAGCAAATACCGGTGTCAATATCTACGGCTCCGTCCCCGTCGGAAAAAAACTCAACCTCCGCAGCAATATTTCGGTCTTCAACCGCCATATCACCACCGGTTCCCTCGGTGGCAGTGCGATCAACAGTTTCAACTATCGCATCAATCTCAACGCCTCCTACCAGCTCAGCTCCACCTTTATCCTCGAGTTCTTCGGCAACTTCAACTCCGCCCGCAACGAGATCCAGGGCCGGTACCCCTCCTTCACCTCGTATAATTTCGCCGCCCGCAAACAATTCTGGAACAAAAAGGCAAGCATCGCCTTCACCACCACAAACCCCTTCGGCTTCTATGTCGATCAGGCCACGGCCGTCAAAGGCTCGAACTTCACGCTCAACAGCCTCCGCCGCGTACCCTATCAGTCCTTCGGGATCAACTTCACCTATAAATTCGGGAAACTGGAATTCAAAAAAGACAAGGAAGAAGAAAAAGAACCGGCTCAGCCTGACTCGATGTAATGTTTATTCCGATCTCAGCGCCCGCACCGGGTTGGCCACCGCCGCCCGTATCGTCTGCACACTCACCGTCACCAGCGCGATCACCACGGCCGTCAGCCCCGCCACCACAAAAACCCACCAGGAGATCCCTACGCGATACGCAAAGCTCTCCAACCACTTGCTCATCGCCCACCAGGCCACCGGGAAAGCGATCAGCGAAGCGATCAATACCAGGATCGTAAAGTCTTTGCTCAGCAACGCCACGATACCTCCCACATTCGCGCCAAGCACCTTGCGGATGCCGATCTCCTTGCGCCGCTGTTCCGCGGCATAGGTGACCAGGCCAAACAACCCCAGACACGCGATCAGTATCGCAAATACGGCAAAGGTGATAAACACCTGCCCCGTCTGCTGCTCCGCATGATAAAGATTGTTGAAATCGTTATCCATGAACGTATAACTAAAAGGCAGGCCCACGGCCATGACCTTCCACTTTTCTTCTATCTGCCGCTCCATCGCGGCCGCCGTCCCCGGTCGCAGCCGCACCGCCATACTCCCGCGGTTGTCCCCCAGCGTCATGATCAACGGCCCCACCTTCTGATGCATCGAGCTGTAGTTGAAATCCTTTACGATCCCCATCAGGTGCATCTCCGTCGGCGCCATATTCCGGCCCGGCCGGTACAACTTCTCACCGGTGGCCGTCGCAAACCCGAGCATCTTCGCCGCCGCCTCATTTATAATGATCCCCGTTGAGTCGGTGGGAAACTGCTGCGGCGCGAAATTCCGGCCATTCACCATCTGCATCCCAAGCGTTGGAATATAATGCTCATCTACATTGAGCGAGGTCATCACCGTCACCCGCTTGGCATCCATCGAGGGATCACGAAACCATCCGTTCTGATTATAACCGCCGCCGGCCGTGGGCAGATCACCCGAAAGCGTCGCATTCTCCACCCCCGACAGCTTCAGCAGGTCTTGCCGGAAGCTCCTGATCGGATCACCCGCCCCATAGGCGCTGTGGATCACCAACACCTGCTCCCGGTTAAACCCCGGGTCCCGGCTACGGATAAATTGCAATTGCCGATAGATGACAAGCGTCGCAATGATCAATCCGATGGAGATGATAAACTGGAAAACCACCAGCCCGCCCCGCAGCCAGCTGCCCCGGAAGCCTGCCGCGACCTTGCCCTTCAATACGAGTATCGGCTGAAAAGAGGACAGATAAAAGGCCGGATAACTCCCGGCGATCACTCCCACCAGCAAAACAAGCACGACCAGCACCGGCAGCAGCCGCGCCGAAAATAACACCCCCGCATGCAATTCCTTGCCCGCAAGGATATTGAACATCGGCAGCAACAAAACCGCTATACCCAGCGCCAGCACCAGCGCGAAAAAACTCAGTAATACCGACTCCGTCAGAAATTGCACGATAAGATGCCCCCTCGTGCTTCCCGCTACCTTCCGGATGCCCACCTCCTTGGCCCGGTTCGCACTCCGCGCCGTGCTCAGGTTCATAAAATTCACACACGCGATCAGCAGGATCAGGATCGCGACGATCGAAAAAATATAGACGAATTGAATATTGCCGTTTGCCTCGAATTCATACGATTTGTCGGAATGCAGATGGATATCCGTCAGCGGCATCAGCTCATACTTGAAATGATTCCCCGCCTTTCGCATATCCTCCGCCGATGTGTGCAGCAGGTCCTGCAACTGCCGTCCCAGATAAGTACTGATCGTCGCATCCACCCGGCTTTGCATGAAGGCCCTCGACACGCCGGGACGCAAAAGAATATAACTCGTGTAGTTATTGCTCAGCCAGTCATTCTCATCCCCATGATTGAAAAAATCCCGCAAAGGCCGGATAAAATGGAAATGAAAATGCGACGCCTCGGGCATGTCCCTGATCACCCCCGTCACCCTGCAGATGGCATGATTCTCCAACTCCAGCGTCTTACCCAAGGCATCCGTAGCCCCAAAATACCGCCGGGCCGCACTCTCATCGATCACGATGCTGTTGGGTTCATTCAACGCCGTATTCGGATCCCCCGAGCTCATCGGGACCGTAAACACCTGGAAAAAGGTCGAGTCGGCAAAGACAAGCCGGTGATCCTGGATAAAACCGGCCCCCTTCTTTACCATGACGTCCGCCTGGTAATTCGTCCGCACCATCTGCTCCACCTGCGGATACTCCCTGACCAGGGTAGCGGCCAGCGGCCGGGGCGTCGCCACGGCAGAGAACTGCGTGTTATTGAAATAGATATCCGCGTCGACCCGATAGATCCGGTCCGCCCGGGCATTATAGCGGTCATAGCTCAACTCGTCGATCACATATAATACGATAAGCAGACAAACGCCGAGACCAGCCGCCAGCCCGACGATATTTATGGCCGAATAAGCCCTGCTTTTCCAGAGATTCCGCAGCGCCACTTTAAAATAATTCTTCAACATAGAACTCAGTTTAACTCACCCGCCGCCTCGCTCCCCGCCCGGCTTTTGGACGCACGGCCATATACAATGTTACACAAAATATCCAACCCCGTCCGGAAGCCGCGGCAGCTTTCGGCAACCCGGTTGGGGAAATTTCTCTACATATTGACTATCAACATCTTACTGATAACCCTAATGTGATCGGGCCCGGCGAAATTAATTTTTCTTCATATAGATGCCGGAGCTACGGGGAAGGAGTCGGAGCACATAATTTTACGGCCAAAAAGCGCGGCATGCCCGATCCCAGGAAAATCTTACTGGTTGATGACGATTTAGACCACCTTTCGATTTGCAAACTGATTTTGACTAACAGAGGATATAATATATTGGTACTCTGGAATACGGACGTTTTGCTCGAAGTAGTAAAGGACTTTATGCCCGATCTCATCTTCATGGACCACCGGATGCCTCACCGGGACGGCATCCAGTCGACAAGACTGCTCAAAACCAACGAATCCACCCGGCAGATCCCTGTCGTCTATTTCTCCGGGGTAGAAAAGGCTGAACAATTTTCAAAAGAGGCGGGAGCCGACGGTTTCCTCCCAAAACCCTTCAACATCGAATCCCTGCTCGCCGCCATCAACAAATATCTTCCCTGATGGCATCAGCCTCCCGCGTCACCGGCCCGTGCCGCATTGGTAATCCCCGACGGCTGCCTACGCAGAGAGCGCAGCCTCCCGCGTCACCGCCTCGGGCATCGGCAGACTGATCCTCACGGAAAACCGATGGTTGCCGCTGCTCACCTCGATCCTTCCCCCATGCAGCCGGATGATCTCGTTGCAAAGCCATAATCCCAGCCCCGCGCCCCGCTGGATAAGATCGCTGCGATAAAAGGCGACCTGCAGATTCTCCGTATTGACCTTCTCCGTTCCCGTAATATTGGTAAACTCCACCGTCAACTCCCCCGACATCGTCACCCGCCCCACCTTACAGGTGATCGCCGTATCCCTGACGCCATATTTGGCGGCATTCTCCACCAGGTTCAGCAACACGATCCGGATCTTATCCTCATCGGCCGTGACGATAAAATCCGCTGCCTCCTCGTCAAACCGGATCACGGGTTCGAGGTTCTTCTGACGCAGCAGGGGCAGCAACTGATTATAGACCTTCACGACCAGCACCGACAGATCGAACGGCCGCCGATAAAGGGAAGGCGATCCCACCCGCAGCTGACTGACCACCAGGAATTCATTGACCACCTCCTGCAACCGGCTGATCTCCTCCAACTGGTTGCTCAGTAAATGCCGCACACCCTCTTCCAGCCCCGGCTTCCGCAGCCCCACCTCCAGTTCCGTCCGCAGGATGGCCAACGGCGTCTTCAGCTCATGAGAAGCGCTGCCGAAGAAGTTCTGCTGCTGTTGCAGGGACTCGTCGATCCGGTGCATCATATCGTTGATGGTCACACTTAGGTCGTGCAGCTCGTCCCGGGTCCCGTTGACCGGGATCGGGTCCCGCATCTTATTGGTGTTGATATTCCGGGCCGCCTGGATGATCCGTTGCAGGGGCAGCAACAGGATGCGCGCCAGGATATAGGACACAAGCCCCGAGACCATGACACTCAGGATACTGCTCACGACAAGCAGACTGCGCAGCGTCCGCATATTGGCCTGCAACTGCTCATCGCTCGCGGCAACCATCCGCTCTGCAGACAGGCTCTCCTTCGTCCCCTGCACATAAGCAACCCGCAGCTTGCTGTCCCCGATCAGCATATCCCGGATGCGCCGGTATCCGGCAAGATTGAATAACAGGCTCAGCAGGATGAACACCACACTGAATGCCAACGTTATCTTTAGTTTAATACCCATGGAAAAGAAAAGGGGCTAGCTTTTAATGACTTCACCTTTCAGCAGATATCCTCTACCGATCACGGTCTGGATCAGCGGCTCCAGCGTGTCCTTGTCGATCTTCTTGCGCAGCTGATACATATGCACCTCCACGATATTGCTGCCGGGATCGAAATTGATATCCCAGATCTTGTCGAGGATCTGCGCCTTGGTCACCACCTGGTTGGAATGCGTGAGCAAAAACTCCAGCAACGCAAACTCCCGGTTGCTCAGATTGATCCGCACCCCGGACCGCGAAACCTCCCGGCTCAGCAGGTTCAGCTGCAGATCACCCACCGACAACTGATAGCCCGACTGATTTCCGCCCCGCCGCTGGATAGTGCGGATACGCGCCAGCATCTCATCGAAATCGAATGGCTTGCGCATATAGTCGATCGCCCCAAGGTCCAGCGCCTGGATCACCTTGTCCGTATCACCAAGCGCGCTAAGCACAAGCACAGGCGTCGGATGACGCGACTCTCGAAGATTGGTAAGAATTTCGAAACCATTCATATCCGGCAACATCAGGTCGAGGATGATCAGCTCGTATTCTGCGCCCCGCGCAGCCTCCAAACCCCCGGCGCCATCCATGAAATGATCACAGACATGCCCGGCCTCGGCAAGCCCCTCACCCAGGAATTGCCCCAGTTTGACCTCATCCTCGATCACAAGTATCTTCATCGTACAGGAAAAGTTCGGGATAACATTTTTTAAAGATAAGAAAAACAGCAGCTGAAAGATTAGATAAACTGCTGGGTCACTTCCATCAACCGGTCCAGCATATAAGGCTTCTTCAGCCAGCTGTCGGCCCCGGCCGCCCGGGCAAGCGATTCTATCCGGTCATGCGCGGAGAAATAAATGACCGGAATGCTCCGGTATACGGGATGCGCCTTTAGCATCTTCACCGCATCACTGCCGCAAACCGCGGGCATCTCATGATCCATAAAGATAAGATCGGGGCGAAATCGCCTCACTTCCTCATCCAGGATCTCCAGGCTCTCACAGCCCAATAAGGTCAACACCTGGTAACCCCTCCTTTGAAAGATCAGATTGACAGCTAACAAATGGTCGGGGTCGTCATCCACGATCATTATTTTTTTGGTTAAGGCCATTAAGGATGGATTGAAAGATACTGCTTGAAGAATAAAGGCGCGAAACCTATGCCAAAGTGCGCACGGCATCCACCCGCGCATCGATCGCCCCCCCGATAGTCCTGCTGAGGTTGCTCTCCTGGCCCGTGTCGACGAAGATCCAAACCCCGTTCTCCTTCTTCAACCGGATCGGTGGCAGCAGCGATCCTTCCTCCTGGGCCTCGGGCCGGATGTTGGTGACCGTATAGATCCCGGGTATCAGACACTCCACCTCCGCCTTCAACGGAAATTGCAGGTCATGATCCTGGACGTCGTACGTAAAGAAGAGAATATAAGGTAGACTATCTTCCATACCGCTATATTATCTACTAATATGCCAAACCGGAAAACGCAGTTGGCGGTCAGGGGATATTTTAACAATTGCAGGCAAATACATCTACGCCAAATATCGATGGATCAACCTCATCACGTCATCCATCAACCCGGACCTCAAATGGATAGACCTTTATTGATTATCAGCTATTTGCGCAGGAGTCAAAAACTTAGCGCCATTATAATTAAAAAAAAGCGCTTATTTTAGTTACAGAACGACATCCGGCTAGTACTAATCCTACAAGTAGGCTAAAAGATATTTAACGCTTGCGACAGGTTGTTTTAAGGGTCAAGACCATTCACTTACATAGGTAAGGATGGTCTTTTTTAGCATAAGGAACAGCCGGCATAAAGCCTGTCACCCGCATCAGGTCGCTAGTCCGCAGCAGCTCTAAAGCCCGAACCGGCTCAGGAACTCCGCCTTACGCCGCGCCGATACCTCGATCATATACGATCCCTCCATCTCCACAAACCCGCCTCTTCCCTTGTGATATTTCTTGATGTGCTTGATGTTGATGATATGCTTGCTGTGGATCCGCAGAAAAATATCCGGGGGAAGCAATTCCTCATATTCCCCGATCGTCTTCGTCGAAAGCAGCTTCTCGCCATTGGTCATAAAAAAATGCGTATACCCACCGCTCGCCTCACACCGGATGATGTCCGCGATAGAAATAAAGCTCAGACTGTCGGCATTCGGGATGGCAAGTTTATGCGCCATCGCCTCGGGATGCCGGAGATGCGAGAGCAGATTTTGCAGCTGACGGTTCACATTCCTGAGCCGCGACTGCTCCTCCGCCCGTGCGACAGCCGCACAAAGCTCCGGGATATTCACGGGCTTCAACAGATAATCCAACGCCGAATAACGAAAGGCCTTCACCGCATACTCATTATACGCCGTCACAAAGATCACCTCGAACGACACCGGCATCAGCCGGTCCAGCAGATCAAACGCATTCTCATGCGAAAGCTGGATATCCAGCAGGACCAGGGCGGGCTGAATCTTTCGGATCAACGCCTCCCCATCCTCAACTCCCGAAGCCGCTCCGACATACTCCGCATCGGCGCAAAATTCCTGCATCATGCCCTTCAGGATCTTGATGTTTTTGGGTTCGTCATCGATAATGACATAATTTATCATAGCAGATCTTGATTTCAATTCACAAAGGGAAACGAACGATAACCCGGGTGCCTTCACCCAACCCGCCCACCGCAGTGATGTCCTCGATCTCCGCCGAGATCGGCTCCTTCATCGTACTGTTCAGAATATCGATCCGCCGGGCCGTCAGCTCCATTCCCCTCGAAGGGTATTGCCCCGGCACCTGGCGCTTATACTGCGCCGCCCGCTCCCGGCCAACCCCATTGTCCTCGATCATACAGATCAGGAAATGCCCGTCCGACCGGAACAGGACCATGATCTTCCCCTGCTTGTCCTGCCGGTGGGCGATCCCATGCAGGATCGCATTCTCGACATACGGCTGCAGGATCATCGTCGGCAGCATCTGCATCCGCTTGTCGACATCCGCGGCGACAAAGATATCATAGTCAAACGCTTCTTCAAATCTTCTCTTCTCCAGCTCAAGATAAGTGGAAAGATAGTCGATCTCCTCCTGTAACGTAAGTTGCGACCGCGCCGAAATATCCAGCGTCTGCCGGATCAGCCGGGAGAAATGAGTGATGTATTCGTTGGCTCCCCGGATATCCTTCTCCATCACGAACAGCTGGATGGAATTGAGACTGTTGAAGATAAAATGCGGATTCATCCTGCTTCGCAGCGCCATCTGCTCCAGTTCGGCCATCCTGGCCGCCGTCGCCGTTTTTTCGGCCTCCTTCCGCCTTATCGTCCGGACCCGGTAGCTGAAGGTCAGCCAGACCAGCCCCGCGATCAACAGCACCAGGCCGATCCGCACCCAGGTAAGTTCCCACCAAGGCTTATCGATCGCAAAGGGCAGCCGCAACGTCCCGCTGATGGCGCCCGATGGGTCGATCGCAAGCACCTGTAGTTCATAACGGCCAGGCGGCAGGGAAGGGTAGTGCAGAAAAGTTTGGTCCGTAGTCGCCCAGCGGTCATCGATGCCCAAAAGCCGGTACCGGTAGTCGATCGGCCCGCTATTCCGATAGGAGATGCCGACATATTCGATTTGCAGATCGTTGTTTCGGTAAGGAAGAATAAAGTTCGCGGTGTCCAGTGGCCACGAACCGCCAGAAATATGAATACCCGTCAAACGCAACCGGCAATCCTTGCTGCGAACGATCCGGTCTTCCTGAAAAACAAGCATCCCGTCGGGCGTGCCGGCATAGACCCTTTGCCCATCCACATACACCGTGTTGATGACATCCACGCCAAGTCCCTCTGCCCCCGTAAAAGGAGTGATGATATAACCGCCGTCCCGCGGCGCCACCCGGTTCAATCCCTTATCCGTTCCCACCCACACCGACCCCCCCACGGCATATAGACAACGGCAGATATTGCTCGTCAGCCCATCGGCAACCGTGAACCGGCTCACCGGCCGCCCCTTTCTCAGCAACACAAGACCCTCTCCATAAGTGGCCACCCATATGCCGCTGTCCGGCGCGGCCGTGATCGCCGAGATCCGGCCTTCCAGCAGTTCTTCCGGTTGGGTCCGCCTGCTGAGTGAAACGGCATACAGTCCATTCAGCGTCCCCACAAAACAACGGTCTCCCCGGACCCACCCACAGGTGGACCGCCCCGGAAATACCGTGTCGAGCAACGTTCCGCCGGGCAATCGCAACCGGCGGACATTGGAACCGGAAAACTCGATGAGCATCGAGTCACCCGTTTTGCGAATCGCCTTCACCGCCCCCCGATGCCACAACCTCCGGCTCTGACCCCTCGGCGCATCAAATCGGAACACCCCCGCATCTGTTCCCGCAAGGATACTGTTGTTCCCCAGGTCCTCGATCGCAGTGATCCGGCCCCGGCTGAACTTGTCATCGACCTTCATCGACCGGAAGGTTTTCTCTCCTTCCTGCCGGCTCCAGAGGTAGAACCGGTCCGTCCCCGCATACAGCGTATTGCCGATCCGCTGGATGGTAAACACCGGGAACACCGTATTTCCCTCCCGGAACGTATAGCGTTCCACATCCCGGTTGGCAAGACGATGGACCCCGCTGCCAAGCGTGCTGAACCAAAGCCCGCCCTCCGCATCCTCCAACGCGCCATTCACCATCTGGCCGGGCAGAAAGCTGTCGACGATCCGGTGCTGACGGACATTGTATAGATAAGTGGAAGAATAGGAGTTGAGCGTCACGCTGCTGTCGTCGATACGCGAAATATGCAAAAAGCCTTTTGGCGATGGGATCCTGACCCGGCCCGGTTCCTTTGCCTGTAAAAAGGTAAGGCTGTCTTTATCCTCATAGATCAGCAGCTCCGGCCCGAGGTAGGTGGACGTATAATTATTCTCCCCCTCGCCTTCCAGGTCGCCCGTTCTCACCAACACATCATGTCGGATGACCGCCACCTGGGCGCCTGGTGAGTGAGAACTGATGAAGAATTTGCATTCCCCTTTTTCATCAAGCCCCGCTTGCACGACCATGAAAGGCCATCCTTCGAAGCGGTCGATGATGGTGATCTTCCCACCCGGATGCACCACATCGATTGCCTTGGATTCCGCGATGATAAGGTCCCCATGGACGTCCTCGTTCACCGAGATCACCTCGCTGCCGATCTTCAGCCTTCCCAGCAGCGGATCATTCTGTTGATTGTGGATCATCCCATTCAGATAGTAACAGATACTGTTCTTAAAAGGTACGATCCACACCCGGTTGCGGGAATCCACAAAAACTTTGATGATCTCGTTGTCGGGCAACCCATCGCTCATATAAAAATTGCGGAAATGGGTCCCGTCAAACCGGCTGAGTCCCGTCTCGGTCCCAAACCAGAGAAACCCATCCCTGTCCCGGGCCATACTGTATACGGTTGACCCGGCGAGCCCATCCTTCACAGTATAATCCGCATAACTATGTTCCTGGCCCGCCGCCGGAATGCAAAAGCCGCCAGACAAAAAACCGAGCAGGAACAATAGCCAACACCTTGACAAAAAAAAGAATTTGGGGAAAGATAATACAAAAAAACCCGCCGTTCAGGCAGGTTAATTCATTCAGGGTAATGTGCACAGGCTGGGTAAAGGGCGCAAGACCAATCGGGCGTCTCCACAAATATGCTCCCGATTCCGCGTCCAGCCTAACCGCAGGCAGTTCCATTTCCTCCCTTTATCAATATTCTTATTAACCATTAAGCACATCCACTTAGCATCCCTCCAGAATTGTGGAATGGCGTCGCCCGAATTCCCCGCTTTACACAAAAAAGCCCGGATAGACATCCAGGCCGTTGCTAAAATCCAATATCCTATTAAAAGCCTACCGCTACTCCTGCAATTGCCGGGCCACCATAACACAAAGCCGGTTCACCGCTCATCCATCCACACCCCATCCCACGCCGGTAGATATTTCCCATTCGCCGATACTACTTGCTCCGTATTGCCTTTTTCTCTAGTTTTAGCGGTGATCCTTGGTTAAGGTTTTGCTTGTCAATGGAAACTCTACAAAACGAAGAGCAATTGGTTGCGGCCATGCAGGCCGGCGGAGAAGAAGCATTTACCGCTCTCTATCATTTCTACAGCCCACGCCTCTATCTGAATATACTCGGCATGGTCCGGGATCCCGTCATGGCCGAAGAAATGGTCCAGGTCCTCTTTACAAAACTCTGGCAAAAACGGACGGCCAAAGGCCTCGGGGACGACTTCACCGCATACCTCTACCGGATGGCGCTGAACCTCGTCCACGACTTCTTCCGCAAGTTAAAACGCGATCGCAAACTCCGGCAACGCTTTAGTCTCCTGGCAGGCGAGGCCTATGAACCCGGCGAACAACCCATCGACCACCGGCAACTTTCGACCCTTCTCGACACCGCGCTGGAAAGGCTTCCGACACAGCAAAAACGGGCCTGGCAGCTCATCAAGGTCGAGGGCTATACCTACAAGGCCGCCGCCATGGAAATGGGCATCTCCCCGCTCACCGTAAAAGAATATCTCGTGGCCGCCAATAAATCCATCCGTAATAATATTATTACCAGCACCGGCGTCCCGCTCGGCCTCCTGTGTCTGACCGCCTTCGGCCTGCTTTCCTGAAATTTTTTTTCCACGACACCCCCCCGGTCGTTCCCTCCGCGCGTTTCCAGGTAAATAAAAAAACCAAAACGTGCCGACATCTCCTGACGCCCAACTGCTTCAACGGCTCCGCGCCGGAAACCTATCCCCGGCGGATATCGACACCCTTATCTCCTGGCTATCCGAAAAAGAGCTGTCGCCGGAAACCAAAGAGATGCTGCTGCAACAATTACATCATCCCGTTTCCAATGCCGGCATCGACCCCCGGCTCCGCTCGATGCTGGAAGCAAAACTTCCCGCGATCCTCGCAAAACGGCGCCGCGTGATCGACATCGCATGGGTGCGTTATGCCTCGGCCGCCGCCGTACTGCTGCTGGTCACCGCCGGCGTCTTTCTGCTCAACAACAAACAAAAACCGAAGTCTTCCATTGCCGGGACAGCGCCGGCACTGCCCGATATCGCTCCGGGCAAACAGGGCGCCATCCTGACCCTCGCCGACGGCAGCACCGTGGTGCTCGATAGCCTGGGCAACGGCCTTGTCGCTACCCAGCACGGCGCCAAAGTACTGCTACACGACGGCCGGCTGGATTATCATCCCGATGCGCCGGGCAACGCCGCCGCGCCCGCTAACCCCGCCGCCTCCGCGTCGCTCGCCTATAACACCATGACCACGCCAAAGGGCCGCCAGTTCCAGCTCACGCTGCCTGACGGTACAAAAGTCTGGCTCGACGCCGCCTCCTCCATCCGCTACCCGACGGAATTCACCGGCGGCAGCCGCCGCGTGGAACTCACCGGTGAAGCCTATTTCGAAGTGGCCCCGCAAAATGGCGGTGCAGCTCCGTTTATCGTCGATGTCAGCCATAGCTCGCAGGTGCAGGTACTCGGTACCCACTTCAATATAAATGCCTATGCCGATGAGCCCGCCACCAGCACCACCTTGCTCGAAGGCGCCGTCCGTATCGTCAACGGTGACCAAAACGCTATTCTGAAACCCGGCCAGCAATCCAGGACCATCACCGGCAACAACGCCATCATGGTCATACCCAATGCCGATACGGAAAAAGCAATGGCCTGGAAGAACGGCGTGTTCGATTTTCAGGACGCCACGCTCGAACAGGTGATGCGCCAGCTCCAGCGCTGGTATGATATCGATGTAGTCTATGAAAAAGGGATCCCCAAACTCGAGTTCGTCGGAACGATGGGCCGGGACCTCTCCCTGAACGCCGTATTGAACGGCCTTGAAATGTCAAAGGTCCACTTCCGGCTGGAAGCAGGCAAGCGATTGATCGTTTTACCGTAAATAAACCGCCATGAACCAAAACCGGCTCGAATAAACAGTAAGGACCATCGAAGAAAAACCGCCACGGACGGCAATCCGGGCGGCACTTGATTCGGTCGTCCAAAAATCCCAGGAGTGAAATTTTCTAAAACCAAACCAATGCGAATTTATGAAAAGATCTGCTTTTTGTAGCGGGAATGTAGTGCAGTCTCTTACCAAAACTTTGTTAGTTATGAAGCTAACGGTCGTTCTGCTCCTCGTCGGCCTCCTGAGCGCCAGTGCGCGAACCATGTCTCAGACAGTCACGTTCACCGGCCGGAACGTAAGCCTCGGGAAGGTATTCAAGGCGATCGAGACCCAGACGGGCTACTCGATCTTCGCCAACAAGGGCCTCCTCAAAGACGTAAAACCCGTCACCATCGCCGCAAGGAATATGCCGGTAGCGGATTTCCTCGAGACGGTCCTCCGGGACCAGCCCATTGGCTATGAGATCCAAAGCCATACGATCTTCATAAAAGAGAAGCCCGCGCCGTCCGCACCCGCGGCCGCAGCCATTCCGTCACCGCCCATTCCGCCGCCGGTCACCATCACCGGTACCGTCACCGGCGCGGATGGCTTGCCCCTCCAGGGAGCAACGGTCTCGGTCAAAGGGGCGCACACCGTCGTGACCACCGATGAAAAAGGCCGCTTCACCCTCGAAGCCGGCGCCGGCGAAACCCTGCTCGTCTCCTTCGTCGGCTACCAGACCCGCACCGTCCAGGTCAAAGGCCGCACATCCATCGATATCGTGCTGGAAAAGATGCAGGCCGAACTGAACGAAGTCGTGGTCACCGCCCTCGGCATCAAAAGACAGGTAAAAGCGCTTACTTATAATGTCCAGGAGGTCGATGGCGCCGAGGTCAACAAAGTAAAAGATGCCAACTTCGTCAACAGCCTCAACGGCAAGGTCGCCGGCGTCACCATCAACAGCAGCTCTTCCGGCATCGGCGGCTCGGCCAGAGTCGTCATGCGCGGCGCCAAATCCCTCTTCGGCAATAACAACGCCCTCTACGTCGTGGACGGAGTACCGCTGCCCGATCTGTCCAGCACTCAGCCGGGAGATGTCTTCTCCGGCGCCGGCGCCTCGGGCGACGGTATCAGCAACATCAACCCAGAAGATATCGCCTCCATCTCCGTACTCACCGGCCCCGCCGCGGCCGCCCTCTATGGCAGCCAGGCCGCCAATGGCGTGATCCTCATCACCACAAAAAAAGGCGCCGCCGGCCGCCTGAACATCAGCGTTTCCAATAACAGCAGCTTCTTCAGCCCCTTCGTCCTGCCAAAATTCCAAAACCGCTATGGCTCCGATCCCGGCAGCTATACCAGCTGGGGTGACTCGCTGGCAACTCCCAGCACCTACAAACCGGCAGATTTCTTCCAGACAGGGACCAATCTGACCAATACCCTCAGCCTCTCCACCGGCACCGACAAGAACCAAACCTATTTCTCCGCGGCTTCCGTCAACGCCACCGGCATCATCCCGAACAACAAACTCACCCGGTATAACTTCAACGCCCGCAATACATCCAGCTTTCTCGACGACAAGCTCAACCTCGACCTCAGCCTGATGTATATCGACGGCCAGGAACAGAACATGCTCTCGCAGGGACAATATTTCAACGCCCTGATCCCGGTCTATCTCTTCCCCCGCGGCGACGATATCCGCAAATACCAGGTCTACGAACGCTACGATCCCACCCGCAACTTCAAAACTCAGTTCTGGCCCTTTGGCGACGAAGGCTTCCAGATGCAAAACCCGTACTGGATCGTCAACCGCGACTTCTTCAACAACGATAAGAAACGCTATGTCTTCAGCACGGCCCTGAAATATAATATCGCCCCCTGGCTCAACATCACCGGCCGCGCAAAACTCGACAACAACAACACCGTTGCCGAAAAGAAATATGACGCCTCCACGTCCGGCCTCTTCGCCTCGCCCGCAGGTGCGTATTACAACAACAACGCCACCACCCAGCAGTTGTATGCCGACGTGCTGCTCAACGTCAACAAAACCTTCTTTCATGATTATAGTCTCGTAGCCAATCTCGGCTCGAGCTATCTCGACACCCGCTTTTCCAGCATCGGCTACGGCGGCAATCTCCTCAGCGTTCCAAACCTTTTCAATTTCGCCAACGTAAACCCCGCACTCGCGACGCCGACCCAGGATGGTTATCATGACCAGATCCAGTCCGTCTTCGGCAGCGTGGAGCTGGGTTACCGCAACAGCCTCTTCATAAACGCCACCGGCAGGAATGACTGGGCCTCGGCCCTGGTGAACACCACCGCGCGGTCCATCTTCTATCCGTCCGTCGGCGCCTCCGCCGTCCTCAGCGAACTGCTGGGTTTTCATTCCCATACTTTTTCGTTCGTAAAGGTGCGCGGCTCCTATAGCGAAGTGGGCAACCCGCCACAGCGGTTCGTCACGATCGAAAGCTACCCGATCATCGGCGGCTTCCCTTCCACCAGCAGCTATCTGCCCGCTACGGGTCTCCAGCCCGAACGCACAAAATCCTATGAAGCCGGACTGAACTTTAAGTTCCTCCGCAACACCCTCAGCCTCGACCTGACGGCTTACCAGTCCTCCACCTACAATCAGCTCTTCAATCCCGCGCTGGCCCCCAGCACAGGATACGGCAGTTTCTATATCAATGCCGGGGAGGTCTCCAACAAAGGCATCGAGGCGGCGCTCGGCGTGAACGAACACTTCGGCCGGCTCGGCTGGAACGCTACGGCCACCCTCTCGCTCAACCGCAATAAGATCGTCAAGCTGCTCACCAACTACACCGATAAGACAACCGGCCAGACCGTCAGCGTCGACAGCCTCAGCGTGGGCGGCACCGGCAGCTATATGGAAGCGCTTGTCAAAGGCGGCTCCATCGGCGACATCTACGTCACCACCCTGCAGGCGGATGGCCACGGCTATATCGACGTAGGCTCCGTCACCCAGTCCGTTACCGCGGCGCCAAACACCTATATAAAAGCAGGCAACGCCAGTCCCCGGTATAACATCGGCTTCCGCAACAGCTTCGACTACCGCAACTTCAACCTCAGCTTCCTCGTCCTGGCGCGGATCGGTGGGGTAGGGGTCTCCATCACCCAGGCGATCATGGACGGCTTCGGCGTTTCACAGGCATCCGCCATCGCCCGGGAACAGGGCGGAGCGTTGATCAACGGCTACCGGATACCCGCCGAATCCTATTACTCGGTGGTTGGCGGCGGCGTCGCCGGCGTAGGCAGCAGGTACGTCTACAGCGCAACCAATGTCCGCCTCGGGGAAGCATCCTTTGGCTACAACTTCCCGGCCAGCTTCTTTCACAAGAAGATCCAGGGCATCAGCATCTCGGCCGTCGGCCGCAACCTCTTCATGTTCTACAACAAAGCCCCCTTCGACCCCGAATCCACGGCCAACACCGGCACCTACTACCAGGGCATCGATTACTTCATGCAACCCAGCCTCAGAAGCATCGGGTTCAACGTAAAAGTCCAATTCTGATCAATGGTTAAACAAAAAAACATGACAACGATACACCCCATACTCCGATCTTCTTTTGCCGGCGTGCTGCTGCTCCTTGCGGCCGCCTGCACAAAGAACTTCAGGGACTATAATACCAACCCCAACGGCGCCACCCAGCAAATGCTGCAGGACGACAACCTGGCCACCGGGGTCTTCTTCTCGCAGATGGAACAGAATGTCTTTCCCACCGCCCAGCAGCCCGCCTTCGGGGATGAGATGTACCAGGAAGTGCAGAACCTCGCCGGTGATGTCTATTCCGGTTACATGGGCGCCAGCGACAACTGGTTCGGCGGCGCCAACAATACCACCTACAGCATGACCCCATCCTGGTATGGTCAGGCCTTTGGCCGGGCCTTCCTCGGTGTGATGCCCGCCTGGCTCTCGATAAAACGAAACGTCGGCACAGACCCCTCCCTCCGGCATATCTATGCGCTGGCGCAGATCATCAAGGTCGAGTCCATCCATCGCACGACGGATATGTATGGCCCGTTGCCCTATTTCAAATTCGGCAGCGGCAGCCTTACCACCCCCTATGACGCGCAGCAGGATATCTATAGCTCCTTCTTCGACGACCTCGATTCGGCCATCGCCGTCCTCACCGACTATGTAAGCCGGAACCCCAATTCAAAACCCCTGGCCAACTACGATCTCATCTATGGCGGCGACTATGTGAAATGGATAAAATTTGCCAACTCCCTGAAGCTCCGCCTGGCGATGCGCCTCGCCTATGCAAACCCCTCCCTGGCGCAGAAGAATGCGGAAGAGGCCGTCGGCAATTCCTATGGCGTATTCACCTCCAACGCCGACAACGCCTTCCTGCAAAGCGCCGACGGGGTCAATATCCACAACCCCCTTCAGATCATCTGCTTTAACTTCAACGATATCCGCATGGGTGCAAATATGGAATCCTTTCTCAACGGCTATAAGGATCCCCGCATCGGCTATCTGTTCAACAAAGCGCCCGACGGCAAGTATCACGGTATCCGCAACGGGATCAGCATCACCAACATCAGCGCCTATACCACGCCCTTCTCCACCCTTAACGTAGCCAGCACCAGCTCCATCCCCTGGATGTCGGCCGCCGAGATCTATTTCCTGCGCGCCGAAGGCGCGGTCCGCGGATGGAACATGCAAGGGACGGCCCAAAGTCTCTATGAGACCGGCATCCAGACCCATTTCACGGATCTCGGCGCCGGTTCCGCATCGGCCTATATCCTCGACTCCACCAGCAAACCCGCGGTCTACGTCGATCCCGCCAACGCCGGCAACAACGTCAACTCCGGCGCCACCCTCAGCACCGTCACCATCCACTGGAAGGAAGGCGACCCCCTCGAGACCAGGCTCGAACGCATCCTCACCCAAAAATGGCTGTCCGTCTATCCCGACGGGCAGGAGGCCTGGTCCGAATACAGACGCACCCGCTACCCCAAGGTCTTTCCCGTAGTCGTCAACAACAGCGGAGGCCTCATCAACACCGCCACTCAGATCCGGCGCCTGCCTTTTCCGCAGTCCGAATATCAAAGCAATTCCGCCGGTGTGCAATCGGGTGTCTCCCAGCTCGGCGGACCCGACAATGGCGGAACAAAACTCTGGTGGGATAAGAAACCCTGATCCCAGTAACGGTAACAACAATGCTCATTCGAAAAATAGATTGGAATGAAACGAAACTTGAAACTCTCCTTTTTAACCCTCCTGACCGTACTGACCCTGGTGCACTGCCGCAAACAAACAACCCCGGAGGCCCTGACACTCCAAAAGCCGGACACCTACAGCGACGCATACTATGCCAACCTGCGGGCGTTCAAACAGAGTGATCACCCCATCTGCTATGGCTGGTTCTCGGAATATTCCCAGAACTATTCCTATGGCCAGCATTTCATGGGGGTGCCCGACAGCGTCGATATCATCAGCCTCTGGGGCGGCATACCCACCGACAAACAGAACGACACCACCGCATCCTATAACCCAACGGCCTACTCCGAGATGCGGTTTGTGCAAAAGACAAAAGGCACGAAGATGCTCGCCGTAGCCATCGTGCGGATGCAAGGGGTTTCCTGGGTCACCCTGGATTCCGCCGGCATCGTCAAATTCGCCCAGTATTATGTCGACCAGGTCCTGAACCACGACCTCGACGGATTCGATTGCGATTACGAACCGGCCGGCGACTTCCTCACAGGAAGCAATTTTACCATCTTCGTCAAGTACATGGCGCAGTTCCTCGGACCTCAATCAAAGAACCCGGACAAACTGCTGGTCATTGACTACTATACGACGATCCCACCCGCTGAAACCGCACCCTATGTCAACTATTTCGTCAACCAGGCCTATACCCAGGGCGTCACCACAAGCTCCGCGACGTTCCTGCAAGGCCGTTACAATTCGGTAGCCAGCTTCCTTCCCGTCCGGAAATTCATCGTCACGGAGAACATGGGCGACTGGTGGGCCACCGGCGGCGCGCCGTTCACCGAAGCCAACGGCAACACCCTCGACCAGGATGGCAACCAGCTGATGTCCCTCCAGGGGATGGAACGCTGGCAGCCGACTCAGGGTGCCAAAGCAGGGTGGGGGGCCTTCTATTTCGAACGGGACTACAACCTGACCCCGCCCTATAAATACATGCGCACCTGCCTGCAGGAAGCCAATCCCGCGATTCATTAATCCCAAAACTATTCGTCATGCGATATATAAAACAACTCATCCTCTTTTCCATCCTGGTCGCCGGCATCTCCGCCGGTTGTAAAAAGGCCATAAAATATCACGATGTCGTCTATTTCACCGGTACCGAACAGTCGGCGGCCGCAAAACTCACCGTCGACGGCCCTGGTGGCCTGGGTGTTTCCATCACGTCTTCGAACAAGGCCGTGAAGGATACCCGGGTCAATATCACCATCGACTCCAGTCTGCTGGCGGCCTACAACAAGGCCAACGGCACGTCCTATCCCCTGCCGCCCGCGGGCAGCTACACACTGTCGGCCGACAACGTGGTGATAAAAAGCGGTACCAATGTGTCGGAGTCTGCTCTCTTCTCCGTTACCTCTACGGCGGCGTTCCAGCAGGGTATCGTCTACTGCGTCCCCGTGACGATCACCGATGCCGGTGGAATGGATGTCCTCGACGCCTCTCGAACTCTGTACATCCTGATCAACGAGACCATCATCACCCCCGCCGTGACCCTGTCGCCCAATTACTTCACCGTACCCGGCTTCCAGACGGATCCCACCCTGGCAAGCGTTCAAAAGCTGACGATCGAATGCCGCGTCTTCGTCAACAAGTTCCAGACGGCCAACCCGTTCATCAGTTCGATCATGGGTATCGAAGAGAATTTCCTGCTCCGTTTCGGTGATGTCGCTATCGCCAACAACCAGGTGGAACTGGCCGGCGGGCTCATCAACGGCAACAAATATCCCGTGGCCGGCAATACCCTCTTCTCCACCGGTCAGTGGTATCATGTCGCCGCCGTATTCAACGGCTCGACCGTCAGCATCTATGTCAACGGTACGCTCGACAACTACACCGTCGCGGAAGCCGGCGGGATCAACCTCACCGATACCTATTCCGGCGGATTCCATCTGGGGTATTCGGCGGATGGCCGTCTTACCAACGGGTATATGAGTGAAGCCCGCGTTTGGAAGACGGCGCTCACCAGCAGCCAGTTGATCAACAACCTTTGTTATGTCGACCCGACCTCGAAGGACCTGCTCGCCTACTGGCGGCTGAACGAAGTGGATGCCGACGGCAATGCCACCGACCTCACCGGCCATGGCTATAAAGCGGTAGCTGCAAAACCTGTTGTCTTCATCCAGGGTGTCCGCTGCCCCAATTAATAACCAAACAGCATGAACAACGAAATGAAAAAGTCGAATATACCCCAATACTTTCTTTGCCTGGCCTGTGCTGCCGCGATGCTTCTGTGGGGCTCCTGTAAAAAGGATACCCTCGATTCCAGCGATCTGCTGATCTATGTAGCCGGGGACTACGCTTCCACCACCAATACCGTGACGACGCCCTTCCTCCATACTCCCGCCGGCGTCTCCGGTGACAGCGTGATAAGGGTCGCCGCCTCGGCTACCCGCGATGTCGTAGCCGCCGTGGACGTAACTTTCACCGCCGACACGACCCTCGTGGCGCAATACAATCAGGTCAACAAAACCAATTGCATCGCCCTGCCCGCCAATACCTATAATATCGTAAACCCCGGCAAACACACCATCGCCGTCGGCGCCCTCACCTCTGATTCCCTCGAGGTCGATATCACCGACCCCGCGTCCCTGACCAATCCCGGCGGCTATCTGCTGCCCCTGACGATCACGGCCATCACCGGCAAGGACAAAGGCGTCCGCATCAGCACAAACAAAAAGACGGTCTTCATCAACGTGACCTACAGCTACACCAATATCTTCGTTTCCCAAACCCCCACCGCAGCCGCCCTCCTGGCCCGAACCGGCTGGTCCGTTACCGTTAGCAACACAACCTCCGGCTCCCTCGGACCCGCGATGCTCGATGGCAGCAACAGCACCGCCTGGCGATCGAGCAACAGCTCCGCCGCCGCCAAATACGCCATCGTCAACATAGCCGCCATCCAAACCATCAGCGGCCTCCAACTGATCCCCGATTATGTCAGTACCGGCGACAACCCCACCCAGATAAAGGTCTCTACCAGCACCGACAGCACCACCTGGACGGTACAGGGCATCTGGACCGGCACCGGCCCCGCCACCGGCACCAACGCCGCCAACCCCGATAAGAAAGGGATCAATTTCATCGCCCCCGTACAGGCAAAATACTTCCGCTTCGATATCACCGCCTGGGTCAGCGGAAGCCGCACCGGCATCGGCGAAGTGTATGCCACACAATAGTGATGCGGTGCAATGAGCCGTCAGCACCCATCGGGGTCGCGTCTTCGGGCGCGGCCCCTTTTTTTTCGCCCCATCCAAAATGCTTAAATTGCGCCATGCGCCAAACCATCTGCGCCATGCGCCAAACCATCCTTTTTCTGTTTCTCTCTATCCTCTCCATCGCCGGCCTCCGCTCCAGCGCCTACTCCCAGGTCCAGGTCAGCGAAGAACCACGCCATCATAAAGTCCTCTCCAATGAATGGGCCCGCGTTCTCGACGTCCACATCCCGCCCCACGATACCACCCTCATGCATAAACACTCCACCCCCTCCGTGTTTATCGTACTGAGCAATACAAAAACCGGCTCCCAGGTCCTCGTCGAACCCGGCAAACCCTCCTTCGCCGACGGCAATATCTGGTTCGAAAGCTTCCAGGACAAACCCCGCATTCACCGCGTATGGAACGACGATACCGTTGAATTCCATGTCATGGATATCGAACTTCCCCACACCCCCGGCGACCCCGGCGCCTTCTCCGCCATCGCTCCCCCCTCCGCAAAACAACTCTTCGACACCCGGTCCGCCCGCGTCTACCGCCTCACCCTATCCGCAGGACAACACCTCGCCCTGCCCCGCTCCCAATCCCCCGTCCTCCTCATCTGCCTCAGCGGCCCCTCCGCCAACGGCACCGTCAACCGCCAACCCGCCACCAAAAAAGGCGACTATTTCTTCATCCCCGGCAACAGCCCCCTGGCCGTCGGCAACAACGGCGCTACCGAAATTCAATTCGCTTTGCTTTATTTGAAATAACTCACCCGGCACCCCACTCATCCGCCATCAACGAACCACCACCCCCTTCGTCCGCGTCAACCGCGCACTCACCTTCTCATTGACGATCCCCGGATACTCCGTCTCGAACTTCTCCCGCACACTCTTATCCTTCACCTTCAGCTTCGCCGACAGATACCCCAGCTTCCGCTTATTCAACTCCATCAGCTCCGACCACTCCATCACAAACACCTCGATGTTCTTCCCCGGCTTCCGGTCATATAGAAAAGGCTGATGATAGGTCGACCGCGCCGACCGCATCTTCGACTTCGCATAAGCCGTCAACCGCGAAGAGATCAACACCAGCTTATACCGGATATTCTCCTTCGGCAACCCCGGATACGACTCCACCGTAAAAGCATACTCATCTATCTGCTGCAACTCCTTCTTCCCGATCGCACATCTCGGCGACTTCAATTCCACCACCATCACCTCCCGGTCCTCATTATCCAACACCTTCTCATTAAAAAAGAAAAGATCGGTGATATTGTCGATCCCCTCCACCGCCTCGATCAGGTTCTCATCCGCCGCCGTAGGTTCATACACCAGGTATTGATCCCGCAACTCCTTCAGGATATTCCCGATCTTCTTATCGCTCCACAAATGCTGCGTGCCATTATACGCCTCCCCAAAAAGCCAAAGCTCCCGCTCGACGATCTTGTGCAGCTGACTCCGCTCCCGCAAGACCTCGCCGACATCCCCATAGATCAGCTCATGCAGGAAGTCGAGGAACTCCAGCTTCCCCGCCACCGCACTCGCAAATCCGATCACATTCTCCAGCTCCGTCTTCTCCAGCAGCCGGTGAAACTTCTCCATATTCGGTTCCGACAACTTCACCACCTTGCCAAACACCTCCTCCACATGCCCGCTGGCCAGCGACCGGTCGATCAACGAATAAAAAAGCCCCCGGATCCGCTCATCCTTGTTCAGCAGCTTGTACTCATCCTCCACCAGGTAGGCAATCTTCTGGAACAACAACTCCCGCGAAGCCGAGATCGGTAACTCGAAGGAAGCAGGGTAGGAGGGGTCCTTCTCCAGATCGGCGATGAATTTCTCGAACCGCTTGTTCTGCGCCTTAAAAAAATCGTTGATCGCATCCTTGATAAACTCCTTCAGCCGCCGGATCTCCTCGTCCCCAAGCGAATCCAGATCGATATTGCGGAACAGGTCCGTATCGAAGAACTCCGAATCAAGATAGATGAACCAGGTGCCCAGATCCGCCGTATACCAGTCCGAGGAATACGTGAATTCATGCGCCACCGTCTTGATCCCGGAATTGTTGACATAAAAAAACACCTTTACCTTGCCCAGATCCACCCGCAACTGGTAAAAATGAAAGTCGAACCGATGCTCGTTCTGCTGCAGATCGGTATATACGACTGTCCGCAAATGCGGCGTATCCACCACAAACCCCGCCGGGTCCAGCTCACGCCCGTTCACCACAAACCGGATCTCCCGGTTGAACACCTGCAACGGATACTTCTCGAACAAGGCCTGCTCGATCGCCTCTTGCCGGAACTTCTCGGCAATCTTGTTCTTCGGTAAAAGCCGCCCCTGCTTATTGTGATGAAGGTTCTCGATCACCACCTTGTAATAGGGGTTCGCCTTCTTCTTCAGTTCCTCCACGTCGAACTCCAGGTTCACCTTCGACAACGATGACGGGATGCCCGCCGTGTCCAGCGGGAAAACCACCTGGGTAAAACACCCCCGCACCCCATCCTCCGCCACCGTCGTGATGATCATCTTCTCCCCCAGCTGCAAGGCCCCGAACCGCCCGATCCCCTGCCCGTCTTTCTTCACATCCGTCCCAATCTCCAGGATCTTCTTCTCGAAATCCGTCGCATTCACCCCAACGCCATTATCGACAAGCTCGATCCGCGTAAAAGGCGCCTTCACCGTCGCCGAATTGGCATAGTCGATCGTCAATTCGATCCTCGTGGCTTTTGCCTGGATGGAATTGTTCAACAACTCACAAAAAGCCGCGAAGGTATCCCTGTACTTCGTCAGCAAGTCCTTGATGATCCGCGCATTCGTCGATAGCTGTTTACTGTATTTCATAGCCCCTCAAATATACTAAAAATATTAGCAAACAACGCCAAAAAATGCCATCTTTCTGCTAATCCCTGCCGCTGCCACAAGAACAGCTTGGTTTCTATTGAACTAACGTCTTCGCCAGGCTCACTCCTGCAAGGTACTCCAGCACTCCGTGCATCACCATACCCGCATCCCTGTACTCCGCGGACCCGACGATCGTCTCGGCCGACTGTACAAAACCGCCGCCGCCAAGTTCATCCCTGCCTTCCGCGACCATCTGCTCCAAAAGAACCGGCGTTATTTCCGGATGGAATTGCAACCCGATCACCAGCCCGTCCGCCAGGATAAACGCCTGGTTGTCGTTGGCCTTCGTCGACACCAGGTTCTCCGCACCGGCAGGGATCTCAAACCGGTCGCCGTGCCAGTGAAAAAGTACCGGCTCGTCGGCAAACAGGGAATGGAACCAGGGAAACGCTTCTGCCGCCCGTGTAGCGTGCGCCGGGAACCAGCCGATCTCGGAGTGTCGCGCCCGCCCGACGTTCACCCCGCTGCAAAGCGCCAGCAACTGCGCGCCAAGACAGATACCCAACACCGGCTTGCCCGCCTGCAGATAGGCCCGGATAAATTCCTTTTCAGCAGCAAGCCACGGAAATACCGCATCGTCATAAACATTCATCGGCCCGCCCATGATGACCAGCAGATCGATAGTATTCATCTCCGGCAGGATCGCCTCCGGCAGGTAAAGCGGCGTGATATGCAGCACATGCCCGCCGGCGATACACCAATCCGCGATCGACCCCGGCCCTTCAAAAGGGACATGTTGTAATACCTGGACGTTCATGAGGTTTCTTTTGTGATCCACTTCGGCGCGGCGAGTGGCTGATAACTCCGCATCTGTTTGATTAATGCTTCGATGCTGTCCGCGAAAAGCATCATCCGCTGGTTTTCTGCTTTCAGAAAGCCCTTCGTCACCATCGTCTGCACAAGCGCGATCAACTCGTCATAGAATCCGTCCACGTTCAGGATACCCACCGGTTTGCTATGCAACCCCAGTTGTCCCCAGGTGACCATTTCGAACAGTTCCTCCAGGGTCCCGAAACCGCCCGGCAGCGCGATCACTCCATCTGACAACTCATTCATCTTCATCTTTCGCTCGTGCATGGTCTCCACAAGGATGAGGTCGGTCAACCCCACATGCCCTATCTCCTTCCCGCTTAAAAAGCGCGGCAGCACGCCGATCACCTCTCCGCCTTGTGCCAATGCTCCATCGGCAACGGCGCCCATCAATCCCACCCGGGCGCCCCCATAGACCAGGCCGATCCTCGACTGCGCCAGAAAACTTCCGGTGGCATAAGCCTGCGATTGATACACCAGGTCCGTCCCGGAGCTCGATCCGCAAAAAACCACGATTCGTTTCATACCCCAAGTTACGGGAAACATCGTCAGAAAGTAGCCCCCGCTGATTTTCTCCTCAGATCACCCGCCATGCACCCTGGTTGCAGTCGCAATAAATTGATTATCAAAATGCCGGTAATGATAATTAGAGTTCCTCCGCCAGCGGGAAATCGATCTCCAGCTCCGTCAGGTTATGGATATAATTACTGATCAGCTTGTCGCCGGCAGCGATCACCACATCGATCATATTGGCTTCCGTATATCCGGCCGCGAAGAACGCCTCCCTGGATGCTTCGCTTGCCTTTCCCCGATTCTCCACCATCGAAGCCACAAACCGGGCCAGCGCATCAAACTTAGCGTCGAATGGAGCCCGCCCGCGGCGGATGTCCAGGACCTGCGCATCGGTGAAGCCCGCCATCTTCCCCAGCACCGTATGGGCCGCCTGACAGTACCGGCAACCATTGATCTGGCTGGTCACCAGATTGACGATCTCCCGTTCTTTGGTGCTGAGCGTACTCTTTCTGTTTTGCAATGCCAGGTAGTCCCGCAGCGCCGTCTCGTTCTTGGCAAAATACGCGTACAGGTTGGGCACAAACCCGACACTCTTCTGAAGGCTGTCGAAGATCGCCTGATCCCGACTCGATACCTCATCCCTCGTAGGAACGCTAAAAACTCTTGCTGATATCATACTGTTGAATTTTGTGTGGATCGATTAAAAGACAACACAAAGTTGCAGCAATTGGAGATGGGAAAAAATGAAGTAGTATGGAAAAAAGACTTGAACCAGTTCAAGATTTCCGCCGCACTTTCTGGTTCCTGATCTTCGAGAGGAATTCCGTCGACATCCCCAAAAAAGAGGCGACGACATACTGTGGCAGCCGCTCCACCATCAGCGGGTATTTTTCCAGGAAATATTGATATCGCTCCTCCGCCGTCTTCGTATGATTGGAGATGATCCGCCGCTGCATCGACGCCGTCGACCGCTCGCCCAGGATGCGGAAAAAGGTCTCGAACGCATGGTTCATCGCCTTCAGCTGCTTCTCATCCTCATGGCTGATCTGCAAAAGCACACAGTCTTCCAACGCCACCACGAACATGCTGGCCGGCTGCTGGAAGATATAGCTGTTGTAATCGGAGATCCACCATTCTTCTATCGCCAACTGGATCGTATGATCCTCCCCCGCATCGCCGACCACATAGCCCCGCAATGCCCCTTGGATCACAAACCACCGGCTCCTGGCCACAAACCCGGGCTGGACGATGAATTGCCGTTTGTTGATCTTCACCTCTCTGAAGGCCGCGCCGAATTGCATCGCCTCCTCTTCCGAAAGCGGCACAAACTTCCTTGCATATCCGATGATGATCTCGTGAGGGGTCATAGGGACCAAAGATAAAAAAGTCCCTACTCCCGGTAACTTTTTTCCCGTTCCACAGTAAACTATAGATCGCGATCCAACCGTGCACCCGTTGTATCGAAAACGAACATGTTCGTACATTCCGGGTGTTCGCAAATAGAAGAAGATCAGCAAGTAATAAAATCAGCCTCAGATTTGTGGCATTCGCTGGAATAAACCTCCGCTTATGCTGACAAACTACCTTCTCGTCGCCATTCGCAACCTCCGCCGCAATAAGGTTACGGCTCTGATCAACATTTCCGGTCTCGCCATCGCTCTGGCCTGCTGTATGCTCATCATCCTTTACACCAGGGACGAACTCAGCTATGACCGGTTTCATGAACAAGGGCACCGGCTCCAACGCATCGTCGCGCGGGTGATCGATGACAAAGGCAATCAGCTATTCAAAACGGTAAAGACCGGAATGGTGGTCGGCCCGGCCTTCAAACAGGAGATCCCCGGGATCAGCGACTATACCCGCATCGCCAATGCCGGCCGGGTCGTACGCGCTGCCGGCCAGGTATTCAACCAGGACCTTCTTTTTGTCGACACCAATTTCTTCTCTCTGTTCAGCTTTCCCCTGCTTTCCGGCAATGCCGCGGCTCCCTGTCGGCCGAACAACGGACAAAAGAGTTCGGTATCCGCAAGGTCGTCGGTGCCTCCGTATCCGGTATCGTCCGTCTCGCCTCCGGCAGCTTCTTGAAATTGGTCTTGCTGGCTAATATCATCGCGAGCCCCTTTGCGGCCGCCACGCTCATCACCCTGGCCATCGCCGGCCTCACCGTCTGCCTCCAGGCGTTAAGAACGGCTGTCGCCAACCCCGTCGGATCCTTGCGCAGCAACTAAGCGGCTGCGCGGCTGTTGACCTGCGGACGGAATGACTCCTTCCGCCGGTGTCCCCAAACGGCGTAATAGAGGATATAGAGATAGCAGGG
>NZ_DASYCH010000032.1:0-25430 GCF_036500295.1 Puia sp. | reverse complement strand
CTCTGCTATGAGATGACCGGCCAGCCCCTGCCCGCCAACCACGGCGCCCCGCTTCGGCTGATCATTCCCGTAAAATACGGCGTCAAAAACCTCAAACGCATCGGCCGCATGAACTTCAGCAACGACCGCCCCCGTGACTATTGGTTCGAACGGGGTTACGACTACTATTGCGGACTCTAAGCCTCAACCTCATTTTTATTTTTTGGAAAGCCCCGGTTTTGCTAAATTTATTGTCAAAAGCATGGATTCTTAAAACCCCGTCTTATGCAAACATTCGAGATATTGTTGTACGCGGCACCCGAGGGAAAAACGCATATCGAGGTCTTCTATGAGGAGGAATCCTTCTGGCTCTCGCAAAAGAAAATGGCCGAGCTCTTCGGCGTTGAGGTCCCGACCATAAACTACCATTTAAAGGAAATATTCAAAACCAATGAGTTAGAGCAGAATTCAGTTATTAGAAATTTTCGAATAACTGCCTCTGACGGCAAAAACTACCAAACCAATTTCTACAACCTCGACGCCATCATCGCGGTCGGCTACCGCGTCAACTCTATCGAAGCCACCCGCTTTCTATCAAAAGATCACCGACATCTTCGCCCAATGCAGTCTGGACTACGATCCCCACTCCGACCTTACCCATGACTTCTACAAAATGGTTCAAAACAAACTCCACTGGGCTATCACCGGCCACACAGCGGCCGAGCTTACCGCATTGTCCAGGATCACCACTATCAATCTGATTTTGACGAAGCGATAAAAGGTCTCACTGGTACCGATTCTTCGCAATAACAAATCATCACAGATACCCATTTTCAATCATCTTGTCCTCCCATTGCTGCTTACTCACCGGCGCGAAAAGAAAGGTCCGGTTATTTGTGATGCTTCTCTCTAAAAAGGGGATCCGCCGCGCATAGAATTCCTTGAACAACGCCCCCAATTGCTGCACCTGCGCGGGGTCGGCCAGGTAGAACTGCCATTCTTCCTTCTGCTCGCCGACACGAAAATTCAGATAGTTGTTCATTCCGTTCAAAATTCCCGAACGCCGGGACCGCGCGTTAAAAGTATACCCTTCGGGATCCAGCATCCCGTTATACCCTTCGACCTGAAACACGATATCGCTCACCTGCGCGAGTGGATACACGGTCTCGCCGATCCGAATCTCGCCCGTACTGACCGTTAGGTCCACCGCCGAGACGTCTATCGCCTCCACATTACCCCTGGCCAGAAACGCGCCCACGCCCACCACGACAACCGCCACGCCGAACATCCAGAAACCATAACGCTGGTAACTTTTGATACACATGACGATCATGGCCAGGAAAACCAGTCCGCCGCCGGCCCAGGCGATCCAGGCATTTGGGTTCTTATTACCCTCGATTATTTTTGTTTGAAATTGCATCATGGTCAATGGCCAGCCAAAATCCAACTATCCGGAAATTCCGGATAGTTGCCCTAAGCATACCCATACTTCCGTTTGAACTCCTCCAACGCCACGCCCGACAAATGCTGGAACAGATAGGTCTGCCGCCCGCGATTCCGCTCGATGAACGGCACCCGCGCCCGATAAAACGCATCAAACACCAGCCCCAGCTGCTGCACATGCTCCTGGCTCGCGAGAAAGAAGCCGACCGAGACCTTTCCGCTGCCCGACTCGAAGGAAAGATCATTGGTCATCCCATCGGACTTACTGCCCGAAACCATCGCCCCATCATTCACATAAAGTCCGTTATAGGCCTCGACATTAAAATTCATGTTCCTGATCAGCCGCAACGGATAATGTACCGCCCCCACGTTGATCCCTTCCGGACTGACCACCAGCTCATCCGGCGAAAGCCCGTAGTTGCGAACGTCGCCCCGCGCGATCAACGCGCCGATGACCACGACGGCGATCCCGCTCCCAAAAACATATGGAATATAATCGTTCAGTGAAGGAATAAACAACAGCAACAGGGAACTGGCCGCAATGACCAACCCGGCATAGGCAATATAGGCGCGCTTGTTACGCTTACGGATCACGATCCTGGTTCGAAATTCCATGCCCTAATGTACAAATTTTCGCAAAGCCCGGCAATCCCGCCGGCCCGCAAGGTCGCGGCCGCCTACAGTCTTTCATACACCACCGCGGCCCCCTGGCCCACCCCAACGCACATCGTCGCCAGCCCATAACGCGCGCCCGGCCGCCGCCCCAGCTCATGGATCAGCGTCGTGGAGATGCGCACGCCGCTGCAACCCAGCGGGTGGCCGATCGCTATCGAACCGCCATTCACGTTCACCGTTGACTCATCCAGCCCCAGTTCCTGCCGGCATACCAGCGCCTGAACCGCAAAAGCTTCATTCAACTCCACCAATCCCAGGTCACCCACCCCGATCCCCGCCCGCTCCAACGCCTTCCGCGTCGCCGGGATCGGCCCCACCCCCATGATCGCCGGGTCCACCCCCGCCACCGCCATGCTCACCACCCGCGCCCGCGGCGTCAGCCCATACCGTTTCACCGCCGACTCACTCGCCAGCAGCATCGCCGCGGCGCCATCATTGATGCCCGCGGAATTCCCCGCCGTCACCGTCCCGTCTTTTACAAAAGCCGGCCGCAGGGCCGCCATCTTCTCCATCGAACTATGACGCGGCGGCTCATCCGCCGAGAAAAAGATCTTCTCCTGTTTGCCGCCGAGGATCTCCACCGGTGCGATCTCGGCCGTCCATCTCCCGGCCTCCAGCGCGGCAAAATATTTTTCCTGCGAAGAAAGCCCAAACGCATCCTGCGCCTCCCGCGAGACCTTCCATTGCCGGGCGACATTCTCCGCGGTCTCGCCCATCGAATAGGGATGATGGAGGTCCGCCATCCGCTTATTGATAAAACGCCAGCCGATCGTCGAATCGAAGACCTCCGACTGCCGGCTATAGGGTGAACTGCTCTTCGCCATCACGAACGGCGCCCGTGTCATGCTCTCGACACCACCGGCGATCATCAGCTCTCCATCGCCGCAGGCGATCGCGCGTGCCGCATCCATGATGGCCTGCAAACCCGAGGCGCAAAGGCGGTTGACCGTATTACCGGGGACCGTTACCGGCAACCCTGCCAGCAACGCCGCCATCCGCGCCACATTGCGGTTGTCTTCTCCCGCCTGGTTGGCATCGCCCGCGATCACATCCTCGATGGCGTTGACGTCGATACCGGGATTGCGCTGAAGCAACGACTTTATAACGTGGGCCAACAGGTCATCGGGGCGAATGGAACTGAGTGCTCCGCCATATTTGCCTACCGGCGTTCGGACGCTGTCGATAACATAGACTGTATTCATAATTTAACATTGCGGCGGCAATTTACAGGATTCCCCGCACCTGCAAAAAGTCCATTCTACCCACTCGCCGGGTCAGTAGGCACCGGAATTACCACGTTTTGGGTATTGCCTCCGCCAATATTCCGTCCTATCTTGCAGTTCTATCTTACTTCTTATTTCCACACACGCAGCGTTGCTCGCCGTTCCCAACCCAAACAATTAACTCACTACACCATGGAGAAGAGAAGTTTTGAAGACGTAGAACAGGATATCCTCGCCCAACTGACCGCCGCCAATCTCTCAAAAGACCACCTCGCCGGTATTTCCCGGTCAATCGCGGACTCGTATGGTTCGGGACTGCAGATCGTGGATTGGTGGATCGACGGCATCCCCTCCTTTGAAAAGCTCATCATCCAGGCCCAGCTGCCCATCGCCGAAATAAAGGCCCTGAAAGGCCTCGTCCAGAACGAGTGCTTCAAGGCCATCGAGATACACAAAAAAGGGTTTCCAAACCCTGATTTCTTTCAATTACAGCTGACAGTCGAACGGAACCCCTATCCCCTCAAACCTTGTACACACTCATCCGAAATACAAACACATTCCGCTGGTCCCGCACGTCCACCGAGAACGCATATCCGTGCAAAAGCAGGATCTTTTTGACGATGGTAAGGCCGATCGCCGGCTTCTCAGGCCGTTGCGTATCGGGTTTATTGATCCACTTCACCAGCCCATCCGCCAGCGCCGGTCCCGTGTTGGCGATCGTAAACACCAGCTCATCCGCCACCCGGTCATTCCGGTCGGCCCTGTCGTTCCGGTGCACTCGCTCCACCCGGTCCAGCCGGATCGCGATGTCGCCGCCTTCCGGCGTATATCTCAGCGCGTTGATCACCAAATTCTGCACCACCCGCTCCATCATCGACACATCGGCCTCGATCCAGCTGCCGTCGGTGCCGTTGACGCAGGCGATCCGCGAATCCGCGTCCATCGCGTGAATCACCTCCTGCATCATCTCCGAGAACACAAAGGGTTCGCGGTGGGCTTCGAAATTCGCCGATTCCAGTTTCGAAAGTTCGAACAGCTGGTTCACCATCTTCTCCACCTGGCTGAGTTTCGCGACGACGAGGTCGTTGTAGCTGCGTTCGTCGGCCGGTGACAATTCCCCTTTCTTGAGCAGCAGGGTCTCCGCATAGCCGCGGGCGATCGCCAGCGGGGTCCGCAGATCGTGCGAGATGTTGACCATAAAATCGCGCCGTTCTTTCTCCGAGGCGGTGAGGCGACGGATATTATCGCGTTCGCGCATCTTTTCAATATACAGGACGGTGATCAGCAGCGCCACGGCCAGCAGGAAGGCGACCGACCCGAGAACGAACGGCGTGATGCGACTGTTAAAAAGCATCTGCGTCACACTGCGGTATTGCCGGCTCCCCAGGATCACATAGATATAGCCCAGCCGCCGCGACGCGCCCATCCTGCCCTCCTGGCCTGCCGCGAAACCAACCTTCTGCCCTTGCCCCGGCTTCCCCTCCTGGCCTGCCGCGACGCCCCCCTCCGCCTCCCCCATCACCACCGCCGCGGAAAAGATCTTCCAATGATCCGGATCGCGCGGATCGGGTCCGACGACATGCTTCCTGCCCCCTGCCGCCAGATACGCTTCGATCGCCGTCAGCGGCACCTGGTTCTCTTTGATCTCCTCCGCCTTCCCATGGAAGTAGATGACGCGGCCCGTGGTGTCGAGAAAATACACCTCCGCGCTCGGGCTGATCACCATCGCATCGTAAAAAACGGAATCCGCCTTGCGCCGGTCAAACCCCTCGCGGCCGTAAGGACTCGTAAAACGCGCAATATGAGTCGCCACATCTTTGTTCAGCAGCTGCGTGCTGGTCTCGTAGAAATTGGTCGTCGCAAACCAGGTGATGCCGGTGAACAGCGACCCCAGCAGGACGATCAGCAGAAAGACGACGAGGTAGATGCGTCTGAATATGGGTGGTCGTTTTGTTGTCATTCTGCAAACCGGTAACCGGCTCCCCAGGTGGTGAGAATATATTCGGGTTTATTCAGATCGGCCTCGATCTTGATGCGCAGGCGGTTGATATGCGAGGTCACCGTATGCTCGTATTCCTGGAAGGCAAAGCCCCAGATCATGTCCAGCAGTTCGTGCCGGGAGAACGTCTTGCCCGGGTGCCCCGCCAACAGCCAAAGCAGGTCGAATTCCTTTGGCGTCAGCTCCAGCCGCTGGCCGCGCATGGTTACTTTTCGTTTGTGGTGATCGACTACGAGGTCCCGGAACCGGATGACTTTATCCCCCGTCGCCGGTTCTCCCGCCGTGCCGCCTCCTGCCATGCCGCCGCCGTCCTTGTCGCTTTTCGTCGTGCCGACGCCTGCTGTGCCGCCCGCCGGTCTGTCGCCAACCGCCTCGCCTGCCCCTTGCCGCCGGCGCAGCAACGCCCGCACCCTGGCCATCATCTCGGCGACCCCAAAGGGTTTCGTCAGATAATCGTCCGCCCCGCTTTCCAACGCCTGCACCTTATCCGATTCGTCGGACAGCGCGCTAAGCATCAACACCGGCGTCCAGTTCTTCCCCTCCCGGATCCGCCGGCAGAGGTCGATGCCGTTGCCATCCGGCAGCAGGATATCGAGGATCATCACGTCGAAGGTCTCCGCCCGCAGCCGCTCCAACGCCGCCGCCACCCGCGTACAAACCGTTACCCGGTAATCGGGCGCATGCCAATGCAGGTTCAGCAACTGCGCGATCGCAGGATCGTCTTCCACCAGCAGAATTTGATTCATCGCAGACAAATGTACCATCTTCCCCTCATTTGGTTTTGGGTCGACTGCACTCTCCCTTCCGCGCCACGTATTTTCTTTGCTGCGTCCCAATAAACCCGCCGAGCAACCTTATGCCAAATTATGCCAGGTTTTAAAAAGAACCGCATCCGCTTTCGATTGCTGGAACTCTCCGACGCCACCTATATCTGCCGCTGGCTCGCCGCAACTCTCCACCAATCACCGGAATGGGAAAGCCATTTCCTGCGCCTCCTTTTGGAGGAATGGCATAATAACGAAAAACTCACCCGCCAGACCAGCTGGATGGCCCTCGCCGGCGAACAGCGCCTCTTCTTCCTCGAGATCGCCGCCGAAGACGAGGTCTTCCTCACCGCCCCGCCCGGCATCCTCGACAATCGCCTCACCGCCCTCGCGGTCTGGCAACTCGCCATCGCCCACCTCCGCAGTCTGCGAACCCTCCCCGGCCTCCACGTCACCCTCGAGGCCACCCGGGACATCGAATGCGAGTGCCTCCTCCAGCTGGGCTTCATCGAGCTCGCCGCCAACGGCTTCCACAACCAACGGGTCTTCAAACTCATCTGGTAAACGGGCCGCGGCCGCCTCCCGCATCCGGTCGCAAAACGCCGCCGGACCCGACTCCCGCGGCCCGACGCGCCGCTAGGTTCTCGGAAGACTTATTCGACTGCACTTTGCCTGCGCATGGCAGTACGTTCTTTGTTCTGCCCTTAAACCCAACCTTATTCCTATGGCCCGTTCCAACAAGCTCCCGATCACCTTCCGGCCGGTGGTTCTGGCCGATGCCGATTGTATCGCCAGATGGACCGCCGACCCGCGACTGCCTCCCAGCCAGGGGATCTGGCTGGCTAAACATCAGCTGATCCTTTTCTGGGCGGCCACCGGCAGACCGACCTTCGGTACCGACTGGATGGCCCTGCGCGGCGACGAACCCCTCTTCTATCTGGAGATCGAAGAGGAAGACGTCTTCCTCAGGGCCCCTACGGGCGCCCTCGCGGATCTCTCCACGGCGCTGGAATACTGGCTTAGTACTATCGATCATCTTCACACGCTGCACACCCAACCCAGGATGCGCGTCACGCTCGATACCAGCCGGGAGCTGGAATGCCAACTCCTCCTCGAAAACCAGTTCGAGGAACTCCCGCCGACCCTCAACCCCAACGAACGCCGCTTCGAACGCGCCTTATAGGCCGGACCCGCCTCCCGCGGCCCGCCGCACCCCCGCGCGGGGATTTTTCGTACCTTTGCCCCTTATGGCAACCTTAACGGAGAAAAAGAATATCAGGCACCTGAGCCTGAGTGAGTTAGAGCAATACTTCGAAACCCTCGGCGAAAAGAAGTTCCGCGTAAAACAGATTTGGGAATGGCTCTGGCAGAAACATGCCCATAGCTTCGAAGAAATGACCAACCTCAGCAAGGAACTCCGCCAACGCCTCGCCGAACATTTCTCCTTCCCCACCCTCACCGTCGATGCCACGCAATACTCCGCCGACGGGACCATCAAAAGTCGCTTCCGCACCGCCGACCGCCACCTGGTCGAAGGCGTTCTCATACCCACTGACGAACGCAAAACAGCCTGCCTCTCCTCCCAGATCGGCTGCAGCCTCAGCTGCAAGTTCTGCGCCACCGGATATATGGACCGCAAACGCAACCTCGACTTCGACGAGATCTATGATGAAGTGGTCCTGATCAACCAGCAGTCGGAACGCGTGTACGAAAAGAAACTCACTAACATCGTATTTATGGGCATGGGCGAACCCCTGCTCAATTATAAAAACGTCCTGAAGGCCATCGAAAAAATTACCGCGCCCGACGGCTTGGCCATGAGCCCCCGCCGCATCACCGTCTCCACCGCCGGCGTGGCGAAAATGATCCGCCAGCTGGGTGACGACAAGGTGAAATTCAAACTGGCGCTTTCTCTACATGCCGCCAACGACCTCAAACGCAACGAGATCATGCCCATCAACGAGAGCAATAATATCAAGGCCCTCATCGAGGCCCTTAATTATTTCTATCAGCAGACGGGTAACGAGATTACCTTCGAATATATCCTTTTCAAGGACTTCAACGACTCCAAAAAGGACGCGGACGAACTGATAAAGATCTATCGCCAGGTCCCCGCCGATCTCATCAACATCATCGAATATAACCCCATCGACCAGGCCCTTTTTTCAAAGCCCGAGGAAAATGCCATCGAGCAGTTTATGAGCCATCTTGAAAAAAACCGCGTCAATGCCCGCCTCCGCCGCAGCCGGGGAAAAGACATCGACGCCGCCTGCGGCCAGCTCGCCAACAAAGATCATTAACGACCAACGAGACTATAAACGACCAACAAGCAACAGTAAGGACCACAAAGGAGCAATAACGAAAACCCATGGACGCCACCCTCCTCCTCAAGCATATCGCCCGGCATATCACCCTCAGCCCGGAGGAACAGGCCCATTTCACCTCCCTGCTTAAGCATCGCGCGGTGAAGAAAAAACAGTTCCTGGCCCGGGAAGGCGATGTCAGCCGCGGCCCCACCTTCGTCACCGCCGGCCTGTTACGCAGCTATTCCATCGACAACGACGGGTATGAACATGTGATCCAGTTTGCACCCCCCGGCTGGTGGGTCGGCGATATCGGCAGCATGATCCATCAACGCCCCTCGATCCTCAACGTCGACGCCCTCGAAGACAGCGAAGTGCTCTTTCTTTCGGAAGGCGATGTCGATGATCTCTATGAACGCATCCCCAGCTTCGAACGCTTCTTCCGTATCCTCACCCAGAATGCCCTTGCCGCCCACCAGGCCCGGCTCGTCAGTATCCTCAGCCTCCCCGCCAAACAACGCTACGCCGAATTCTGCCGCCTCTACCCATCCCTGATCGACTGCCTTCCCCAAAAGCAGGTCGCCTCCTATATCGGCGTCACCCCCGAATTCCTCAGCAAAATGCTCAAATCGCGGGCCTAGCGCGCGCCGCTTGGGGTCGCTCCCGCTTAACCTAGGTTATTCCTTTGACCTGTGCCGCACCGTAACTTTGTGGTCTCAAAGGAGATAACAATATGAAAAAGACAATAGAACGCATCATCCCCCAACCCGCCGCCCCCGGCATGGTCGGCGACGGCTTCCGGGTATATAATTATATTCCTGGTGGCGATAGCCCTGCCAGCTCGATCCCCCAGCAACGGATCAGCCCCTTCCTGATGCTCGACTTCGCCGCCGAGGTCAACTTCTCCCCCACCGACCGGGTACGCGGGGTCGGCGTCCATCCCCATAAAGGATTCGAAACGGTGACCATTTCTTACAAGGGCAGCGTCGCACATCACGACAGCGCCGGCAACAGCGGTGTCATCCACCCCGGCGACGTCCAGTGGATGACGGCAGGCGCCGGGATCCTCCACAAAGAATATCACGAGGAAAACTATTCGAAGAAAGGCGGGCCCTTCGAGATGGTCCAGCTCTGGGTCAACCTGCCCAAAAAGGATAAACTTGTAAAGCCCCACTACCAGGCCCTGACGGCCGGCCAGATGGGTCAGCTCGCGCTGCCCGCCAACCAGGGTCAGGTGAACGTCATCGCGGGCACCCTCAACGCAACGATCGCAGGCACTCTCAATGCGACGGTCGCGGACACCCTCGATACGGTCGGCGCGGGCACGATCCTTTCGGTTTCCGGTCCGGCTCAAACCTACACGCCCGTCATCGCGGCGGACATCCGGCTCAACAGCGGCGCCCAATTCACCACGGCGACGCCCGCGGGCTACAACACGGCCCTCCTGCTTATCAAAGGCAGCGCCGAAGTCAACGGCCAGACCGCACCCGAACATAGTTTCGTACTATTCGCCAACGAAGGGGAAGAGATAACCCTCACCGCCAAAGAAGACAGCATCGTCCTGCTACTCAGCGGCCAACCGATAAACGAACCCATCGTCAGTTATGGGCCGTTTGTGATGAACACAAAAGAAGAGATCATGGAGTCGATCCGCGAGGCGCAGACCGGGAAATTCGGAATACTCGAGAACTAGTCTGCCATCTGCTTTTCAGTGTCGGGATAATAATATTGCTGCTGGCTACATACCTCTTTCATGATACTCTCTACGGTTTCTCTGATCTCAGGTGGGACCTTCCTTTCTGCCCGGACGGTCCCATCTGTTAGCAGGGTCGTTGCGTAGTAAAGCGGCATATATTTTTCCTTCAGGAGAGCTTTTGTTTCCTGCGAAGCGAAAAGCCGCTTTATTATATCCCTCTGATGAACCAGTAAAGATACCAACATACCATAAACATACTCCTCGCCAGCGATCACGAGGCTGATGAGTCTGTCCATTTCCCCGAGATCGCCCGCCCAGGCTTTCAGCGTGACATAAAAAGAATACTGCAGCTTTCCCGGAGAATGGGCGACATGAAAATAATCGTTCAACAACGCAAGGGCAATTTTCCTGTCTCCATTTCGTAAATAATAATGTAAGCCCAGGTTATAGTATCCATCCTCGTTTCCCAACCCGATCGCTAACTTGAAGTACTTTTCAGTCAGGTCAAATTTCTCTTGTTTATTATACTCCGAAGCCAGGTGGATGGCCGCCATCCCCAGGTCATGTTCATACCAGAAGGGATAGGCTGCTCCGCCCTCCCATTTTAGGCCGGGGTCTCCAAAAACCCTGCGAAATCCCATGAGACTCTCCGGATCTACCGGGAGTTTCCGTTCGTAGGCCTGCCAGAAGGTTCGCTCTGCCGCTTCGAACCTTTCCTGCTTCACGTAGAGAACCAAAAGATCATGAAGGGCATTTCTTAATCCGAATTTAGCCGCCTTCTCATAATACAGTTCCTCCTTCTCCGGATCCCCCATCTCCCGGTAAATAATGCCGGTGATAAAGTCTTTTGTCCCATCTTCCTGTTCGATATCTTCCACCTGCTGTAAAGCCCGCTGCCAATCCTTTACGGCCATCCATTTTTCAACCCGGTCATAGACCTCCCTGGTAGTAGGGGGTATCTCCTTTTTCATCTCTTCGGAGAGGCCATCGAGCGTCAGGTTCGCTTTTATCAATTCATCCCTCGTTCCTGAATCTATGGCCTTTACCCGGGATAACCCCTTGGTGAGCAAGACTGCCTTATCCGGTGCGATCTTTCTCATCTTCATGGCCTGAAGATGGGCGGACGCAAACTCGATCAACCCTGCCTTATCATAGAAACTCTCAAGGAAAACGGTAAGGTATTTCGCCTTTCTCCTGTCATCGGCATTGCCTTGGGTAATGATCAGCCAAAGGTTGAAGAACCGCTCGGATAACCGGTATAAATGATTCTTATTATCGGTTTCGACCTTATCGACCACCTTTTTTTCCACCAGTTGGTTCAGCTGCGCGGAAATGATCTTCGTATCCATCCGGGCAGACTGCGCCAATTCCCTCGTACCGGTGGCCTCCCAGAAAAAAGCAAGGTGCAGGACGATCTTGCGCTGTGCCGGCGGAAGCGAATTCAACCTTTCCTGATAGATGCCCGTCGCCTCATCCATCACCCCCAGTAAGTATTTGTATCCCGAGTTCGGATTCTCTGCGATCAATATTTGCACAAAGAGCTGAAGGGTCCTCGGCAATCCATCCGTCAATAGTCGAATGGCTTCCAGTTGCCCCGGCCGCTTCTCGACAAGTTCCTTTAACTGGGGGATCTGTTGCCTGTCGGCCCAATTCAGGAACAGACCCTTCATTTCCGCGCTGTCCAGCGACCTTAAATGCATCACCCTGAAAAACTCGTAAAACGGCTGATCGTATGCCCAAAAATGTTCAGTCAACCGGGTGCTTCCACCGATGATCTTGATATCCCCGAAGTTCTGCAAATGCGCCCTCAGGAGGTAGAGCTCCTCACCAAGGTTGGCGAAGATGCGGTCCAGGTTGTCCAGCAACAACACCAGTTTTTTTCCAGTCTTTTCCAATACCGGATGGATCGATCGCAAAAGCGCATCGGCATAGTCATAGTCATCTTTGTCCTGCTGTTGCGGCCATTCCACATCCATTTCCCGAACCTCCATCTCCCGGATGACCTCCAGCAGCAAGTCAGCCAGCCGATAGATATTGGCCTGCTCTTCGGCGGGTTTAACGGTAAGATAACCGGCCAGTTGCTCATTAGTGTCCAGTTCCACCTGTATCCGCCTCAAAAGCGTCGATTTGCCACTTCCTCTCCTTCCCAGGAGCAGATAGTGCTGAACGGATTGCCATTCCCGGCGGGTGAGGAGATCATTCATGATCAGATTGTATTCGAAATGACGCACAAAAAAGCCTGCCTTTATATCCTCGGGACTGGCATGTGCATTCTGGTAGACCGGCAAGCCGGTAAATGATCTGGAATTAAACATAAGGGATCGGGTATTTTAATAACCAATAGCCCTTGAGCAGCGGAGAGGTGAACCGGTAAGTCTGAGATCCGGCCTCCATGAGGTACCCATCATGAACAAGCAGATCGGTGAAATCCATATAATCCTCCGTGCGCCCATACTCCACCGCTTTATCATAGATGGTCTTAATTGAAATGCTTCCCTGATGAGCTGCATGCTTCAGCAATGAATTGATAAAACCGAAATGTGCTCCATGATAGCTTTTTAATCTTTCCAGCCAGTCCTCAAAATTCTTTCTTTCATTCATTACACGCTGAAAAGCCTCGTCGATAAAAGCAGGATTTACGACTGGGTCATGATGATTATAAGCGATATCTTCCACTGCCTCCAGGGTCAAATTGATATAGTAAGGAAGCAGATATTCCAGCTTTTCTTCCAGATAGTTGATCATCTCGTCCGATATCCGGATCGTGGCCTTCTCCGTCACCTGGCGGATCAATTGCCGGGTCTCCTCAGGAGTCAGCGGCGATAGTTTTATCGGATGGAGATCATTGATCAATTTTGGCCGGTCGATCTCCCTGATCACATATTCCAGCCCGATAGAACCTCCATAGACAACCGTAAAGTGTTTGAAATCCTCATCGCTGCGGATTTGCCGCAGGGTATGCAGGATCTCGATCGCGTCCTGCTGCCTGTCGATCTTCTTTAACTTATAAATAACCTCGGCAAATTCATCGAGGAAAATGACCACATGAACATCGGCATCCTTCAACTCCGGAAGCATATTGCGCAACTCCGATTCATAATCGATGTCCCTCGACTCGAAACTGACACCCGACTTCGAGATCGCTTTGATCCGGTATCTCTTTACACACCGTTCGAGGAACGATCTCGCCTTTGCAAATTTACCCCGATGAATACTTTGAATGATCAGTTCAAAAAGGCATTGGAAAAAGGCCTCCTTTGATCGGATGCTTTCGATATCCTCATAGATGCCGGTATACCCTTCCGGGCAATTGGCAGCAAGATCCTTCATCATCGACGTCTTCCCCGCCCGCCTCGGAGCAACTAAAAGAATATGATTTCCTTTTCTAACCTCGCGCCAGAACCCGTCAATGATCCTTTCGCGTCGGAGATATTGTTTTCCCGTAGCCGAATCTCCACTGATTGTCAAGCTATAATGCCATTCTTTGACCATTTGACAATGATTTTATTGTCAAAGGTAAGAGATTTTTTAAAATTGACAGTAGTTGACAATAAATTTATTGTCATCATTCACTTCGCAATGCGCGCACCGGGTTAGCCATGGCCGTACGGATCGCCTGCCAGCTTACGGTCGCCAGGGTGATCCCGATGGCCAGCACGAGGACGTCCAGAAACACCCAGCCGTCGATTGTCGTGCGGTAATCATAGCCCTGCAACCATTTATTCATCCCGAACCAGGCGAGCGGCGCGGCGATCAGGAAGGAGATCACGACGAGCCGCACAAATTCCTTTGACAACAGGCCCCACAGTTGCGAGACGCTTGCGCCCAGCACCTTCCGCACGCCGATCTCGCGCACCCGCTGCTCGGCCATAAAGCTGGCCAGGCCAAAAAGCCCGAGGCAACTGATAAAGATGGCGAAGACGGTAAAGAAGACCGCCAGCTTCAGCACCCGGTCCTCCGTCTGAAACTTCTGCGCATAGGCCTCGCTGCTAAACTGGTAATCAAACGGCGCCGACGGATTGTATTTCTTAAACACCGCCGTCACCCTGGGGATCGCGGCCGACATGCTCATCGCGGGGTTCACCTTCACCAGCATCCAGCTCGCACTCCCCGAATCGGTCATAAAGATCGCCGGGTGAACCAGGCTGCGCGGCGACGACATCACCATATCCTTCACCACGCCTACCACGCGGTAGCGGTTATCCTTGCGGCTGCTGTAGAGGTAATTCACCATCGCGCCTACCGGTTTCTTCAACCCCATATATTTCACGGCCGCTTCGTTGATCACGATCGCCGCCGAATCCGTTGCAAAGTCACGCGAGAAGTCCCGTCCCTGCACCACCTGCCAGCCGACGGTCCGGCCATATTCGGGGGTGGCAAAGACGATATCGAAGGAGGGAACCATACTGGGGTCTTTCCCCTCCCAGTTAAAGCCGCTTTGTTGCCATGGACCATTCGTCGTCCGGCTCGTCGCCTCGGTGACTTCCGTCACGGCGCCGCTTTGCTTTAGTTCGTCCCGGATGGCCGTGGCATGTTTGGCGAGGTCGTCCGTGTTCATGCGAACGGTCAGCAGGCCCTCCCGCTCGTAGCCGACCGGCCGGTTCTTGACATAGACGATCTGCTGAAAGACGACCATCGTTCCGATGATCAGGGCTGTTGATACGGTGAACTGGAGGATGGTCAGTGCTTTCCGGGGAATGGCTGCGCCGGGGGAATGTTTGAAAGTTCCTTTTAAAACTTTAACCGCATTAAAGGATGACAGATACAGTGCCGGATAACTTCCCGCGATGATCCCCACCGCCAGTGTCAGCCCGGCAAACAACCCCCAGAAGCGCCCACTCAAGGTCAGATGGATGGGGACGCCTGCCAGCTCGCTAAACCAGGGCAGGGCCATCTTCGCCAGGGTCACCGCCAGGACCGCGGCCAACGCGGCCAGCAAGACCGACTCGCCGAGGAACTGCAGCACCAGCTGTCCGCGCAGCGACCCCACCGATTTGCGGATGCCCACCTCACGCGCCCGCTTTTCGCTTCGCGCCGTCGACAAATTCATAAAGTTGATACAGGCCAGCAGCAGCACAAACAACCCGATGCTGCCGAACATCCACACATACGTGATATCGCCGCCGGTATTCTTGCCATCTTTGAAGTCCCCATAGAGATGCCAGCGGGTCATCGGGAACAGCAGCACCTCCGGTTTGTCTTTCCGGGCATGGTGTTCCAGCGCCCCCCTGATCTTCGCACTTTCCCTGTCCGCATCCACACCCGGCTGCAATTCCGCCATGATCGTATAGCCGTTGGAATTCCATTGCGTCTCATCCCCTTTCACCCCGGGTTCATTGGCCAACAGATAGTTCCAGCTGAGCATAAAGTTCATCCCCTTCCAGTCGACGTTCCCGGGGATATCTTCATATACGCCGGTGATCTTTACGCTGGCCTTGTTATCGACTTTTACCATCTTATTCAGGGGATCGGCGTCGCCATAGAGTGTCCGGGCCAGCGACCGGCTGATCAGCATGGCGCCGGGATCGTCCAGGTTGCGGCTGCCAGCGATCATCTGCAGTGAGAAGATGTCCGCGAGAGCCGTCTCGGCGTGGATGCCGGTATTGGTGACGGGCTGGCCGGTCCCGGTTTGGAGGATATGGTCGTCCATATAGGTGCATAGGGCGATGCGCTTGAAGTCTGCTCCGTAGCGGGTTTTTAGATGGCCCGCGAGTGGGATGGGTTGCGCCCCCAACGTGGCGGTGTGGCCGCTGTGCGTTGAATTATGCATCACGTAGGCGATCCGCGAATAATTGGGTATTGAGGTGTTGAAGTTTACCTCTTCGTGGATCCAGGCGCCGATCAGCAGGACGATGGCCATGCCGAGGGCCAGGCCCAGGATATTGATGGTAGAGTAGACCCGGTTGCGGGTCAGGTTGCGCCAGGCGATCTTGAAGTAGTTGGTGAACATGGTTGACGGTTGAAGTTGCGGGGAAATGAAAACAAAGTCCGGCCCAAGATTTTAATTAAATGACAATCAATCTTTTAATGCCGGCCACAGCTGGCGCTGTGTCCGTTTTTAATACATCGGCCGCCCGCTGGCGGCCATTATTCGGTAAACGCTTGATTTTAACCCGAGTATTCCTCGCCAACCCATTAAACAATCGCATTCCTCTGGTGTCTTAGATGCACAAAATTTCCCTTACCATGAACAAGCATTTTTCTGCAACCCTAAAATATTTCTTCTCCGGAATCCTCCTTTTCGCGGTCGCGACCACGCAGGCGCAAACACATGAGCATCGCGGCGGTTTCGAGCGGGGCGGGCATCGCGGTTTCGAACGCGGCTTCCGCGGCGAGCAGATCCGGTATACGCCGGAGCAGCGCAAGCAGGTAATGGCTATCAATAAAGAATACGGCCAGAAACGCGCCGACCTCTACAAGCAGGACAATATCACCCTCAAACAATATAAGGCCGGACTCGCCGCGCTGCAAAAAGAAAAGAAGGACAAGCTCGCCGGCCTGCTTACCCCCGGGCAAAAGGATCGCATCGCGGCCAACCGCAAGCAGCGGGACGAGAACCAACAGGTCCGCGAGGCAGCCCGGCTCGAACGCCTTAAACTTCATCTCAACCTCACCGATGATCAGGTCGCCCGGATCAAAGCCGGCAACGAAAACCTGCGAACCAAATTCAAGACCATCCACGAGGACGACAATCTCCTGCCCGATCAGAAGATGCAGCAGATGAAAGCGTTGATGGCGATGCGCAACGAAACGTATAAGGCGGTGCTGACGCCGGATCAGTATACGCAATTCGAAATGATGATGTCACACCGGCGGGCGGGCGGAGGACAGCTCCGCGGCTCCCGGTTTATATAATTTCCATTTCCATTTTTACCATCCTGGAAGGGCCGGCCGCAATGCCGGCCTTTTTTTGGGAACGCCCGAAAACTTTTTTTCGTGGGCTTGGTACTATTTTTCCGGCGCGGGGGTCTTATCCCTATATGCACCCCGAAGAAGAACGCTTCTGGACCCTTGTCAGCCTGCAGCTCGCCGGCGAAGCGACGCCCGAAGAAGCAACCGAAATGGCCCAACTGCTGCGCAGCCACCCCGACTGGGGCCTGCGGCTGCAACTTTATACCAACCTCTATACCGCCCGCGCCGGGAAGGCTCCGGCCGACGACGCCCACACCGCCGCGCAAGCCGCAGCCGACGCAGCCGATAGCCAGCAGGCCTTTAGCCGCCATCTCCAGCGGCTGAGCAACCACCTCGCGACGCCGGCGCTCCAACACGAGTATCCGCATCCGTATCCCCAGGAGCAACCGCCGGCCCACCCCCATCGCCGCCGGATCGGGAAGGCCTGGCTCGCCGCCGCGGCCGCCGTCCTCGCCGTCATCGCCCTCCTCTGGGTCCTCAAGCCGGCCAACCCGTCCACCGAAGAATACAACACCGTCACCACCCGCGCGGGCTCGCGCTCCAAGGTCCAGCTTCCCGACGGCACGACGGTCTGGCTGAACGCCGACAGCCGCCTCACCTATAAGGTCAACAGTCACGAACGCGAGGTCCAGCTCACGGGCGAAGCGTATTTCGACGTGGCGAAGGACAAGGCCCATCCCTTCCGGGTCAGGACCCCAACGATCGATATCCTCGTGCTGGGTACCGCCTTCGACGTCCGGTCGTATACGAACGACCACAACACCGAAGCGAGCCTCTTCCAGGGCTCCGTCGAAGTAACCCTCCGCAACAACCCCGACAAGAAGATCATCCTGCATCCCGAAGAAAAGATCACGGTGCAGAACAACGAGGCCACCGTCTCGGGCATCAAAACAAAGCCCGGCAGCGCCGACGCCGACCCACCCCTGCTGACGCTCGGCAAGGTCCACCGCCAGCAAAAGGACAGCAGCATCATCGAAACGCTCTGGACAAAGAACCAGCTCTATTTCGATGACCGTACCCTCGAAGAGGTAGGCTTTCAGCTCGAGCGCTGGTTTGGCGTCCGCGTCACCATCACCGACGAGAGCCTGAAACGCCGCCGCTTCAGCGCCGACTTTAAAGAAGAAAGTCTTACCGAAGTGATGGAGGCCCTGCAGCTGACGGGCAACCTGCACTATACCATCCGGGAAAAAGAGGTACTCATCACGCCATGAGAAGTACTCATCGCGCCCTGAGAAGTGATCATCGCTCTGATACATTAACGATTCAAAAACCAAAATGCCGCATATGAAACTTCCCACATAACCCATCGGTCAAAAAAAGAAGGCGGAAGATGCTCGTAACATCCCCCGCCCGATAAACGACAGGATTGCCCCTGTCCAGACAGCGACTGCCCTTGCGGGCAGCCAACTATCCTTTACTATCAACACTAAATTATGCAATGTCCTCCACTCATCAAATACCTGCTGATGACGAAACTTGCGATTCTTTTGGTCATTCTTTTCTCCACACAATCCTACGCCCATGTCTATGGCCAGCAGCACAATATCAGCCTCCGGCTGGATCGGGTGCAGCTGAAAAAGGTGTTCAGGGCCATCGAGAACCAGGGCTTCTTCCGCTTTGTGTACAATGACGACGCACTCCCCCGCGAACAGCTCGTCACGATCAATGTAAAGGAAGCGAGTCTTGATGACGTGTTGGGCAAGGTGCTGGCCAACACCTCGCTCAACTATCGCAAACTCGGCGATAACCTTGTGGTTATCACCCGCGGCCAGGAACCGCAACCCACGCGGCAGGAAGCCGCACCCGTCCCTGCGCCGGTCGTCACCGGGAAGGTCGCCAACGCGAAAGGCGAACCCCTCGCCGGCGTCACGGTCCAGGAAAAAGGCACCAACAACGCCACCACGACCCGCGATGACGGGAGCTTCAGCCTCGAAGTCACCAACGCCGACGCAACGCTCGTCTTCACCTATGTCGGTTATCAGCAGCAAGAGGCGCCGCTTAACAATCAGACCACGCTGAGTATCACGCTAGCCGCCGAAACGACGAATCTCAACGAGGCCGTGGTCATCGGTTATCAAACGGTTCGCCGCAAAGATCTCACCGGCGCCACGGGCATCGTCAATATGAACGACGCGACAAAGCTCACCACCGGTTCGGTGACGGAGTCGCTCCAGGGTCTCGTACCCGGGGTCACCATCCGCAACGCCGGTAACCCCGGCAGCTCGCCGACGGTCGAGATCCGCGGGGTCGGCAGCTTTTCCAGCATCTCGCCGCTCTATGTGATCGACGGGATGCTCGCCGACGTGGATGCCACGGTCAACCCCGACGACGTGGCCAGCGTTCAGATCCTTAAAGACGCCTCCGCCGCCGCGATCTATGGCTCACGCGCCGGCAACGGGGTCATCATCATCACCACCAAAAAGGGAAAGGAAGGCCCCGCCAAATTCTCCGTCTCCGGCAAATACGGCCTCCAGACCCTGCCGAAGAAATGGGGCGTCATGGATGCGGCCAGCTATCTCAAGACGGTTCAAATCGAGTACGGCAATTCCGGCATCAACCTCCCCACCGGCGTCGCGGCGCAGGTGGCCAACAATACGATCAAAACCGACTGGCAGGATGCCATCACCCGCACGGGTAACGACCAGGATTATAATCTCAGCATCTCGGGCGGCAGCCACACCAGCAGCTATCTGCTCTCCGGCGGCTACTATGGCAACCAGGGGGTCCTCATCGGCAACGATTTCCAGCGCGCCAGCCTCCGCATCAACACCGAGACGCACAAGGGCCGGCTTACCGTCGGCGAGAACCTACTATTCAGCAACTCGAGCGGCGAATACCCCGGCGGCGGCATCAACGCTTTCTACGAAGCGCCATCGATGCTCCCGATCATCGCGGTCAAGGGCCCGCAGTATACGACGATCCCCTCCAACCCCGCGGGCTGGGGGATGGGGACCAACGATCTGCCCACCTACGCCAACAACTACGCCGCCGTCAACGCGCTGGACAGGGTGACGTATAACTATACCAAGATCATCAGCAACGCCTTCGCGGAATTCAAGTTCACCGACTGGCTCAGCTATCGGTTCAACGCCGGCGCCTGGGCGAGTTTCAATTACACCAGGGAGGTCCGTGATACGGGTATCTGGCGCTATAACAACCAGCCGCCAAACACGAGCGTATCGAACGACCGCCGCACCTTTACCAATTTTCTCCTGGAACATACACTCAATTTCAACAAGAGCTTTGGGCTGCACAGTGTCAGCGCGGTAGTCGGGTTCTCGCGCACACAGCAGGAAGACGATTATACCATCGCCAGCCGCACGCTGCTGCAAACGATCGGCGGCCAGCAGTATACTACCATCGGGACGGCAGTCGGCTCTTCCTCCACCGACGGGGGAACGGATGTCCTATGGCGCCAGCACGGTTATCTGGGCCGCATCAACTACGGCTATGACGATCGCTATCTGCTGACGCTCACCGGCCGGATCGACCAGGACACCCGGTTTGCCCCGAGTCAGCGCACCGGTTACTTCCCGTCCGTCGCCGCGGGCTGGCGCATCAGCCGCGAGAAGTTTTTTCATGTTCCCTGGATCGACGAGCTGAAGCTGCGCGGTTCCTGGGGCCGGCTCGGGATCAGCAGCGGGCTCGACGCCTATAGTTCCTTTCCCTATCTCAGCGTGCTGAACAACAGCCCGCGTGCCATTTATGGATCGGGTCAGACCCCGGTCGTTGGCCAGTACCAGGCGGCGCTCTCCAATCCCGATATCCGTTGGGAGACGCGCAAGGAAGAGAACGCCGGTTTCGACGCCAACCTGTTCAGCAATCGGGTGACGGTGACCGCCGATCTCTATAACTCCCTCTCCACCGGGGTCCTCGTCGCGCTGCCGCAGCCGCTTTACCAGGGTGTCGTCCAGGTCACGGGGCAACAGACGGTGACCAACGCCGCCTCCATCCGTAACAAGGGGGTCGAACTGGCGGTGACCTATCGCAGCAATCGCCAAAGGGATCTCAAATGGGATGTCTCGGCCAATCTCACGACGATCGACAACAAGGTGGTCTCGGTTGGCGACCAGGGCATCGACGCCACCGGCAGCAAGGTGGACTATCTCGAAGCGACGAATTTCATCCGCGCCCAGGTCGGGCATTCCATGGGTCAATGGTATATGATCCGGACCGCCGGCATCTTCAAGAGCCAGGCCGACGTCACGGGCTACACCAATAAAAACGGCCAGATCATCCAGCCCAACGCAAAACCCGGCGATATCAAATATGCCGACGCCAACGGCGATGGGGTGATCGACAATAAGGACCGCCAATACTCGGGTTCGCCCTGGCCGACGTTGCAGACCGGCGCACAATTCAATGCTTCGTACCACGGCTTTACGCTGAACATCCAGGTGGTCGGCATCTTTGGATACAAGATCTATGACGATGTGCGCCGCGTTCTCGACAGTTATCAGCTGACGAATTTCCGCAAGGATATCAACCCCTGGTCGACGACCAATCCAAACGGCAACGATCCGCGGCTTGCTGTGGACAATCCCGGCGATCCCACGGTCTCGATCAACAATATGGCGCAGACCTCGCGCTGGCTGGAGAACGGCAGCTATGTCCGCATCCGCAATATCGAGCTGGGCTATCAGCTGCCCCGCAAGGCACTGAGGAAGGCCGGCATCAACAATGCCCGCGTGTATCTCAGCGGACAAAACCTGCTCACGCTCACGGGCTATAAGGGGCTCGACCCCGATGTTGTCGGCAACAGCATCATCGCGCGCGGCTTCGACACGGGCAACTGGCCGCCAAGCCGCGTTCTTTCTGCCGGATTGCAATTTGATTTTTAAGCCCCTGACCGGACGGAGTCCGGTCCCGACATAAAATAAGGCAAACAATGAAAAAACTATTCAGCATATCGATCCTTATCGCCCTCCTGGCCGGCTGTAAGAAAGACCTCACCGTCTCCGACCCGGACCACGCCACGGCCGCCAGTTTCTGGAAAACGGCCACCGACGCCCAGCAGGGTGTAGCCGCCATCTACAGTACCTATCACCGCCCCGGTCTCTGCCGCTGGCTCTATTTTATGACGATGGTGCGCGCCGATGAGGGCTATAGCACCAGTCCCAACTCCGATATCGTGAACGTGTATGACGTGTTCAACATTACGGATTACAATGACGGGCAGATAACGACGGTGTACCAGGATGATTACATTGGCATTAATCGGTGTAACCAGGTGCTTGATCATGTCCCGGCGATCGCCATGGACGCGGGGTTGAAACAGCAGCTGATCGGGGAGGCGAAGTTTATGCGCGGGTTCTTTTATTATAACCTGGCGACGATCTTTGGGAACGTGGCGATAAAGTTACACGAACCAAAGCCGGGGGAATATCCGCCGACCAAGCCGCAGGACAGCGTCTTCGCGCAGGCCGAACAGGATCTTAGCGATGCCGCGGCGGCCCTGCCCGCGGGTTATGATGGCGCCAATCTGGGCCGGGCGACAAAGGGCGCTGCCTATGCGCTGCTTGGCAAGTGTTATATGCAGCAGCGGAAATACGCGCAGGCGCAGGCGGCGTTTGAATGGCTGGTCACGGGGGACGGCAAAGCGCTGTATTCGCTGATGGCGGATTATCGGGAGAATTTTGTAATTACGGCGGAGAATAACCGCGAATCGGTCTTCGAATGGCAGAATGCGGTCAATCCTAATGATACGCATGATGATGACACGCAGCCGGGGACATCCGATAATTTGAATTACGGGACATCGATTCCACCGTTCTTCGCGCCGTCACCCGTAGGATTTACCGATGGGCAGGCCCGTCGCTGGCCGGTGTGGGAGTTTCTGAAAGAGAAGACCGTCGACGGGAAGCGCGACCCGCGGCTGGCAGCGACCTTTTTGTATGATAGTACGGACCAACGGGGTCCCGCGTTTACGCTGGCCTATGGGAAGCACTGGAACAGTCTTGGGCTGGCGACTGATCCAAGCGTGCCGCATGGTAATAGTAACGAGGTATGCTTTCGCAAGCAGTTGGACGATGTCGATTCAACCGTCGTTGGCGAGGTTTTCCACTCGGGAAATAACTACCGGTATATCCGGTATGCGGATGTCCTCTTACTTTATGCGGAGGCCTTGAATGCGCAGGGGCAAACGGCGCAGGCCTATCCGTACGTGGATCAGGTGCGGGTCCGGGCCGGCCTGGCGACGCTGAGCTCCACGATGCCCGGGCTTAGCCAGCAAGGCTTCCTGGATCAGCTCAAGCACGAACGCATCACCGAGCTGTCGGGTGAGGGTCACCGCTGGGAGGACCTTGCCCGTTGGGGCGATCTGGGTACGGGTCTGGCTTCGCGTGATCCGGGCTTTGCGCATTTTAAGGCGGGTCGCGATGAGTTTATGCCGATCCCACAATTTGATCTTGATGTGAATCCAAATCTCAAACAAAATCCGGGGTACTGATGAGAACGTTACTTTTTGTCTTTTTTGCTTTTGCGGTGGCTTGTGCCTGCGGCAAGGGCAGCGGCCACGGGGGCGGCGTCACGACGCTGCCTCCCGCGGGCGGCGATACGAGTTTTACGAATCCGCTGCTGGCCAGCGGTCCCGATCCCTGGGTGGTCCAGCGGGATACGATGTATTATTATACGAATACGACGGGCGATCATCTGGCGATCTGGCCGACGGGGCGGATGTCGGCGTTAGGGAATGCGCGGCCGGTGACGATCTGGACGCCACCGGCGACCGGCGCCTGGTCGAAGGAGATCTGGGCGCCCGAGCTGCATCTTTTCGATGGCAAATGGTATATGTATTTTGCCGCGGATGATGGCAACAACGATCATCACCGGGTGTATGTCGTGGAGAACGACAATGCCGATCCGACGGCCTCGGGTTGGGTCTTCAAGGGCAAGGTTGCCGATACGACGGCCGACAAATGGGCGATCGATGCCTCGGCCTTCGAGTACAAGGGCAAGCGTTATCTTCTTTGGTCGGGCTGGCCCGGCGATGTCAACATTGAGCAGGACATCTATATCGCGGAGCTTGCCGATCCGGTTACGATCAAGGGACAGCGGGTGCGGCTTTCGCAGCCGACATTGGCCTGGGAGCGCCAGGGGGCGGGACCGCTGCCGGCCGTCAATGAGGGGCCGGAGGCGTTGGTGAGTCCACGGGGGCAGTTGTTTCTGACGTATTCGGCGAGCGGGTGCTGGACGGACGGTTATTGTTTGGGTTTGCTGACGTTGCGGGCGGGGGGTGATCCGCTGAATCCGGGAGATTGGAGTAAGTCGGCGAACCCGGTGTTTAGCAGTTCGGCCGCGGCCAGTGCGTATGCGCCGGGGCATAATGGGTTCTTCGTCTCGCGCGACGGGAAGGAGAACTGGCTGCTTTATCATGCGAACAGCCAGGCGGGGCAGGGCTGCGGCAATGCGCGGAGTCCGCGGATGCAGGCTTTTTCGTGGAATGCGGATGGGACGCCGAATTTCGGGGTGCCGGTCGCGGTGGGGAGGGCGATCCGGAAGCCGGGAGGGGAGTAGGCGCGCGTTAAAACCAAAATCAACTATATTTATTCTATAAATCCATCTCATGCGCAATCTGATCCTGCTAACCTGTCTTGCCCTTGCTTTTCAATCCGGTGCCAGCGCCCAGCGTCCTGTCTGGCCGAAGGCAAAAGCCAACAGCTGGTATGCCACCAAGCCCTGGCTCCGCGGCTGCGACTTTATTCCGAGCACGGCGATCAACCAGCTGGAGATGTGGCAGGCGGCCAGTTTCGATCCCGCGACCATCGACCGGGAACTGGGCTATGCCCAAAGCATCGGCCTTAACTGTATGCGCGTTTTCCTGCATCATGTTGCGTGGCAGGAGGATCCCCAGGGTTTCAAAAAAAGGGTGAGCCAGTATCTCGACATCGCGGACAAGCATCATATCGCGACCATCTTCGTTTTCTTCGACGACTGCTGGAATGAATCCTATCACGCCGGCCCCCAGCCGAAGCCCAAACCCGGGATCCACAACTCGGGCTGGCTGCGCGATCCGGGCAAGCGGTATTATGACGAACCCCGGCTGGTCGACACGTTGCAGGCGTATGTCAAAGACGTTCTTAACACGTATAAGCACGACAAACGTATCCTGCTTTGGGATCTTTACAACGAACCCGGCAACAGCAATTATGGGGACAAGAGTCTTCCGTTACTGGAGAAAGCCTTTACCTGGGGGCGAACGATAAACCCCGACCAGCCCCTCTCCGCCGGCGTATGGAGCGCGAAGCTGACCCGGCTCAACACGTATCAGCTAGCCAACTCGGATGTCATCACCTATCACAACTATGAACCCACCGCGGCTCACCAGCATTGCATCGACACGCTGAAGCCCTATGGCCGGCCGCTGATCTGCACGGAATATATGGCCCGGCTGCGCAACAGCACCTTCTTTAATATCATGCCGATGTTGAAAAAGGA
>NZ_DASYCH010000031.1:0-6238 GCF_036500295.1 Puia sp. | reverse complement strand
TAAAAAAGGAGAACCGGTCGAGATAGTTCGGGTTCAACAAAAAACTCTCCAGGAATCCCGCGGAGAAATTGATCACAAACCCTTCGGGCTGCCCTGCAAAATTCCAGCTGTGTACCTGCCCCGGCGACATAAAATAGATCTGGCCCGGTTCGACCGGGAATTTCGTAAAGTCGATGCTATGCGATCCCTTGCCGCCGCCGGTAAAGCAGACCAGATGATAGAAGCTGTGGCGGTGGGCGTGGTGAAGATCGGGAGAGTGTCGGCCGATGTAGGCTACAAATGGTTCGATCATAAACTCCCCCGGGTCGAGGGGCTTCGCTGCCAGGTTGGCGAAATCATAAACCGGGATCTTTTCCTTTGCCATGAAATGGGCGGCGCCCTTGCGGGACGCCGCCACTAAAATAACATTTATCCCAAATAGTGCCGCAACTCTGCCGCCGCGTGCCGGACCAGCGACTTTGTCGCGGGTTCATTGGCCAACCCATTCAGCATTCCCCAGTCATGGATCATCCCATTGTATCTAACCGTCGTGACCGTAACGCCCGCAGCTTCCAGCTTACGCCCATAGGCCTCCCCCTCATCACGCAGGATATCGTTCTCGGCCACCTGGATCAGGGCCGGCGGCAGGCCCTTCAGCTGGTCGACCGACGCATTGAGCAGGGAGGCATGCACTTCCTTCCGGGCCTCCAGGTCTGTCGTATACTGGTCCCACATCCATTTTATCAACGGGGTCGTCAGGAACCGGTCGGCGCCAAACCGCGCATACGACTCCTGGCTAAAGCTGGCATCGGCTACCGGCCACATCATGATCTGCACGCCGATGGCCGGTCCTTTCTTCTCCTTTGCCATCAGGGCCGTCGCCCCAGTCATGTTCCCGCCGACACTATTGCCGACAACACCCAACCGCTTGCCGTCGACCTTGATCGAAGCGCCATTCTCCGCCACCCATTTTGTCGCCGCATAGATCTCGTTTATTGCCTGGGGATATTGCGCCTCGGGCGAGGGCGTGTAATTCACGAAGACGGCGGCAAAACCCGACTCGACCACAATGTCGCGTACGAGCCGCCGGTGGGTGGGATAGTCTCCCAGGATCCAGCCGCCGCCATGGATAAAGATGAAGACCGGTAAAACCCCGGTGGCTCCGGCCGGACGCACGAGATTCAGCCTGATCCTGTACCCGTCTGCTTCGATATCTTTTTCGTCCTCGTCAATCCCGGAATAGTCCACGTTAAAAGCCTTTTGGGCATCGATAAGCACCTGCCGGGCCGCCAGCTTGGGCAGGCTCTCAACCGGTTTGCCTCCCGGTGCGTTTACTATCTTGAGAAAGTCGATAACCCCCGGAGTCAAATGCTCGTCTGTCTGATAGTTTACTACTTGTGTGGGTGTAGTCTTTGTTTGCGTGCTCATACCATGATCTTTTAGGTTGTTTGGAGATGTTGTTGACTGGACAAAGGTAGGATACCCGGCTTTGGTTGATACAAAATAGGGTGTTTTTACCCCCGGCTTGTTTTTACGGAGCAAACTACATTTACCTATGTATTTTCAGAAAGTTTTGAAAGGCATAAAAGGCCTTTCCCCGCGAAATCTTATAATCCATGAGCGATTTTTCTTCACAACTGGGTCTCTCGGGCGCCACGCTGCAACGGCTGGGTGACGCCTATGAAGGCTATGCCGCGGCTTCGGGCTTTGCGATCCGCCAGGAACAGCAGGAGGAAGACGACCCTGCCCTACAGGAAAAAGAACTGGTGATGGGTTCCTGCTATGTGCTGGCCGCCATCTACCGGTCGATCCTCGAACCGGGCTCCGCGATCCCACTTTTTGGCATTGCCGCGGGTATCTATCGCCGGCAGAACAACTCCTTCTGGAAGCCGCTCGCCATCTGCGGCCTCAACCGCGAATGGCTTTCTGGCCAGGAGGCCGGCCGGGTGGAAGGCAATCCCCATGAGTTTTATTACGAACTGCTTCGACAGTACTACCTCTTCAACTGCGGCGACGAGAATGCGCTTGGCCGGATGCTGGAATATGCCTCTTCCTCCCCCGCCATGATGGCCCAGCCGGTCGGCAACCCGCCCGTTCCGCTCCACGAAACCGTCGCCTTTATCCGCGGCGATATCGAAAAGGTGTATTACAAAGGGAATCCCGAAGAGGCCGGCAACCGCCCCTGGACCGCCGGCCTGCGGGTGTTGCTGCAACGAAATGCCGAGCAGCTGCAGCTCTCGCAGAGCAACCGCTTTCAATGGAGCAACGAGATCGGCCTGCTGCCCTACGAGCCCGATATCCTTGCCACGATCCTGAGTTTTTGCATCCGCGCCCGGAACCGAGGGGAGATCCGCGCCTTTGCGGAGGAGGAGTCGCGGCAGGAGAGTCCGGCGTTGTTCCTGGTCCGGCTGGCGCTGGAGATGATCGCCTCGGCGCGGTAAAGGGGCCAAAGGGCTATATTTTCCAATAAGCCCGTAGGTTCATATATTTGCGCCATGTCAACATGGAAAGAATACCAGGAAAAGAATAAGGATCGGTTTCTGAGCGAACTCCTCGAATTGCTTCGCATCCCCTCCGTCAGCGCCCGCAGCGAACACAAAGGCGACATGCAGAAATGCGCCGAAGCCGTGAAACAGCGGCTGCTGGACGCCGGCGTCGACAAGGCCGAGATCTACCCCACCGAGGGGCATCCCGTCGTCTATGGGGAGAAGATCATCGACAAAAGCAAACCTACCGTCCTGGTATACGGCCATTACGATGTCCAGCCCGCCGACCCCCTCAACCTGTGGCATAGCGGTCCCTTCGAGCCCGTCATCAGGGACGGCAAGATCTTCGCCCGCGGTTCGGCGGATGACAAGGGACAGTTCTATATGCATGTCAAGGCGTTGGAGACCATGGTCCAGACAAAGACCCTGACGACGAATATCAAGTTTATCATCGAAGGCGAAGAAGAGATCGGCAGCCCCAACCTGGCGAAGTTCGTCAGCACCAACAAGGCCTTGCTAAAGGCCGATGTCATCCTGATCAGCGATACGGCCATGCTCAGCCTCGAGCACCCCTCGATCGACATCGGGGTGCGGGGGCTTTCCTATATCGAGGTGGAGGTCACCGGCCCCAACCGCGATCTGCATAGCGGCGTGTATGGCGGCGCCGTCGCCAATCCGATCACCATGCTTGCGAAGATGATCGCCTCCTGTCATGACGAGAACAATCATATCACGATCCCGGGATTCTATGATGATGTGGTAGAAGCCACCCCCGCGGAGCGTAAGCTGATGGCCGCCGCCCCCTATAACGAGGCGGAATACAAGAAGGACCTCGGCGTAACGGAACTCTGGGGCGAGAAGGGGTATACCAACAACGAACGGACCGGCATCCGGCCCACCCTCGAGCTGAACGGCATCTGGGGCGGCTACACCGGCGAAGGCGCCAAGACCGTGCTGCCGGGCAAGGCCTTTGCCAAGATCTCGGCCCGCCTGGTGCCCAATCAGTCGGCGAAGGTCATCACGGAAAAGCTGCTCAACTACTTCCGCCAGATAGCGCCCCCCGGCGTCACCGTCAAGGCCGAGGAGCATCATGGCGGCGAGCCCTATATGACGCCGATCGACAGCAAGGCCTACCAGGCGGCGGCGAAGGCCATCCAGGCCACTTTCGGCAAGGCGCCCATCCCCGTCCGCGGCGGCGGCAGCATCCCGATCTGCTCGCTCTTCGAACAGCATCTCGGCGTCAAGATCGTGTTTATGGGCTTCGGCCTGGATAGTGACAACCTGCATTCGCCGAATGAGAAGTTCGATCTCGCGAATTTTTATAAGGGGATCGAGACGATCCCGTATTTCCATAAGTTTTTTGCGGAGGGATAGATGCCACTGCTGCGGGGGCATTGACGGCCTTATCCAAGTCCCGAAGCGGCAAAATATTGCCGGATAATATACCTGGCCATGCCGGCGTATTCCTGGTTGGGATCCTGAAACCGGTGGAGCCGTTCCATCTCCTCCCGCAACAGGCCCTCATACTGAATCCGCTCCACTTCACCGTCGTTGAAATGGGCGTCGAAGTCGGCAATCGCTTCCTCGACTCGCCTGATCTGCGCCTTTATCTCGATGACCTTCGCCTCCCGGGCGAGGACCAGCCCCAATCGCTGCAGGGCATATACCCTGATTGAAGTCTCCGCCCGCTTTTGATCTGGAAAGGCCAGCCCATCCCCCACCAGGATCAGCCCCTGGTCGTTGTATTTGAAATAGCTTTCCGTCTCCGCATCGGTACAGGGTCTTACTAGCAGGCGAACGGCTTCCTCCTGGCCAAACGCGGTTGTATACCGGCTATCGGCGGAAAGAAAGTGCACGGCATGATCCTCGCTGAGGCGGTAGTTTTCCGCCATCAATGGAAATTGGTCGAGCTTGCCCATCACCACTTCCCTTGTGGACCCATCGCCGGCCATCTCATGGGTGTGGGTTTGGTTGCAGAAAGGACAGGCAAACAACAGGTTTTCCCAATCGGCGGCCAGCCAGTAGTAGCCCCGCCCTTTTGGCCTGAAATGCTCGATATCGCCGCTGTAGATCGCCGTGATCTGGCTTTCGCAATAGGCGCATTTGCCATGAAACATTTTTCCCAGCGCCTTTCTTACCGACTTATCGGCATATACCTTGTAGACGCGGGTACCCGTTTCGATATTCCGGCGCGTCTCTGCCCGCCCCGGGCTTTCTTTGTCTGGATCGGCGCGCAGAATCTCCGGGCATTCGGGGCGTTTAACCTTGATCATGGTTTCGGCTGTTTAATTTCTTCCAGATATCCCTCACCCGGGTAACTACCTGCTCCTTCAACTCATCCCTGCTGAAGGTATAGGCCAGCTTACTCGCCAGCAAACTATCGATGGCGTAGTACATCAGTTCGTCCCGCAGGGATGACCCCAGTTGCTTCTGCGCCTTCAGTTCGTCCTTCAGCCTGAAAAGCTCTTCCACCTCCTTGCCGGTTAGTTCCGCCTCGCGGGCCAGCAGCGCATAATACCGGTTGAACTTTGCCTCCAGCGCAGGGTCCATGAGGCTGTTCAGTCCAAAGAATTCCGAGGCCAGGATCTGGTCTACGCGCAGGCCCGCGGGGTCGGGCAGGTCGGTGATGCTGTTAATCTGGTTGTCGACATTCTTCAACAACAGGATTTCACCGGCTTCGGAGCCCCGGAGACAAAGCGGGTGATGCGTCGATACGATAAAATTCAGATTCGGGAAGACGGTGCGCAACTGCCGGACGATGCGCATCTGCCAGCGGGGGTGCAATTGATTGCCCAATTCATCGATGAGAACGATGCCCGTCATCTTATCCATATCGGCCTGCGCGCTGGACAGCTTCATCATGATATCTACCGCGAGAATAATCGTACTCTTGAATCCATCGCTCAACTCGGAAAACTGCTGCTCGGAGTGTTTGAACATGATCTCTTCGTTGACCGTAAGTTCGTTTTCCGCAAAATCATGCGGCAGCAACTGTTTTATGGAATAGGCCATCGCGTCGAAGAAAACGGGGTTTTGCCGGTGGGTATCCTTTAGCCATTTTGTGATATCATTGAGCGGGCGAACGGGTTTGAAGAGATTTTCATAGCTGATTCTTGCTTCATCCCGTTTTGGTACGGCATCCGCCTCGTCACCGGAGAGTCGCAGGGAACCATAGCCCATGAGGAAGGAATTGAAGACCCCCGACTGATGAATATCATCCTTTGTCAGCACGGTCATGAGCAGGTTGTCACTATTTCGTTCTTTTATAGTGATCTCGGCCTTTTCCGCCCCTTTCCGGATCAGCTTTGGCAGCAGAGGTCTGATCATCTCCTTGTCCGCCTTCATGCCGACGGCCATCGCCTGGAGGATGGAACTCTTGCCGACGCCATTTTCTCCCAACAGAAAAAGCCAGGATTTTTTCCCGGGTTCATCCTGTTTGAAATCGATGGTAAGATCTGTTATGCCTTTAAAGTTTTGGATGCGCAGCCACTCGATAGGGAAGAAGTCATTGACCAACGCGGGATCGGCTGCAACCACACCTTTTCTTGCCGCAGTCGCTGCACGACTTGCCAGGATTCGCGCGCTCGTTATAAGCAGAACCGGATTATCCCCTTTCTTTAAGGTTGGATATCGGCCCAGGTCTTCCAATATTCCCCACCAGTGAAAATAAAGAAATTCAACAGCGGGATCCAACTCGGTAATATGGGTTAGAAACTGAATTTCGTTGTCATTCAGGGTTCTGTCCGAGTCATAAAGCGACCGCCGGGCTTTTT
>NZ_DASYCH010000030.1:0-8591 GCF_036500295.1 Puia sp. | reverse complement strand
GTGGATCGTGACCAGTTGATCCGTGGGAAGGATCTCGTCGCGGTAGACGAAATGGAAAATGCCCTGGTTCTCGATGGCTTTAAAGGCTTTTTTTAGAGAGACCTTTTCCAGCCGGAGGTCAATGGTCGTTTGCCCGTAACTTTTTGCAAAACACTGGGAAGAAAAGGCAAAAAGGAAAAAAAGCACAAATTTCGTCATCAGCAGGCATTTGATGAATGAGTTACGCGTAAAAGGGGATACGCAAGCTCTGTTTTTTTGCATAACTTAGTGATTGATGGTAATGATGGATCCGGGGCTCAGCGATGAGCCCTGTTGTCTGTTGTTATTTGCGGGGGAAGCTGCCACTTCCTCCGTTTTTTTTGGGGGATGGATCAGGGACTGTTTTGGTTCATATCAGCAAGTTTAGTTTTATAATCGTTGAATATGCAAATTGTGGTCCGTGGATTCGCTGTCGGGTTCACGGGGTGATGCTTATATCTTTTTGTCGGATCGTATAATTGAAATTTCCGCTGACGCTAAGCGCTTCCAGTACCTGGTTCAGGGGGACGTCGCCGAAGGTGGCGCTGAGCTGCATTCTTTTTAGCCGATCGCTGTTGATCGTCACTTTCACATCATACCATCGTTCGATCTGCAGGGCGATCTCGTCGAGGGGGGCGCTGTCGAAGGCCAGTTGGTTCTTTGTCCATAAGGATTCGACGATGCTGCTGTCCTTCTTTTGAAAATGTACCTTGCCCAGGGTCATGAGGGGTTCGTCGGCGTGGTTCATATCCGGTGTGGTGGGGCTGAGGCTGGATACAGCGAGCTGGTCGTTGTGAACGGTGAGTTTTTCGTTTGGCCGTAAAATGATCTTTTTATCGGGGTTGTTGTGCAGGGTGACTTCCACGGAGCCCTGGAAAAGGGCCGTCTCGGTATTGCGGTCATTGCTGTAGGAGCGAACGTTGAATGCGGTTCCCAGGACGACGATATCGACCGTGGGGGTATGGATCAGGAAGGGGCGGGATTTGTCTTTTGCCACGTCGAAATAGGCTTCGCCTGTCAGTTGGGCTTCGCGCGGGCGGTTGGGGTCGGACACATTATAGGTGAGGCGGCTGTCGGCGTTCAGCCAGACCTGGGTGCCATCGGGCAGTTGGATCCTGGATTTGGAGCCGGGGCGGGTGCTGACGGTATTGGCGGCGATCGCGTTATTACTGCCGGTGGTTTTGCCGGCGCTGCTGTTATAGCGATAGACAAAGAAGGCTATTGCGAGGATGGCTGCTGCTGCGGCTGTTGTTGCTGTTATCGTTGTGATCCATCGCCGGCGGGGGTGGGGGGTGGTTTCGTATTGGAGGGCAGGGGAGGAAAGGTGGGTGCTTAGTCGTTGGAGGTGCCGGTTGAAGGCGTCTTCTTTGGTGAGGGGGTTTGGGTTTGCGAACTCCGGGTACTGTTTTTGGCGCCAGATATTGGTGAAGATCTCGAGTCGGAGGGCCAGTTCGGGGTGGTCGGACAGGAGTTGGCCGAGCTCCGCCAGTTCTTCGGGGGTGGCTTCGCCGGAGAGTTGGAGACTTGCTAAGGACCAGAAACGTTCTTCTTGCATAAATGGAGCTATATGCTAAAGACAAGGGGATGGGGAGAAATGTACCAAGGGCGAGAAAAAATAATACCCCGGAGAACCGGGGCATTTTGGATTTACAGTCACACGTGAGAAAAGCGTTGGCAGCGATCCCGGGTTTCTGTCATTAAAGGGACTTGCGGTATTTTTCCTGGGCGAAGCCTTCGCCCTGACCGTCCAGTACGGCGGTAAGCCAGTATTTTGGACCTTCCAGTTTGATATAATAGAGTATGCCGGAAGGGGCGGTGATCTCGGTCACTCCAAAGATCTTCAGGCCGGGATATTTATTTTTTACCACATTGATCAGGTAGTAGGGAAGATAGCTTTCGGAATAATAACGGAAGGAGCCTGAAAACGCGCCGTTCTTATCATAGTTGATCCGGGTGATGATGTTTTTCTGGTAGAAACTGACGGTATAATACATACTGGATTCGTTCCAGACGACTCTTTCCGCGTCGGGGAAGGTTTCGCGGAAGGTTTTCAGGAGGCTTTCGCTGACGGTGGGGGCGGGGTTGGCGCCGGGGGTGGGATAGAGGTTGGCCGGACGGATGATGGAGTTGGTTGAGCGGACGAGGGGATAGGGGTTGGCGGATATGGGAATGGCGAATAATTGGAGGCTGATCAGTATTGAAAAGCCTGCCAGGGCGATCTTTTTCATGGTTCTCTTTTTTTGCTTGAAGAATGTTGACTCCTCAAAGATAGAAAGAGAGCGGACTATTAAGGTGTCCGGTTTTAAGATATACGGTAGTCCGGCTTGGTCATGCTTTTTTCGAATGGATGGTGTCGCTGAGGATGTCGATGGCTTTTGCCGCCTCTGTTTCGGTCATCCATGCGAAGCCGAGCCGGGTAGCGTTCAAAGAAAGAGGCGTTGTATTATGGATCAGTCCATTGGAGAGGATAATTCCCCTGGCCAATAGCCGTTCTGTGAGCGGGGGCAGGGGAATGGAGGGGTGGAACTTCGCCCAGATGGCGAGGCCTCCGTCGGGTACTTTAAAGTCGATCAGATCCGGGAGCTGTGCGGAAAGGCCGGCGCAGACAAAATCCCTGCGCTGGTGGTATTCGTGCAATGATTTTTTGAGGTGCCGCCGGATGCTGCCATCCTGGTACATTTCCGTGAGGGCCAATTCCATGATGGGGTCGCCCTGGGTATCGATGATCTGCCGGAGCCGGGCCAGTTCCAGTACAAGGTTGGCGGGGGCTATGACATAACCGGTACGGATAGCCGGTGACAGGACCTTGCTCAGGGTGCCGATATAGATCACCATGCCCCTGGTGTCGGCGCTTGCCAGGGGAAGGATGGGGCTGCTGCAATAGTGCAGGTCGTAATCGTAGTCGTCCTCGATGATAACGAAACCGAATTTTTCTGCCAGCGATAGCAGTTTGATCCTGCGGGAGGCGGTCAGGGTAACGGTGGTGGGGTAATGATGGTGGGAGGTGATGTGTACGGCGTTGATCTTTTTCTTCCGGCACAATTTTTCGATGGCGTCCACGTCGATGCCGCAATCGTCGACCCTGACGCGGATCAGCTTCATACCGGCATTGAGGAAGGCGCGGTCGGCATAATAATAATTTGGGTCTCCGGCGATGACGGTATCTCCTTTGGAAAAGAGGATGTTGACGATCAGATAAAGTCCCATCGTGCTGCCCCGGGTGATCATGATGTTTTCGAAAGTCGTTTGCAGTCCGCGGCTGGCGTTGAGCTGTTCCGACAGGACCCTTCTGAATTTTTCTACGCCCGCGGTATCCACGTAGGAGGTATACTTCGCGTTCAGTTTCTTCATCAGAACGCTGCGGTATGCTTTGGCGATCTCGCCTACCGGCACCATGCGGGCATCGGGACCGTCATGGAATCCCGGGATATGCCGGTTAGGGGAGACGGGTGTCCGGATCAGCTTATTGACGGGGACGGGATAGCCTGTCGTGGCGGGGAAGGTGTTGGGTTTTTCTTGTCGGGCGGCCAGCCGTTTGGGGTTGATCTCGGGCAGTTCGTGGCTGGTGAACGTTCCCTGGTTGGGCCGCAATTCGATCCAGGCCTGGGCGTCGAGCTCTTCGTAGGCCCGAACGACTGTTTTTCGGTGGACGTTCAGGGTCTCTGCGAGTTGGCGGGTGCCGGGTAGGCGAATGCCGGGGCCGATCCGTCCTCGTTTCATTTCCAGGATGATGGCGTTGGCGATCTGCAGATAGACGGGGCAGTTTTCGTCTTTCTGAAATTGTATGATGGTCTTCCAGGGGAGCATAGCGGACTACCTGTTAAGTTAAATAAGAGTGCTAAGGTAGTCCAATTTGGGGATGTTGGGAAGGGGATGGGTTGTTTATTAGTTATGCCACTGCTGCTACTCTTTATTAGCTAGTTGTCCGCAGGCCGCGTCGATGTCTTTGCCGCGGCTGCGGCGGAGGCGGGCGTTGACCTTGTTTTTTTCGAGGTGCTGCATGAATTGTTGGATGGCGTGCTCTTCGGGTTTGGCGAAGAGGGCCTGTTCGATGGGGTTGTATTCGATGATGTTGACGAGGTCGGCGGGGACCTGGCGGTAGAGCTTTACGAGTTCGTCGGCGTCCTGGCGGCTGTCGTTGAAATCGCGGAAGAGGATATATTCGAAGGTGATCTCGTTGCCGGTTTGCTGGTAGAAATAGTTGAGGGCGTCGATGAGGGCGCCGATATTGTTTGATTCGTTGATGGGCATGATCTCGTTGCGCTTCGTATCATTGGCCGCGTGGAGGGAGAGGGCCAGCTTAAATTTTACCTTGTCGTCGCCGAGTTGGCGGATCATCTTTGCGACGCCGGCGGTGGAAACGGTGATACGGCGGGGGCTCATGCCGAGTCCATCAGTTGGATTCGTTATGCGCTCGATCGCCTTCAGGACATTTTTATAGTTCAGCAGGGGTTCGCCCATTCCCATAAAGACGATGTTGGTAAGCTTTTTCTCGTAGACGCGTTCGGACTGTTGGTTGAGGAGGACGACTTCGTCGTAGATCTCGTCGTAGTCGAGGTTGCGTTGACGTGCCATATACCCTGTCGCGCAGAATTTGCAGCTAAGGGAGCAACCGATCTGGGAGGATACGCAGGCCGTTTTGCGTTCATCGGTCGGGATGAGGACGCCTTCGATCATGTGGTGGTCGACGGTGTGGAAGCGGCTTTTGATGGTGCCGTCGGCGGAGTATTGGGTGGCGTCGACTTTTAGTGCGGGTAGGGAGAAGTTTTCGGCAAGCTGCTGGCGGAGCTCCTTGCTGAGGTTGGTCATGTCGTCGAAGTGGTGGGCGTGTTTTTGCCAGATCCATTCATAGACTTGTTTTGCGCGGAACTTTTTTTCCCCGAGGGTTTCGAAGTACTGCTCTAACTCGGTGAGGCTCAGGTGTCGTATGTTCTTATGTTCCGTTTTCGCTTGCATCAGGGGGCAAAGGTACGAAAATAGAACAACTGCTGTACCGAAAACGGACAGTTCGGCCGGGTTCATGAGACGTAGGCCATTGATAGTTAAAGATTTATATTCAGGCATTTGATTGGTTGGGGGATAGGGGAGTCTTACGTGGTTCGATGTGATTCGGTTTGATGTCGGTCGATCGGGTTGGACGCCGTTTGATGTTGGTCGATGCGGTTCGGTTTGGTACGGTTTGATGCGATTCGAGCTCGGGGTGGTTCGGAGTTCCAATGGATTACAAAAACAATCATATGCTAAAAAGTTATTTTACGATCGCCTGGAGGAACCTTGTAAAGAATAAGTTTTTCTCGTCGGTCAACATTTTTGGGTTGTCGGCGGGATTGGCGTGTTGTATGCTGATCGCCTTGTATCTCCATTATGAAATGAGTTATGATAGTTACCACAAGAATATTGGGGATCTGTACCAGGTGGGGACGACCTGGGTGACGAAGGGAGAGAAGCAGCATAGTGCTCCTATGACGCCGGCACCGATGGCCCGTGCATTGAAGCAGGAATTTCCCGAGGTGGTCCGATCGACCCGGTTGTTGAATTCGTTTGATAGTAAGACCTTGTTTTCGGTGACGACTTCTTCGGGTGAGACGCGTTCCTTCCTGGAGGATAAGATCGCGCTGGCGGATGGGGACTTCTTTAAGATGTTTACCTATGATTTTAAGGAAGGGTCGCCGGCGCATGCATTGGAAGAGCCCTATTCCGTGGTGCTGACGGAGGAGGTCGCCCGGAAATACTTTGGGAATGCGCCTGCATTCGGAAAGACCATTCATATCAACAGCAGCAGTAATGGCGAGTATGATTATCGGGTAACGGGTGTTTTCCGGCCGATGGCGTTGCCTTCGCATATCGATCAGCGGATATTTATATCGTTTGCCGGTGGGGGAATGGAGAAATATATCAATCGCAATCCGACGAATTTTGCGATCAACAATATGTTCTATAGTTATGTCCAGTTGCAACCTGGTACCGATGCGGCGCGCTTCCAGGCGAAGCTGCCGGCCTTTATGCATAAATATGCGGACAATGATCTGAAGAAAAGGGGCGTTGAAAAGGAGCAGTTCCTCATTCCTGTGAAGGACATCCATCTCAGCGATGTTGTCGCGTCCAATGTAACGCCTTCGGCTAGTCGCACATATTTGTACATACTGGCATCCATTGCTGTATTTACGTTGTTGATCGCCTGTATAAATTTTATGAATCTGTCGACGGCGCGATCTTCGAAACGCTCTTCCGAGGTGGGGGTTCGGAAAGTGCTGGGTGCGGAGAGAGGGGGGCTGGTTCGGCAGTTCCTTGGCGAGTCGTTGTTGATGACATTTATGGCGTTTGGTATAGCCGTTGGGCTTACGGTGTTGCTTTTGCCGTTGTTTAACCGGTTATCGGGCAAGGAGATCAGTTTGTCACTGGCTGCGGATGGATGGTTGTTTGCCGCTTTTTGGGGGATGGCGGTATTGACGGGGCTGGTTGCGGGGAGTTACCCGGCGTTCTATCTATCTTCCTTTAACCCGGTGAAGGTGTTGAAGGGGAAGCTGACCAATTCACTGGCGGTTGCGTCGTTGCGGAAGGGGTTGGTCGTCGTTCAATTTATGATCTCGATCGTGCTGATCATTGCCACGGTGGTCATCCTCCGGCAGATGTCCTATCTGCGGCATGCCGATCTGGGTTTTCAAAAGGATCAGCAGCTTGTCATTCCTTTGCGGAGTAAGATAGCCAAGGGTATCTTTTCCTCGCTGAAGAGTGAATTGCAGCAAAATAATAGCGTGTTGTCTGTTGCGGGAACATCCTACTATCCGGGGATTGGCAATCCGGCGGACAACGCGATCCGCCTGGCAGGGCAGACGATGAGTGAGGCGAAGGTCGTCAAGACGAATTTTGTGAATGCGGATTATATGAAGACATTGGGATTTACGGTGCTGGCGGGGCGGGCATATTCCCGCGACTTCCTGTCGGATACCAGTAATTCCTTTATACTGAACGAAAGTGCGATCAAGGCCGTCGGGTTTGTCACCCCGCAAGCGGCGATCGGGAGGAAGGTGTATTTGAGTGCGTCGGATACGGCGGGTGTGCTCATCGTGGGGGTGGTGAAAGACTTTCATTTTGAGGATCTGCATGTGGCGGTGGCCCCGTATGCTTTCTCGCTGTTGTCGGACAAGAATGACTTTGACTATATGATCGTGCATACCCGTGGGGGGAATGTGGGTCCCGTGATCCAGGCGGCGCAGGAGATCTGGCGTAACCAGGATGCGGTCGATCCTTTCGAGTATACCTTTCTGGATGAGCAGTTCCAGCGGAATTATGCCGCCGATAACCGGCTGGCGGAGATCGTCGGATATTTTACGGTGATCGCCATCCTGATCTCCTGTCTGGGGCTATTTGGGCTGGCGGCATTTAGTGCGGAGCAGCGGACGAAAGAGATCGGTGTGCGGAAAGTATTGGGGGCGAGTGTGGCGACGATCGTGCGGCTATTGTCGGTCGAGTTTTTGAAATTGATCTTTATATCGTTGTTGATCGCTGCGCCGGTCGCGTGGTGGATCATGAGTAAATGGTTGCAGGGGTTTGCGTACCGGCAGCCGATCACCTGGACGGTATTTTTTTATACGACGGTGATTGCGATGGTGATCGGGCTTTGTACGATCGGGTTCCAGGCGGTACGGGCGGCGATGGCGAACCCGGTGAGGAGTTTGAAGACGGAATAATTGTTGCGGAGCAGGATATGAAACGGGGTTGGAAGGGCGTTCCTCTTCCAACCCCGTTGTTATTTATTTTAAGATGCCAAATTTACCGGATTGAAACTCGCGGATGGAATCGATGATCTCGGATTGGGTATTCATAACGAAGGGACCGTAGGTGGCGATCGGTTCGTTGAGGGGTTCGCCGCTGAGGACGAGGAGTACGGAATCTTCGTTCGCGGTGATATCGATGGTTTCACCTTCGTTGGCGAAGAGGACGAAGCTGTGTTCGGGCGCCTGTTGGTCGTTGATCGTGGCGCTGCCGTTGATCAGCAGGATTGCCGTGTTATAACCGGCGGGCAGACTGGTTTGGGTTGTGGCGCCTTTTTTTAGTTTTATGTCAAAGACATTCACAGGTGAATAGGTTTGCGCCGGGCCTTTGACGCCGTTGTATACACCGGCGATGACACTTATGACGCCCTGGTTATCGGGCAGGTCGATCTTTCCCATCTGTTCCTTTGTGATGGCCTGGTAATGGGGCGCCGTGCCTTTGTCCTTTTTGGGGAGGTTGACCCAGAGTTGTACCATTTCAAATGGGCCGCCTCTTTTTGCGTATTCCTGTTCGTGGTATTCCTTGTGGAGGATACCGGCTCCTGCCGTCATCCATTGGACATCGCCGGGGTTGATGGTGCCACTGTTGCCGGCACTGTCGTGATGGGCTACGCTGCCTTTGTACGCGATCGTTACCGTTTCGAAGCCTTTGTGGGGGTGGACATCCACACCGCGCAAGTGCGTTGAAGGCGGGAAGTCGACTTCGGCATTAAAGTCCAGCATCAGGAAGGGGCTGATGCGTTGTTGAGGGACGCTTTCTCCCGGAATATAATTGAACACCCGGAAGCCATCGCCGAC
>NZ_DASYCH010000029.1:0-43654 GCF_036500295.1 Puia sp. | reverse complement strand
ATCGACAATACCACGATGAACCAGAATTCCTATGGTGGTACCGGCGTGGGTTTGTCGCAGGACCTTCCCAACCGGAACAATGACTATACCAACCGGATCGCCGACATCAACCCGAACGACATCGAGTCCATCACGGTGTTGAAGGGACCGGAGGCCACCGCGTTGTACGGCAGCCAGGCTTCCAACGGCGCCGTCGTGATCGTCACCCGGAAACCCAAGGCGGGCGCCAAGCCGAGCTTCGTCTATGACGACAATTTCCGCGCCCAGACAATCACACGCTTTGTGGACGTAGACAATGGCTATAGCAACGGTTATAGCAACGGGAACCCCAGCACCCCGAATTCGACACAGGTGTTGAGATATTTCGGGCCAAAATGGGCCGGCGGCACGAAGCTGTATGACAACCTGCACAATTTCTTCAAGACGGCCTTTTCCCAAACCCACAATATTGCAGGCGAGTTCGGGGTTAAGAACAGCGGCTTCCGGATCACCGGTTCCTACCTTAACGCCGACGGTGTCGTCCCTCATAATAACTACCTCAAGACCAATGTCCGTATCGTCAATACGACCAAGATCGGCAAGTATGTGGACGTGAACCCGTCGATCGAATACATTCACACGAACAATCTCAAACCGCTGAAAGGCGCTTCCGGCTATCTCGAGGATCTCTACCTGTGGCCGGCTAATAACGACATCCGGAACTTCCAAGACAAGAACGGCAATAAGAACGTCCTGTTCCAATCCAATGTGAATGCCGACTACGACAACCCGCTTTGGAGCGCCAAGAACAACAAGAGCCGGGATTTGACCGATCGGGTCATCGCCACCCTGGGGGTCAACATCCACCCCTTCTCCTGGCTGGACATTGCCGGTAGATTTGGCTACGACACTTATAAACAGGATGGCTACCAGTTCGTCCATCCGGAATCCTATTTCCTGACCTCGGCTACCGGCGGTACCCTGGATAATTACTATCACCAGTATAGCGGTTACAACCATACCATTACGGCGAGTGCCCATAAAAAGGTCGGCGACTTTTCTTTGCGTCTCCTGGTCGGAACCCAATGGCAGGACCTCGAGACAAAGGCATGGGACGTCAACGGAACCCACCTGATCGATTCATCCCGTACGGATAGCAATAACACCCTCCCCAGCAGCCGGATCCGGCTGTTGCGGAACCAGTCAGGACACGCCAACCTATCGATTACCCGCGAACTTGCCTACTTCGGCGAATTCACTCTCGGCTGGAAGGACCTGATCTACCTGACCTACTCCCACCGGATCGAAAGCGCCTCTCCCCTGCCCGCAGCGAGCAGGAACTATAACTATCCCGGCGCCAGCCTGAGCGCGATCATGTCCGACATCTTTCCGTCCATCAAGAACAACAATGTCCTCAACTACTGGAAACTCCGCGGGTCATATGCAAGCACGGCCCGGCTGAACGATCCCTATTCTAACCAGTCCTTCTTTGTGAATAATCTCGCGACCCAGTACATCCCCTCTTACGCTTATGGGTACACTAACTCCAACCCGTATCTCACACCAGAAAGACAGCGTACTTTCGAAATCGGTACGGAATTACGCCTGTTCAACAACAGGATCAACCTCGAAGGCGCCTATTACAACACCTATTGTTATAACCAGATCGCGCAGCAATACCGGGCCAGCTATGCAACGGGTTTCATCCTCAACACCCAGAATGCAGGTTCCACCCGGAATGAAGGCGTGGAATTGACGTTGGGTGTCAGCGCGATAAAAAAAGCGGATTTCGCCTGGGACATCACCTTCAACTTCAACCACATGTGGAGTGATGTGCTGACGCTTCCCAACTCCATCGGTGTCCTTAACGATTATTACAACTCCGACACCTATTTCTCGGGTAACGTTCGCGCCGGCCTGATCCGCGGCCATTCCACCGGCACCGTCACAGGCTTCAACTATCTGACGAATAGCGCCGGCCAGGCGTTGATCGACCCAGGCAGCGGTGTCGCCATTCGCCAGCAGCTGAACTACTCCATCGGCGACCGTACGCCAACCTTTACGCTGGGGACCAACAACAGCTTCCGGTATAAGAACTGGAACCTGAATTTCCTCTGGGATCTGAAGGTCGGCGGCGATATCTATAACGGTACCGATTATTTCCTCACCGGGATCGGCAAGAGCACAAGGACGCACAACCGCAATACGCCCGTCGTCGTGAAAGGCGTGCTCCAGGACGGGAACGAGAATTCAGCGCATCCCACCACCAATAACATCTCGATCGTCCCGTACTATAACAGCTTCTATTACACCAATCTGCCGGATGTGGAATACATGCAGCGCAACGTCAATTGGATGAGACTGCGTGACCTTACGCTCAGCTACCGGCTGCCCGAAAACATTTACAAACATATCCATGGGGTTACGGGCTTGCTCGTTTTCGTGACGGCCAACAATCTCGTGCTGATCACCAACTATGCAGGCGCCGATCCGGACGTGCAGGGCAACAACCCCGGTACAAGAGGTATAGGTTCCTATGGCATGGACTTTGGTAGCCCGGCTACGCCGCGGAGTATCAGTGGAGGCATTCGTGTTAACCTTTAAATTCCCTGCGATCATGACTACCAACAAATCTTCTTATATGCGAAATAAATTCTCCCGGTCTCTCCTTCTGCTAGGAGCCACGGCTTTGACGCTGTTCAGCTCCTGCAAGAAAACCATCGACGACGCTTATCTGAATCCCAACGCCCAGGTCATCCAGCCGGTGGAAACGCTGCTGGCCCCCGTTATCGACGGTTTCTCCTATTTCTACACCGCCAACGGCAGCGGTTATGGCCTTCAGCTCGACGGTACCCTGCTCGGCCGCTACATCCAGTACTGGGGCACCACGACCAACGGGGAACTCTACGGTCAGATGGGTCCCGTGATCGGCGCGTCAGACAACACCGGCTCCATCTGGGCCACCGTTTACTACGGCCAGGGCCAGAATGTCAACAAGATCATCGAATGGGGCTCCCAGCAGAAGAAATGGGACTATGTGGGCGTTGCCTGGGCGATCCGCGCCTGGGGTTGGCTCACCCTCACCAATCAGTACAGTGATGCACCGCTGGTCCAGGCGTTCAACACCAGCCTCTCCCAGTTCAAATACGACGCCCAGCCGATGTTCTATGACAGCTGCCGGACTATTTGCTACCGGGCGCTCGACTTCCTGAGCAGGACGGGTGACAGCGTCAGCCCCGCCAATTTGCTCAAGGGCGACTATTACTTCTATGGCGGCGACGTCAACAAATGGAAGAAATTCGTCTATGGTCTCCTGGCCCGCAGCTTCAACGATCTGTCCAATAAGACCGAATATGCATCCAACCACTACGTCGACTCCGCGATAAAATATGCGGCGCTGGCCATGTCCGCCAATGTCGATAACGCCATGTGCAAGTTCCAGGGTGGCACCACCTCCCCCGTCAATAGCTACTACGGGCCTTACCGCGCCAACCTCGGCACTTATCGTCAGGGACAGTATATCGCCGATCTGATGTCGGGTAACAACCCCCAGATGTTCAACGGCGTCCCCGATCCCCGCACTCCCTATATGTTGCGGGAAAATGCAAACGGCACTTACAAAGGATTTATTCCCTGGCTCGGCACCAGCGGGCTTTCCACCGGTGACTATCCGCAGAACTTCTGGGGTGATGTAGCCGGCAATTCACTTGTAGCGCCCAAGGTCAACAACAGCCGGTATATCTTCGATGATACCGCTGAATACCCGATGATGACGGCTTCTGAAATGCAGCTCATCCTTGCCGAGTCCTATCTGCGGAAGGGTGACCAGGCCAGCGCACTGACGGCCTACAAGAACGCCATCCAGCTGAATATGGATATGCTGACCACCACCTATCCGAAGAACATCCCGACCGCCAAGGTGATGACCCCTACCAGCGAGGCCGCCTATCTGGCGAATCCAAAAGTGGTACCCGCCGTGGGTAGTCTGACCCTCTCCCATATCATGCTGCAGAAGTATATCGCGTTGTATGGCTGGGGCGTCAATGAGACGTGGACGGACATGCGGAGATTTCACTACATCGATGCGGATCCCATTACGGGCAACCAGGTCTATGCCAATTTCGTCCTTCCTTCCGGAAGCAACATGTATGCGACCAACGGCGGACAACCCGTGTATCGCTGTAAACCCCGCTACAATTCGGAATACCTGTACGACGTGCCTGAACTTACCCGCATCGGCGCGCTTAACCCGAATTACAATACGTACGAAATGTGGTTCTCACAAAAAAACTAATGGTCAAAATCTAGCAATAATGAAAAAGATCAATATACCTTTCGCACTTGCTGTGCTGGCGATGGTCACCGGCTTCTTCTCTTGCAAAAGAGATATAGCCTTGAAGGATCCCGCGGTTCCCGCTTCGGCGAATTCGGCGCACGTTTCGTTTATCGACGTCGCGGTCAACCTTAACACCGTTTTGGGAGCCAAGGCGGACACCTTCAACATTCTGATCAACGGCATCAAAGTCACCGGTTATACCGCCGGCACCTCCCCGGTGATGACCATGGGGAGCATCTATCCCCTGGCCGGCACGAGCTATGGCTACGCGGAAGTGCCCACGGGTGACCAGACCATCAAGTTTGCCCGGGGCGTCAATACGCTCGATTCGGTGTTGTTCTATTCGTTTAACGAAACCTTTCAGGCGAATACGTACTATACGCTCCTGGTCACCGATTCCATCAAATCAAGCAATGACCAGTTGCGGATGGTGCTGAAGGACAATTTCACGCTGACGGACAGCACGGCTTACAACATGCGCTTCATCAATACCGTTCTCAACGACACGGCGAGCGTCGATGTCTATTCGGCACGGCAGGCCAAGACCATTTTCGCAGGGGTAAAACCCGGCGCCGTCGTCGACTTTGGACAATTCAGATCCAGCTTTGTCAGCGACACGCTGTATTGCCGCAGGGCCGGCACTACCACGAACCTGGATGTCCTGAATACCCAACAATTGAATGGCTACAGAACCTATACGCTGATCTATGAAGGGGACGCCAAGAACGCCACCGCCAAGGATCCGAAACGCCACCATCTTGTAGCATATCTGAATCGTTAATGGTTATGGTTCTATTTTGCGCAGAGACAGCCCGCCCCGAGAGGGGCGGGTTTTTTTATTGTACGTTCCCAAAGAATAAATAGCAGAGGAAGATCGAACTGACGACGCTCACCAGCTCCGCCAGCAACATTGCGGGCAAGGCATACCGGGTATTGCGGATCGACACCGAGCCGAAATATACCGCAACGACGTAAAAGGCCGTCTCCGATGACCCCTGCATGGTCGTTGACAACCTGGCTGCAAAACTATTGATCCCGTGCGCGACCGAGGTATCCACCAACATTCCCCTCGCGCCTGCCGCCGTCAGCGGTTTGATCAGTGCAGTCGGCATCCCATCCACCCATCGGGTATCGGAGCCAAAGACCGAAGCAAGATGCCGGATACCGGTCATCACCGTGTCAAAGGTGCCGCTCACGCGCAGTAGGCTGATCGCCGCCAGCATCCCCACCAGGTAGGGAATGATCCGCACGGCGGTCTCGAAACCGCCCTTCGCTCCCTGTACGAAGGCGCCAAAGATGTCCACCTTCCGGTACCAGGCTACGCCGATGATGAGGAAAAAGATGAGCAGGATGAGGCCTCCGCCCAGCGCCCGGGAAAAGCTCTGTACATGGTCCGCGGAAAGGCTTCGCAGATAGAGCACCAACCCGGTCATGATCAGCGATATTCCACCTACCCATAGCAGGATCGCCGGTTGAAAGATATTGATCCGTTGCCAGGCCGCCACGATACACATCGAAGCCACTGTGGTGATGAACGTCGCGATCACGATCGGCACAAAGACATCCGTCGGATCGGGTGCGTGCATCGAAGCCCGTAAGGCGATCATGCTCACCGGGATCACCTGCAGGCCCGAAGCATGCAGACAAAGGAACATGATCTGGCTGTTTGAGGCCGAGTCTTTGTTGGGGTTGATCTCCTGCAGGCTTTCCATTGCCTTGAGGGCAAATGGGGTTGCTGCATTATCCAGACCCAGGAGGTTGGCCGAGAAGTTCATGACCATATGACCCATCGCGGGATGTCCCCTGGGTACATCCGGGAACAGTTTCGAAAAGAAGGGCCCCGTCACCCGGGCCAGAAAACGCATCCCGCCCGCCGCTTCCGCGATGCTGACCAGGCCCATGAACAGGGCCATAATGCCGATGAGTCCCAACGACAGGCTAACGGCGTTCTTACAGGTCTCGATCAACCCGTCCGCCTGCTGCTTTGTTCCATCCGCTGCGATGACATCCCCCGACTTCCCCGTCACCATCTGCCCAAAGATCTCCTTGTCCGCTGGTACAAAGGCATAGCGGATACCCGCCACAAGGATGGCCACCAGGATAAAAGCCCCCCAAATCCGACTTAACGCCATAGTAATCTTCTATTTACATCTTAACGCCCTGAAATTACCATTAATTGCCTAATATTGCGCCCACAATTGGAGAAATCATGGCTTTACAAGCAGGCATAGTAGGACTACCGAACGTTGGAAAATCGACCCTGTTCAATGCGGTGAGCAATAGCGCAAAGGCACAGGCGAGCAATTACCGTTTCTGCACCATCGAACCCAATACGGGGCTTGTGGACGTACCGGACGAAAGGATCGACAATCTGGCTGCCCTCGTGAAACCCGAACGCACCGTTCCCACCCAATTGAGCATCGTCGATATCGCGGGACTCGTAAAAGGCGCCAGCAAAAACGAGGGCCTCGGCAATAAATTCCTCGCCAATATCCGGGAAGTGGACGCCATCGTCCACGTTATCCGCTGCTTCGAAGACGAGAACATCCTCCGGGACGAAGGGGCCATCAACCCAGTCGGCGACAAGGAGATCATCGACACCGAGCTGCAGCTCAAGGACCTCGAAAGTGTTGAAAAGAAATTCTCGCGCACCGAGAAGCTGCTCAAATCCCCCGATCCTAAAATAAAGATCGAATACGAGATCCTGAAAAGATGCAAGGACCATCTCGAAAAAGGCAGGTCCATTCGCGAACTGGACCTGTCAAAGGAAGAACGCACGGCCATCGCCGATCTCTTCCTGCTGACGGAGAAACCCGTTCTTTATGTAGCCAACGTCGATGAGGCCTCCATGCACACCGGCAACAAATACTCCGAGGCGCTGAAGGCTGCCGTTGCCGGCGAAAATGCGCAGGTCATCGTCATGAACAATTCCATCGAGGCACAGATCTCCGAGATGGAAGACCCTGCAGACCGCCAACTGTTCATGGAAGAATACAAGATGACCGAACCCGCGCTTAGCAAGCTTATCCGCAGTGCCTATCGACTGCTGAACCTGGCCACCTACTTCACCGCCGGTGTACAGGAAGTTCGCGCCTGGACGATCCATGAAGGCTGGAAGGCGCCGCAGGCTGCCAGTGTCATCCACACCGATTTCGAAAAAGGATTTATCAAGGCCGAGGTCATCGCTTACGCGGATTATATCAAATTCGGCTCTGAAGCTGCCGCCCGGGATAATGGAAAGCTAAGGATCGAAGGGAAGGATTATGTCGTCAAAGATGGCGATGTGATGCACTTCCGATTTAACGTATAATACTAAGAAAAAGGGCCGGTTGTCAACCGGCCCTTTTTCTTACAGGATGTTATAGCCGAAACTTATATAGTAAAGGCCCCCGATATTCGCATTCCCGATGGCATCCACATAATATTTGTTCAGGAGATTGGTCGCTCCGAGTTTGATCACGCTGCTCGTCATATGCGGGATCTTCATGCTGATCTGCGCATCGAGCGTTCCGAAGGCCGGCGTGATCCCGGTAATGAATGAAGCCTGGTACAGGTACGCCTGCTGCCAGCGATAGGTCAGGTTAAACCCGTAATATTTGGCGATCGTGTAATTCGCAAGGCTGAGGTTGAACTTGTTCTTCGGCGTGTTAAAATCCGTTTGCTGACCGCTGCTTGCCTTTGAAATATTATTGTATGCGTAGTTACCTGAAGCGAGGAACCCATCGGGCAACTTATATTCCAGGCTTATCCCCGCGCCTATCGTATTCACCTTGTTGGTACTGTTCGTGTAGATACCAAAGGTGTTGGCGGCATTCTGAACATAGGAACCCGTAGCGAACGGGTCCTTCACCAGCGCCATGAGCCCGATGAAATTGGTGTATTGCGCATAAAAGCCATACACGTCGATCAGCAACTTACCCCCGATGACCCCCTTATATCCTAATTCCCAGGAAGCCACCGTCTCGGGTTTGAACTCTTTATACTGATACGCATTTCCCAACTGGCCGGTGGCAGCATATCTGTTCAGCGTGGCTGTATCATAGGTATGACCGTCATTCAGCCCATAAGCATCGATGAATTGGGGCAGGCCGCCGATCAGCCGGGCAGAGCCTGTCTGCAAATTGATAAACTGGTTTTGAGTCGAGGGGAAGCGATAGGCCGTCTGGAAGGAGGCGCGGATATAGTTGTCTTTGGCCACTTTCAACAAGGCGGTGGCGCGGGGCGTGAACCGGCCCTTGAAATTGGAGTTCTTGTCATACCGGCCCGAGACCGACAGTTTGAGGAGATCGTCCGCAAAAGCGCGCTGCAACTGGGCGAAGGCTCCCGTCTCGTTGATCTTGATGCGGCCGGCGGTGTCGGCAAAGATCGTCCCGTGGGAGTTCAGCACGAATTCCCGCGTGGAGGCGCCCACGGTGACATCCACGGTCTTCTCCACGTCTCCGAAATTATACATGGCATCGCCCACATAGAGATTGGTCTGGTCGTTGAACTTGCCGCCGCTGGGGATGGCCTTTGTCTTCAAATTGGCAAAGGCCTGGTTGAAGCCTGCCGACCCCGGCTGGAACCGGTTGGCATCGGCGGCATTCCGGGCGGCATTGCTGGCCGTCAGATAGGCCTGCTGCCCGCTTTGACCCGCGCCCAACGCCTGTTGAAGGGCCCCGGCATAGGTCTGGAGATAGGTCGGCGCCCAGGTGGTGGCTGTCGGAGCATAGGCTTCGTTCATCAGCGTTGCCACCGCCACCATATCGTAGGAGTTGCCTGCGTTCTCCTGCGTGGTGTAGGCCCTTACATAGAAATGCTTACCGCTGATCTCGGCTTTGTACTGGCCGATCTTCACGTCGCGCAGGCTATACCGATCGGTACCGGTGTACACCGTGCTGGCCTGGCCAAAATTCCCGGTCAGGCTGATCGTCGTGCCCGGCGTCAGTTTGTAAAAAAGGCCGCCGGATATCTTTGTGTTGTAGGCGTCATAGTTGGTCAGCGCACTTTCCGAGTAACCCGTTCGCGTAACATTGGACGCCGAGGGGGTCAGCGAGGCGATCGCCCCGGTCTGAGCAGCCAGCACGCCGTATTGCGTGGCCTGCGCCTGGTACTGGGCCGCTAGCGCTGCATTGCCCGCGAGAGCGGCCTGCTGGGCCGCGGCGGCCAGCTGCTGGGAAGCGGCGGAAGCTTGTTGCGACTGGCTCGTAAACACCGATTTTACGTTGAAATAGGAACTTTCATCCCCGTAGACGTTGATCCCGTTGTAATCGGGTGCGCCGCTGTGATCATGGCCGGGCAGGATCTGGCCGGTCACCGGAGCAAAATTGCGCATGTCGGTGCCCATCCAGTCGGTGCCCTTTGTATAGTCCGCGGAAATGCGGAAGGCAAACTTGTCATTAAAGGCCTGAGCATACCGGGCGGCGACATTATAATACGGTTTGGCGCCCATATTGGCGTCGCCGACATGGTTGATCCCCTGTTTGTACAGGGCGCTGAAGCCCTGGTATTTGAAGGGGTCTTTACTCGTCATCAGCAAGGTCCCCGTCATCCCGCCCGAGCCATAGAGGGCGGAAGAGGCGCCCGGCAGGAGTTCCACATTGTCGACATCCAGCTCGGAAAGCCCGACGATATTGCCGACCGAGAAATTCAGCCCCGGCGCCTGGTTATCCATCCCGTCCACCAGCTGGTTCATCCGCGTATTGCCGCTGCCGTTAAACCCTCTGGTCGCAGGGGTCTTGAAAAGCATGGAAGAGGTCACTATATCCACCCCTTTCAGGTTGGCGATGGCGTCGTAGAAAGAGACCGCCGGAACTTCGTGTGCCTGTGTCGCGCCGATGCGCTCGATGGATACCGGGGATTCCAGGCTGCGGATGGCGGCCCGTGTAGCGGAAACCACCACTTCTTTACCCAATGAAGAAGCCGGTACAAAATCCACTGTCACCGGCGAACCCGCACTGGAGACGTTTACTTCCTGGGTCTCGAAGCCGATGGAGGAGAAGACAAGGACGAAGGGGGGTTGCTGTGTGACGGCGAGCTTGAAATTACCCTTATCGTCGGTAAAAGTCCCGATGGAGGTACCTTTGATGGTCACACTCACCGCCGGCACATGATCTTTTGTGATCGACTGGCGGACCGTACCGGTAAGAGTAAGGGGCGCTTGGGACCAGGCGGGAAGGGAAAACAGAATGGCCAGGCTGTATACAGCCATCCGCAGAAGGTTCTTTCTCATTGCGCAAGTTTTCGTTAAGTAAGCTAGATAATGTTGGTTAATGGTGCCGGACAAAGTCCGGTCTATCACTAAAATACACATTGTAATGTTGACCTTAAAATTTAATTTTGCCCGCTACGGGACTGTCCGTCCCCATCAATAGTTCAACATGAAGCAGCTACAATTCCCCAATCAAACGAAATTCTATCGCGGAAAAGTGCGCGATGTCTACACGATATCCGACAAATGGCTGGTTATGGTCGCATCCGACCGGATCTCGGCCTTCGACGTCATCCTGCCCCGCCCCATTCCCTATAAGGGCCAGGTCCTGAATCAGATCGCCGCCTATATGTTAAAGGCTACGAGGGATATTTGCCCAAACTGGCTGATCGACACGCCCGCCCCCAACGTAGCCGTTGGCCGCAAATGTGTCCCGTTTCGGGTAGAGATGGTCGTCAGAGGAAATCTCACCGGTCATGCCGCCCGCACCTATGCCTCGGGGAGGCGGGAACTCTGCGGTGTGTCGCTGCCCGAAGGGATGAATGAGAACGACTACTTCCCCACCCCGATCATCACTCCCTCCACAAAGGCCGAGGTCGGTCACGATGAGGATATCAGCCGCGATGAGATCATCCGCCGTGGGATCGTGGGTGAGGCCGACTATGCCCAATTGGAAAAATACACCTTAGCCCTCTTCGCCCGCGGGCGGGAGCTGGCGGCCAAACGCGGGCTCATCCTTGTCGATACCAAGTATGAATTCGGGAAGATCGGCGACATGATTGTTCTGATGGACGAGATCCATACGCCCGACTCCTCGCGGTATTTCTATTCAAATGGCTTTGAAGAGCGGCAGTCGAAAGGCGAGAAACAACAGCAGCTAAGCAAGGAATTCGTTCGCGAGTGGCTCATCGCCAACAATTTTATGGGGAAAGAAGGCCAGACGGTGCCCGTCATGACGGACGAATGGGTCGATACCATCAGCAAACGCTATATCGAGCTGTATGAACAGGTGATCGGCGAACGTTTTCAACCGCAATCCCTCAGCGATGAGGAAACCTATCAGCGCGCCCTGTATTCAGTAGGAAATCTGGAAGATTAATCCATCAAGCCAACGCCGCCCTTGGGCAGGGAAAAGGACACCGTACTTCCCTTGCCCGGTTCGCTCTCGATCCACATGCGGCCGCCGTTACGGGAAAGGAACTCCTTACACAGCATCAGCCCCAGGCCAGTCCCGGCCTCGCCGACCGTGCCGCGGGTGCTATAGTAGTTGGCATCCATCAGCTTCTGCAGGCCTTCCGGCGGGATCCCCAACCCGGTATCCTGGACCAGCACCTCGATATGTCCCCTCATCTCCCTTGCGTCGACACAGATCGAGCCGGATTCGGGGGTAAACTTGATGGCGTTGGAAAGCAGATTGCGCAGCACCAGGTTGATCATGTCCCTGTCAGCATATACATATACCGGCCGTTCGATCTTGCTGTTCATGTAGATATGCTTTGCCTCGGCCTGCAACCGCAGCAACTGGATCACCTCTTTTGTGATCCGGGCGATATCCAGCAGTTGCGGCTTCACCGACTCGACCTGCATCTGGCTCTTCGCCCATTGCAGCAGATTCTCCATCAGCCCCGTCGTATACGTCAGCTCATTTACGACCTCAGGGATCAGGATCTTGATCTCATCACCGGGCAGGTCATACAACTGCACGTTGCGAAAAAGATTGCGCAATGCATACAACGGCGATTTGAGATCGTGGGCGATAATCGAAAAAAGTTTATTCTTCAGGGTATTGAGTTCCGTCAACTGGTGGGTCTGCTCTTCCAGCAATGCCGCCTTTCCCGAAATATCCGCTTTCTGGCGGAGGATCTTCAGATTGCTGCGGCGCAGCTGCCAGTTCTTGTCCCTGCTCTGGTTCTGATAGCGGGTATTCTCGTTCTTGATCAGCAGCAAGCCGTAAAAGATAAAGAAGACCGCGAGCAGGTGGTTGAAAACATAAAAATAGAAGTTATGCTTCTCCAGGCTATAGGAATAATCCTTCCAGATCAGGGCCACCAAAAAATAACAGGCCATCGAGAGGGTAAACGAAAAGACGATATTGTAGATACTCTGCAGGAAGAACACCGAGAGTACGCCGTAGAGCACAAAGAAGAATTCGATCCCGGCATCGATCCCCAGCGCATAGGTCAGCGTAGTAACAACGGGATAAAGCGTAAAATACAAAAGGCGGGCAAACTCGTAGCGCTGGTAGTAGTTGGCCAGCAATACAAAAACGCTGATCAGGGCCGGTGCGCCGGCCGCGATCCAGACGGTGGGGGAAAAATGATCTTTGTTGAAGAGTCCCAGGAGGGGGATCAGGATGCCTGCGGTCAGCCCCAGAAAATTCATGACATTGAAAATGCCCAGTTTCCGCTTCTCGTAGCTGCCCAACGAAGGCCGGTAACCGATGTTCCAGACATAGCCTCGAAGACGAAAGAAACTTTTTGCTGCCTTGTTCATGGTCAGAACCTTAAGGTTGGTTTACGGGGTTGCTAATTGGCGGGTACGGGCGGCAAGAACGATTGAGCTACTAAGTAAAAAGTTATAAACGTACGTTTTACACTTTTTGTTGGATTCAAAACTATCGGAATTTTATTGAAAGAAAAACTGTTACACATATATCTTTTCAATAAATCGTATGCCGGATGCGGGACAAGGCAGGGGATTTCAGGGTGGAGCGGCCTTTCAAAATCATTCCCGGGAGGGATGGGTAAGCGCCCGTGGTTGAAGAATGAACGGATTAGGGTAGGCCGGCCCCCTTCCCGGGCACCCGGCTCCTCGCTTTATTGAACGTGTGAACGCCTTTTTCAACTCCTTTTCGCAGTGCTTTTTGCTCATCCGCCGGCAGATTGATGGTCTCCTGGCAGGCCGGGCTGCAGCATCCTTCATATTTCTGAGCGCAGGACGGGCATTGGATAAACAGCAAATGACAGCCCTCGTTGCGGCAATTGGTATGGGTATCGGCCGGCGCGCCGCACTGGTGACAATGGGCGATCACCTCGTCGCTGATGCGCTCACCAAGCCGGTTGTCAAATACGAAGTTCTTTCCCCGGAATTTATTCTCGAGGCCTTGTTCTTCCACGGCATGGGCATATTGGATGATCCCGCCTTCCAGGTGGAACACATTGGTAAACCCTTTGTGCAGTAGATAGGCGCTGGCCTTCTCGCAGCGGATCCCCCCTGTGCAATACATGATGATCGTCTTCTCCTTCTGTTCTTCCAGCATCTCCGCCGACATCGGCAACTGGTCCCGGAAGGTATCCGAGGGGATCTCTATCGCCTTGTCGAAATGCCCTACCTCGTATTCATAGTGATTGCGCATATCCACGACGATGGTCGACGGGTCATCCGTCAGCCGGTTAAAAGTGGCCGCGTCGACATAATTCCCCTTGCGGCTCATATCGAAGTCCGGGTCCGCGATGCCGTCCGCGACGATCTTTTCCCGCACTTTGACCTTCAGCACCCAAAACGACTTCCCGTCATCATCCACGGCGATATTCAGCCGCAACCCCGCCAACCCCTGAACACCTTCGAGGACTGCCCGCAGTTGTTCGAACCGGGGTTGGGGCACGCTGATCTGGGCGTTGATGCCTTCCCGGGCCACATAGACCCGGCCAAACACCTGCAATGCCGAAAGCACGGAGTACAACTCATCCCGGAAGACACGCGGATCATCGATGGGAAAATAACGGTAGAAGGAAATGGTCGTCCGGGGATCGGACTCCTGGTACAAACGATCTTTCAGCTCCTTTTGGGAGACCCGGTTATGTAATGCGGCCATCCCGCAAAATTACAAAAAATTCCAGAGGGGCTACCGCTGGCGGCGAAAGCCATCCCCGAGCAACCCGCCAAATCCGACCCGCAGGCCGGTCTGATAATATGCCCCGTTGAGCCATGAGGTCACGACATCCACCCGAAGCACCTTGAAGATGTTCTCCAGGCCCCAAAACATCTCTTCATAATGATTCCCCGGGTTTACGTAGAACGCATTCGCGCCGCCCACCAGGTGCCAGTTCAGCCGGCGAAATAAAGGGAGTTTATTGGTCAAAAAACCGTTGAAATGATGTTCCAGATGTCCCGTCGCGTAAAACCTTGCCGTCGTGCTGTTGGCATAATACGGCGCCAGTTGAAAACTATTCAGATACTCGCTGGCGAGAAGGGTCTGGTTCCCGTTGAAATGTTGGTAGTCCTGGATATAGACCGAGTTTGTGTTCATGAAGCCGCCCACGGAGAACAGATATCGCAGCTGGCCCCGCAATTTGAAATTCAGGTCATCCCAAACCGAGAATTTCCATTTATCAAAATTGACATCGCTTCCCAGCACTCCGTCCCAGCCTTTCGTATAGGTGACGCTAAAAGTCGGATACTTCGAACCGATGGATACTTTCCGGTTGGGGTATTCGATGAACCGCTGACCCGGCTGATATTGAAATCCAATGGTCGTCACCACGGCCTGGTGCCGGGTAAATTGCGCCGGCAACTTCTCTACGGGATAGTTGGGAGTAAAAAGACGGTCCTTATACCGGATGACAGAATAACCGGTGGTGTTGTCCAGGGGCAGCCGGTCCTCATAGAGGGCATTTACATTCAGCCGCATCCCGTTGTCAAAACGGGTTGCCGAGCTCAGCTCGGCAAAACGGCTCTCATAGATCTTCATATAGTTCCGGCGGGCGAAGAGCGTGTATACGGTGTTCACCAGGGGAGAAATGGGGTTATCGGGATTGAACTGAACCACCCGCTGGCCGCCTGCCAGCGACCAGGTCTGCCGTGACGAGGACAGCTCGTCCCCCTCCCGGGTGAGTGACCGGCGGTTGAGTACCAGCTGTCCCCATGCATTAAAGTGCGTGTTGTGAAACCCATACCGGAAATGAGGGGAAAAGCTGAGGTCTCCCCCTTCTCCCTTCAGCCTCTTGCTGATCGTTGCATCCAACTTCATGCTGATCCCTTCCACCGTATTGTAGCTTGCATCCGGCAACAAACCGGCCATGGAATAGCGCAGCGGCCGTGGCTGCCGGAAATCGCTCCGGTTAAAACCCGTGTACAATACTTCCGACAACTTCACCGGTCCCTGCTTCTTGAGGAGCGAGTCCCGGTTTTTCTTCGTGCCCATCGAATCCCGGTTATACTGATAAATGCTGTCCCGGATCGTGTAGTTCACTTTTTCGTCCGGCTCCAGCGGCAAGGGCCGGATACTGTCCCAATAGGCTCTTGTTTTCCGGTTGCCCGCCGTGTCATACCGGATAAGTACGTTATTGAAGAACCGTTTCCGAAACTGCGGGGCCACGTCATAGTTGTTATAGACATTCAGGAAGTTTCCCACTGCGTCGAAGCCAAAGAGCTTGACTGCAAAATAGATCACCTGGCTCTTTACCATCCATATCCCGGCCCCCGCAGTCGCCCCAGGGGCCGCCACCGGCGCATGGATCTGCCGGATCTCCAGCGTGTCGAGTATCTCCAGCTGCGACTCTTTTACCAACCGCAGATCAAGGCTGTGGATCCGCCACTCCCCTTCGATGATGTCGATCTTCCCCGAGAACAACGGTTCGAACTTCCGGCGCGGGATCACTTCGATCTCATTGATCTCCTTCCCTTCTTCGAAATAGCTGCCCAGGAATTTATACCGGTAATAGTTCAACGCCGCGTCGGCGATGGGCGAGACGAACCCCCGCGGGCTCAACTGGTCGCCGAGCACCGAAACATTGTTTGCATAGAAGTTGATGAAGGTGGGAACGCTAAACCCGAACCCGTTGTTCCCGCTTTGCCGTCCCGAGAGCACTTCCAGCTTGACCTTATCCGGTCGTTTGAAAGCCACCTTCGTAAGCGACTCCGATAAGAAGATGATCCCTTTCCCAGCCGAATCCACGCCCATATCTTTTTTATCGGCCTCGTCAATCTTCTGTCCCAGGATGCGCTTGGGCAAGCTGCGGGTTCTCATCAGCGTCTTGATATACGCTTCACAGGTAAACGAATCCAGCGGCGTCTCGTAATCCCGGCGTTTTTTTATGGCGTGCCTGATGATGGCATAAGCCGGGTCCTCGCCGCCGGGCCGCACGACGACCTCGGCCATGGAGAGCTGCTGCGGGGAAAGGCGGAAGTCCACCACGATATCGGCCCGCCCCACCTGGACTTTCTTTTCCTGACGGCCATAGCCCACATACTGGCAGACGATGGTATGCTCGCCGGGGGAGAGTTCGATACTATAACGGCCATCGCCGCCCGCGGTCACCCCGCGTGTCGTTCCTTTGATGAGAATGGAAGAATAAGGCAGGACATTCCCCTTTTCATCCCGAACGGTGCCGGTAACCCGGTTGGCCCGGGCCGCTGAGGAGCAAAGAAGAGTGAGGAGGCACAAGAGTAGAACCCGCATAGGAGAGAATCCGATTTCATTTTCTTAAAAAGGCGGCGGTGAGGGAACCGCCCCCACCCACGAGTGCGCCTATGACCCCGGTCACGATCAGCAGGGCGACTGAAGACCCGTGCAACGGCAGGATACCCGCCACCCGCGCCGACAGGATGCTGTCATTGGCCATGTCGATGTACCATGCCAACCCGCCCCAAAGCAGCAACAGGGCAAGAAATCCGGCAAAAAAAGCAACCACGGGCCGCTGGTGGATCAACAGGCTGACCACAAAGGCGGCGACCGCGATGCTCCACCAGGGAAGGAACAGTCCGAAGATAAAGCTCAGCAGGGCGATGAGGGCGATAGAGACAAAGAATTTTATCATAAAAAATGATTATTGATTTGAAAAATGCATCGCCCATTTTACTCGACGATCTTTTACCTCGTCGGCTCCCATGACCCAAAGGGCGTTGTATTTGCCGGCGGCCCATTTATCGACAAAGCTATCATAGTAGGGGCTTCCCGGGTTGCCGCTCTGACCGCCCGGGTAGATCCCGTAAGCCTCCGTTTTATCCGTAAGCTGCACGATCATGCGCCAGCTTGGCCCATGCAGTTTCTTGGCCGCGTTGATGCAATGCACCCCTCCGCCGATGGGCAGATGTGTCCGGCTCAGGGCAGGCAGTTGCAGCAGGTGGCGGACCCAGGTATCCTTGTTCTTTGCCCAGGTGAGCCTGTCGTCCTTGGCAGCGGCCGCAAGATCGGGCACGGACTGCAGGAAGGCGTTTGTCACAACCTGTGGCAGGGTCTCTTTCTCCGGTGTGTTGATGTTGTCGATAAAGGAATAGGCCGAATCCTTCAACAGCGCTTCCAGCAGGGTACTCTCGAAAGGCTTCATCATATAGAGACTCGATTTGGAGAACTCATCGTCATAGATATCCTTTGTAAGATGGTTCCACCAGTACTGGAAGATCACCGGGCCTTCCTCATTGGGATCGTTGTTGAGGTTCCAGTTACGGAAGACATCGAGATAATTCTTTTCGTCCGTGCTAAGCCGGGACTCATGGATATTGCGCAGCAACAGCGGCCGGGCCATCGCAGCAAAGATGTCGTAATTGTTCGTCTGCATCGACATCATATCGGCAGGGGTGATGGAGTTCATGCTGTTCAGCTTCCGGTTGATGATCAGTCCCCGATAGGGCGGGTAATCGATCCCCAGGTAATAGGGATAGGTGGTATCCACCGGCAGCTGGTTGGCGCTGCTCACGAAGCCGCGGCCATTGTCATCATTGTCGAGCAGCATCGTCGGGTTTTCCTGCTGCGGGATGTTCCCCTGCCAACTGTAAGAGCTGTCTTCGCCCGGCATTACAAAACGTCCCTGTTCCTTCCACTTGGCCGGGAACTCGCCTTGTTGCCAGATGGCGACCACCCCGCTTTTATCTGCAAAGGCAAAATTCTGTCCCGGGCTCTTAAAGGTCAGGATCGCCTCTTTATAGTCTGAGTAATCGCGCATCGACTGGAATTTACTGAACGTCCGCATTTCGTTGGAGGGATCGGCCGGCTTCCAATGAACGGCGTAACTCCGGTTGCTTGCTTCTTCGGAGAACCCGGCGAAGCCCGGATCATACATCACAGGGCCAAAGACCGTCGAAGCGACGGTATCGTAAAACGGCAGTCCGCCCCGGATCAGGATGGTATCCACCCGCTGAGCGGCCGGCGCCCATTTTCCGTTGTACCAGTATTCCTTCCGCGTTTCGTCTTTGAATTTGATGGTATAGTAATCGCGGACGTCGCGTTCTGCATTGGTGATCCCCCAGGCACAGCTGTCGTTGAATCCGATGATCACGTAGGGTGCGCCCGGGAAGGAAACTCCATAGACATTGTAGTCGGGTGTATGGATCTGCATCTGGTACCAGATGGCAGGCATGTTCGTACTAAGATGCGGGTCGTTGCAAAGGATCGGCCGGCCGCTGAGCGTCTTTTTTCCGCTGACGGCCCAGTTATTACTGCCATTGTCGCGGTCCGGCTTCGACTCGGCCGCAGTCACTGTCAGCGGATGATCGAGATAGAGGCTGTCGACCTTCGACGGCGCCTTCGGGACGATCCCAGGCGGAAGGAACCGCGTTCCCCTGGGGATGACGGGGTCTACGCTGTCCTGCATTTCAGGATAGAGCTTTGCAAAATCTTCCTTGCTGAAAAAGCTCTTTGCATTCGTCATTTCGAAATCGTTGTCATGTCCGGCAAGGTCATAGGCCATGTATTTGACAAAAAGCGCGATCTTGAGATTCGTCCAGGGCTCCGGGGAATAGTTGAGTAATTTGTATTCGAGTGGAAGTTCACTGGCCCTGAGCTGACCGATATAGGCGTTGACCCCGGCTGTATAGGCATCGCAATCCGCCTTTACGACGCTGTCCTTCTCCATCTCCGCCAGTGCGGCCTTCGCGGCGGTGACCATCCCCAGGCGCCGCATGCTGCGATCGTATTTGACATACGCGTTGCCGGCGCCTGCACCCAAAAATTCGCTCACGCGGCCGGCCGCGGCAAAGGTCTGGAACTCCATCTGCCAAAGCCGGAATTTTGCGTGCAGATATCCCTGGATATAACAGGCGTCCTGGTGGCTTCCCGCGAAAACATGGGGGATCAGATTCTCATCAAAGTAGACATCTCCCTTTCCTTTCAGCCCGGGAAGCGCCATGTTCCCGTCAAAACTTTTGTTAACGGGTTCGGCATTCTGCCAGAATCCATGCTGGGGGCTGAGAAAATCGCCGAGCAGCGGAGTTTTTGACCCGCCCAGTTGCCATTGCCGGTTGAGACAAACGATGAGGCCGACGGTCAGGATAAGGGAAAGAAGAAAGGGGATAATTCTCATGAAGAAGTGATTAGTCGGCTAAAAATACTTCAAAACTACCACAAAATGGTATTGTCTTGTTGCCTTCTTCGTCCCAATTTTGCATAGGTAAAAACGCGTACTCTTTAAGTTAGTTCAGGTGGTTCAGGTAGATGAATAGGCCGTGCTCAGTGATGAGCCGGCTTATTTTTTTAGTAACCCGGTGAGTGTATCCACTTCCTCTTCGGTGTTGAAGGCATGCATCACGATGCGCAGCCGTTCGCTCCCCTTCGGCACGGTGGGATATAGGATTGGCCGGACATCCAGTCCCGCCGTCTGCAGTCTTTCCGCGAGCGCCCGTACCGCGTCGTTCCCCGGTACGATGACCACCTGGATCGGCGTCCGGCTGTCCAGCCGCTGATAGCCGATCGCTGCGCTTCGCCACCGGTCGATCAGGCGTTGCAACTGCGCCCGTTGAGCACCCAGCTGCGGCAACAAAGTGTAGGCGGCGGCGATAGCCTGCACGCTGGCCGGGGGCAATGCCGTCGTATAGATAAAACTGCGGGAAAAATTGATCAGGTAGTCCCGTAACAACCCGCTGCCCAGCACGACGGCGCCATGGCAGCCCACCGCCTTGCCAAACGTATGAATGCGCGCAAAACACTCGTCCGCCAATCCCAGCCCCTGCACAAGCCCTTCGCCGGCATTTCCAACGACCCCAGTCGCATGCGCCTCGTCCACGATCAGCTGAGCCCCATGCTCGCGGCAAAGGGCTGCCATCTCCTTCAGCGGTGCCATATCGCCATCCATGGAGAACACCGACTCCGTCACGACAAAACAGGTTCCATCGCCGTTGCGGCCCGCCAACCGCCGCCCGAGATCGGCAAGATCGTTGTGGGCAAATGACAAGTTTTGCGCGAACGACAACCGCATGCCATCCCGGATCGAAGCATGACTAAGTGCATCGTACAACACCCAATCGCCGCGTTGCGGGACGCAGCTAAGCAGCCCCAGATTGGCATCATAGCCGGAGTTGTAGACCAGTCCTGCCGGCGCCGCATGAAAGCCGGCCAGTTGCCGCTCCACTTCGGTGATCAACGGATAATTACCCGCCAGCAGCCGCGATCCTCCGCTGCCGTGCGGCAACGGCTCCGGCGCTGTTTTTTCCAGCCATCCGTTCCTTACGACACCGAGGTAATCATTCGAACAAAAATCCACCTTGCCTTCCGGTAGCCGAAGCTCCCGAAAAGCCGCATTCCCGCGTCTTTCGGCCAGTTTCCGCTGTAAAAAGGACTCGTCACGCATAACCGGTTTTCGCGCAAACCTACGTAATTTCGCCCCATGGAAACCACTACCAGCCAAAAGAACATCCTCGGCCTCCAGCTCCCCACCGACCCACGCTGGGTCGATCTGGCCAGTATCTCGCTGGAAGACATCCTCACCGACCATGCCTGGTGTGAACAAAAGGCCGCTACCAGTTGCATCTCCCTTGTCCAGCGGTACTCCGAAAAAGAACGGCTCGTAGCCGATCTGTCGCCCATCGTCACCGAGGAATGGGGACACTTCCGCCTGGTACTTGCCGAACTGCAAAAGCGAGGGCTCCGGCTCGGCCGCCAGCGCAAAGACCAGTACGTAAATAAATTACTAGAATTTCAAAAGAAGACCGGCACGGAGGAAGAACGCTTCCTGGATCGCCTTCTTGTTTTTGCGCTTATCGAAGCCCGCAGTTGCGAACGATTCAAACGACTCAGCGAGGGGCTTAAGGATGACTATCTCCGGCTTTTCTACCGCCGCTTTATGGAAAGTGAAGCCGGGCATTATCATCTGTTTATCGAACTGGCCGAGACCTATGTCGACAAGGATATCGTCCGCGGTCGCTGGAAAGAGTGGCTTGATTATGAAGCGCAGGTCATTGCTTCTCTCGAGGTTCGCGGCGATCGGATACACTGAGCCGTTCGAGATACAGGTCTACAAACTCCGGCATGCGCTTCAGCCGGTATTGCATCACCCAGCGCGGATGCGGCAGCGGAATGATCTCCTTAAAGAAACCATACCGCTGATTTACCTTACTGAAATATTTGAAATTCTGACCTTCTCCCAGGCAATAACAGACTTCTTCCGTCGGCATTGTCGCCAGCTGCCGCCGGATACAGCGCAACATCCAGGGCTCGAAATCTTTGATCAGCTGTTTATCGTCATAATAGTTCAGGTTCTTCCCATCCCGGACAAAACCCAGCGGCGATAAGGCCGTGATGTAGAACCGGCCGTAAAAAGCCTCCACGCCGCCATAGCCATCGATCATCGTATACACGAACTGCGAGGAAAGCTCCGCTTTCTTCTTCCATTCATTTGGGATACCGCATTTCTCCTCCAGTCTTAACGGATCGGTAAACGGCACGCCGGTCACCCCTGCCCCATGGCGGCCCGGGTTGATCCCGAAGATGAATGCCCTGGGGCGGTCATCCCCATAGAATTTATGATAGAACTTTTCTGCTACCGACCAGGTGGCTGGGTTCTTATACGGATTCATGATGGAGATGCCCGCTCCCATCTCAAAATCCGGCTTCAGCTGCCGGAAAAAGTGCAGGATGGCTTCTGCTTGGGTGTCGAAGGTTTTTGCCATGGGCGCAAAGATCGCATATTAGCGCCTGCCGATCAAAAACACCGCCGGCACCGGCCGTTCGCCTTCTTTATCCGAGGGATGGATCGTCTCCTTGCCGTTCACGAGCATACAGCTGCTGCCGCCGCCGTCGAGATTCAGGGCCTCTTCGCAACCCAGGTCACGCAATATTTTCGCTTCCTGCGAAAGGGTAACGCCTGCGGCGATACCGGGCGTGCGTCCCTGCACCGCCAGAACGATGATCCGTCCGTCGCGGGTATACCCTATGGCGCTCCGGGGATGCAGATCCTTCTCTCCGTTGATGAATAACCCTTCCTCTTCATTGGTCACCCGGACCTTGCCTGCCTGGACCAGCACCGGACCGCCGCCGACGGCAGTCTCCATTTTCCAGTGACGCCAATGGGTGTTCTTCAGGTCTTGCAGCCGGGGTATCGAATCGGCGCCCTGGGCCGTCACTGGATCGTCCTCAAACGCGTAAGGCCAGCGCTGGGTCGTGTCGGTGAACAGCCAGGCCACATCCACTTTCCGGCCGGCAGTGATGCCTAATGCGCTTCGCGTCGTGTAATGCCATATCCCCGGATCGCGTTTTGTCCGGCGTGAGGGCTGGTTATGGGCCAGCATCCTGCCGTCGCGGACGACGACATTCAGATTCCCGTTTGTTTTAAAGGAGAAGAAAGAGGTATTGATCACCAGCAGCGGCCGGTTCTCCTGTTGATAGTATTGTGCCGGGGTGAGCCGTTTTCCATAGCCGACCTGCGCGGTAAAAAAAAGTGCCCGGTCTTTCAACGGCGCAGAAACATAGTAGGCCAGTTCGGGCCGCCCGTCCAGGGAATCCGCCGTCCGGTAGACATGCACTCCTGCCGGCAAGGGGCCAAACGCTTCATCAACCGTAACCCAGCGAAGTGGCGCAGCCTCCATGCCCGAAGCCGCGGCGGCCTTCTCCACCTTCACCGAGTCATCCGGATCGCCGGCCTGGTGCACCTTTCGGTCCTGTGCAACCGCAGCGCTATAACAACCTATCAGCAGCAAGAGGGAAAGAGGAAGATATTTTTTCATGCCTTAAAGATCGGGATTATTCGAAAAATAATTTATCTCCTCGCTCAGATCGAGGAATGGATACCGTTGGGCGAGGGCGACCGCTTTGGCGTGCTGCTCCTGCAAAAATCGCCGGTGGGCCTGTGTCGTGGGCTGAAAGGGTTTATGCCTGCGGGCGATAACGATCTTCTTCACTTCCTCCAGCAACCCCTGCGCTCCCGCATCGAGGCATTGCCGGACAAACTTCTCCAGCACAAACTGCGTCGCGGGATAGTTCGGGTGGACCATATCCACGTCATAGAAACGATAGTCACGCAATACGTCGATCACCAGTTCGTACGCGGGAAAGTAGCCGATCCGGTCGAATTTGTTCACCAGATGATGCACCGCCTCGATCAACCGGGCCTTGCTGCGGTTGTTGTCGATCACGCCGTCGCGGATATGCCGAACGGGGCTGATCGTGAACAGCACTTTCAGTCCCGGGTTGAAATAGAACAGCTGATACAAACAGCTATCCAGCGCCGTGTGGATCTCCTCGATCGTCATCAGATGTTTCTGAAAGAGCTGTGCAGGCGCGCGGTGGCAATTGGCCACTGGCGTTCCACTCTCCGCCAGCCGGTAGGAGAATGCGCTGCCGAGGGTAATGATCAGCCAATCCGCCTGCTTCAAAAAGGCATGCGCCCGTTGTTGCGAGGCATTGATCCCCGCCAGGCATGCCGACTGATCCACATGCGAAAAAATACCGTGGTGCTGCCAGCTTTGCCACAACTCGTTTTGGTAAAAAACATCCGCGGTCTCAAACCGCTTCGGCTGGATATAGCCGATCAGGCTCGACGCCACGCTCGCCGGATCGAAAAGGATCCCGTTTGGGTTTTGCAGGATGTCAAATTTCCATTCGGTAAGGGCGTTGCCGATATGTTCGGTAAAGCAGGAACCCGTCAATATTATCTTATCCCCGTATTTAATGGGGACAGGCAAGGGGGAAAGCGATATCGGTACTTGAAATTCCATTATTTAAAAATCTCTTCCGCCAATCGCAGGCTTTCTTTCAAAGCCTCTTCCTTCAACTGACCCAGCAGCCCTTTCTCCCGGAAATGCCGGATCATCCACTCCGAATCCATATTCCCCACCAGTTCATCTCCCGCCATCGGGCAGCCGCCGATCCCTTTCAGTGCGCCGTCAAACCGCCGGCACGCGGCCTGCAGAGCTGCATCGACCTTTGCCTTCCGGTTATGATGTGTGGAATGCAAGTGGACGCCGATGGTACATTGCGGAAGCTGCCGAATCAGATAGTCCACCACCGAGAACACCTGCTCCGGTGTTGCAAGCCCGACCGTATCGGCTATGGACAGGGTCTTCACTCCCAGTTTGGCCAGCGCGGCGGCCCATTCATAGACGATCTCCTCGTTCCAGGGATCGCCAAAGGGATTGCCGAAGCCCATCGACAGGTAGACCACCAATTCCTTTTGCGTCGCGGCACAGAGGTCCTGCATCTCTTCCACTGTGGCAAAGCTGCCTTCTATCGTTTTGTTGGTATTGCGTAATTGAAAGGTTTCCGACACCGAAAAGGGGAACCCGAGATATTGGATCGCCGGCTTTCCCGCAGCCGCCTCCGCGCCGCGGAAGTTGGCGACGATGGCCAGCAGTTTTGTCTTTACTCCTTTGAGGTCCAGTCCAGCCAGTACTTCGGCCGTGTCCGCCATCTGCGGGATGGCCTTGGGGGACACGAAGCTTCCGAAATCAAGCACGTCGAATCCCACCCGTAACAAGGCGTTGAGATACTCGATCTTTTTTGCTGTCGGGATGATATGCGGCCAGCCTTGCATCGCGTCCCGCGGACATTCGACAAGCGTTATCGGTTGACTTATCAGTTGACTTATCGGTTGACTTGTCGGTTGACTCATGGCATTCTGTGTTTCATTGCTTCATATAGGATGATCCCCGCCGCCACGGACACGTTGAAAGAATCGAAGTCGCCGGCCATCGGGATCGTAAAGAACTCATCCGCCGCCTTGTGGATATAGGGCTGCACGCCTTTGTCCTCGCTACCCATGACGATACAGCAAGGCTCGGCCAGCGGCAGTTCGAACACCTTCTTCGCCGCCTTCATTTCGCTGGTGAAGACCTTGATCCCGTTGAGATGCAGGGTATCCACCGCCTTGAGCAGGCTCGGCACCCGGCAAACCTGGATCTGCTCGAGGGCTCCGGCGGAAGACTTCATCGCCTCTTCATTCAGGGCCCCCACCCCTTTGTCGGGAATGATGAGCGCCTGCGCCCCGCAACAAAGGGCGCTTCGGGCGATCGCGCCGATATTCCGCACATCCGTCACGCCGTCCAACATCATGAACAGCGGGGCCGCACCCATTCCTACGACGTGATCGATCACCTGCTGGAGGTCCATATACCGCACCAGTCCGGCAAAGGCGATCACCCCCTGGTGGTTGGCCTTTGTCAGTGAGCCCAGTTTTTCCGCCGGCACCACCTGAATGGGAATATTGTATTCCCGGGCCAGTTGGCGGATCTCCGCGATGGAGTCCCCGGCCGTATTCCGTTGCAGGAGGATCTTGTCCACTGCACGGCCCGACCGGATCGTCTCGATCAGCGGCTGCCGCCCGATAATGAGTTTATTTTGTTTCATTGTGCAATTTCAAAGCGCCGGTGGTCAACATCAATTTTATCTTCAGGATCCCCGCCACCGACATGGAGTCAGTGATCTCTCCCCGTTCGACCATCTCGAAGGCCTCGTCAAAGGATACCCGCCGCACGGCCAGCTGCTCCGTCTCTTCGGGCATCGCGTCTTCCTGGCGGAGGCCGCGGGCCATAAAGATAAGCGCCCGTTCATCGCTGACGGAATTCGAGAGATGCATCTCCTGGATCAGGGACCACTCGTCGGCCACCAGTCCCGTCTCTTCTTTCAGTTCCCGCCGTGCCGACGCGATCGGCGGCAATGCCGGATCGCCACCTCCCTCGGGGATCTCCCAGCTGTACATTTCCAGCGGGAAGCGCCACTGTCCCACCAGCCAGGTATACCCTTCTTCGTCGAGGGGAACCACGCCGATGGCCAGGTTCTTGAAGCGAACGGTACCATAGATGCCTTTTCCGCCGCCGGGATTCAGCACGTCATATTCCGTGACCTTGATCCATTTATTATCATAAATGGGCTTCTCGCCTAAGATCGTCCAGGGATTCTTCATGCTACAAAAATAGCGAACCTCCCCAAAGGGGAGGTTCGCATTATCAAAGATTCTTTTTATTTCAATCCGAAGGCCTTCTTGACCTTGGAAACATAGTCCAGCTTTTCCCAGGTGAACAGTTCGACCCGGCGTTTCACTTCTTTTCCGCCGGGGGAAGCAAAGGTCTTTTCCACGATCTGCGGCTGACGGCCCATATGACCATAGGCGGCCGTTTCGCTATAGATGGGGTTACGCAGCTTCAGGCGGGTTTCGATAAAGTAAGGCCGCATATCGAACAGCTCCATCACCTTCTTGGCGATCTGCCCGTCGGTGAGCTTTACCTTGGCAGTTCCATAGGTGTTGACATTGATGCTGGTAGGCTGTGCCACGCCGATAGCGTAGGACACCTGGACCAGGATCTCGTCGGCCACACCCGCAGCCACCAGGTTCTTGGCGATATGACGGGTAGCGTAAGCCGCGGAGCGGTCTACCTTGGAAGGATCTTTACCGCTGAATGCGCCGCCGCCGTGTGCGCCCTTGCCACCGTAGGTATCGACGATGATCTTGCGGCCGGTGAGCCCCGTGTCACCATGCGGACCGCCGATGACGAACTTTCCGGTGGGGTTGATATGATACTTGATCTGGTCGTTGAAAAGCTTGGCGTATTTCTTATATTTTGCCTTTACGCGGGGGATGAGGATCTCGATGATATCCTTCTTGATCTTCGCCTGCATCTTGGCTTCTGTGTCAAAGTCATCGTGCTGGGTGGATACGACGATCGCATCGATCCGCACGGGCTTGTTGTGATCATCATATTCCAGCGTGACCTGGCTCTTGGCATCGGGACGCAGATACTTGATCTGTTTGTCTTCCCGGCGAAGGGCGGCCAGTTCCAACAGGATCTTATGCGCGAGGTCGAGGGCCAGCGGCATATAGTCGTCGGTTTCGTTGCTGGCATAGCCGAACATCATCCCCTGATCACCGGCACCCTGTTCTTCCTTTTTCTTCTTGTCGACGCCCTGGTTGATATCGGAGGATTGTTCGTGGATGGCGGAGAAAATACCGCAGGAATTGGCTTCGAACATGTACTCGCTCTTGGTATAACCAATACGGCGAATGACTTCGCGGGCGATGTCCTGTACGTCGAGGTAAGCCTTAGATTTTACTTCTCCGGCCAATACGACCTGACCGGTAGTTACCAACGTTTCACAAGCGACTTTGGATTGGGGGTCAAAGGCCAGGAAATGATCGATCAAGGCATCGGAGATCTGGTCGGCCACTTTATCCGGGTGTCCTTCACTAACGCTCTCAGAAGTGAATAAATAAGGCATTTTTTTTAAAAGGTTTGATGAATAGTAATGAGTTATTTTTTGTTAGTCGCGCAAAGATAATCCGTTATTTACTCAGGTCCATGTACAACTGCAAATAATCTGTTAAATCGGACTCGGCGTTAAAGGAGAGAACTTTACGGCCGCGCATCTTTCCAAACTCCTCGACCAGTTTCTTATCGACCTTTTCGGCGCCGAAGGTGATCGCGTCGGCATAAGTGGCCCCGCCACGGAAAAGCGCGGTGTTATTGGCCTCCTTGTAAGGTTCGAGATCCTTTTCCTTAATATTGGTGTGGATGTTTGCGACCTTGAGGAAATCGGGGCCCAGTTTCTCTTTAAAGGTGGGTTGTCCGATGGTAAAGACGCATTTGCTATGGGCGAAAACCGGTTCCTTCTTGTAGACGGTCTTAAGATAAAGGGGGATGAGGCCCGTCATCCAGCCGCTGCAATGAATGACGTCCGGAGGCCAGCCAAACTTCTTTACGGTCTCCAGGGCGCCCTTGCAGTAGAATACGGTACGCAGGCCATTGTCTTCAAACCACTTATCGTTCTCATCATGAAAGATGAACTTGCGTTTGAAAAGGTCTTCGTTATCCAAAAAATAAACCTGAAGGCGGGCATTGGGCAAGGAAGCTACTTTGATCTGCAACGGGAAATCATCGTTATCGACCGAGACATTGATCCCAGAAAGGCGGACCACTTCATGGAGCCGGTGTCTCCGCTCGTTCACAACTCCAAACCTCGGCATGATACAACGCACCTCAAATCCATTGTCATTCGATTTAATTGCCAGTTTATTAACTATTTCCGCGAACTCCGTCAGCTCTAAATAAGGCGACATTTCGTTGGCAATAAATAAAATTCGCTTTTTTTGTACCATTATTTTATGTCAATAATTGTTGAGAGGAACCTTAACCCGACCCTGCTTCTACCTAATCCCGACCTTACCCGACCTTAACAAAATAGTTCGCAAAGGTACAGTTTTTATTACAAAATCGGTGCTGTAGCCGGTTTTGGCATTTAATGCGGCCCGTTTCCCCCCGGTGGAGGGTGACCGTATTTGGGCAAAAAATTCTATTTTGCCGATTTTTGCTCAAATCCTCCCACGATGATCATATTTAAAAAGGCGGCCAATCTGGCCTCCTGGCTCGAAAAACAGCGATCAGCCGGGCAGAGTATCGGCTTCGTACCCACTATGGGGGCCCTTCACGAAGGACACATATCACTTATTGCCATATCTAAAGCGAACACAGCTTTAACGGTTTGCAGCATTTTTGTCAATCCCACTCAGTTCAATGATCCCATCGATTATCAAAAATATCCGGTGACGCTTGACCAGGATATCCCGATGCTCGAAAAAGCGGGGGTCGACATCCTCTTTCTTCCCGACGTTGCGGAAATGTATCCCGATGGTACAAAAAGCCTGGAAACCTATGAGCTCGGTCCCCTTGAGACCTTTCTCGAGGGTAAATACCGGCCGGGTCACTTCCAGGGGGTTTGCCAGGTGATGCGACGCCTGCTGGAAATGGTCCGTCCCGACCATCTTTTCATGGGCAGTAAGGATTATCAGCAGTGTATGGTCGTGCAACGGTTGCTGGGTATCATGGGTCTGCCCGCCACCCTTCACCGGTGTCCCATCCTGCGCGAGCCCGATGGCCTGGCCATGAGCAGCCGCAACCGGCGGCTCACCCCACCCCAGCGTGCAAACGCAACCGGGATCTACCGTGCCCTGACAGCGATGAAGACCGGCTTCACGGTTCAGCCGCCGCCCACCCTGATCGAAAACGCCATTCGCCTCCTCGAAGCGGCGGAGTTCCGGGTAGACTATATCTCGCTCGCCGATGCTCTCACACTGGAGCCCATCCCCGGCCCCTCTCCCGCCGGCGTCGTGGCACTCATCGCTGCCTTCCAGGGGGACGTCCGCCTGATCGACAACATGGTCCTGTCCGAACCATCCATCCGTTAAAATTGTATACTTTCGTGCCCCATTTGTAAAATGAACCTATGGATATAGAGATCCTCAAATCAAAAGTTCACCGTGCCGTCATAACGGAAGCCAACCTCAACTATGTGGGTAGTCTGACCCTCGATGAAGACCTCATGGATGCGGCTAACATGATCGAGAACGAAAAAGTACAGATCGTCAATGTCAACAACGGCTCAAGGATCGAGACCTATCTTATAAAAGGCAAACGCGGATCGGGGACCTGTTGTCTGAATGGTCCCGCTGCAAGGCAGGGCGCAGTGGGTGATGTAGTCATCGTCATCTCCTATGCGCACATGGACTTCGAGGAAGCGAAACAGTTCAAGCCCCGTATCGTTTTTCCGAAAGAAGGAAATAAACTGTAACTTGTCGCGGCTATGAAAAAGAAGCTTTTGACCGTCCTGCAATACCTTTTCTTTTCCGCTATTGCCGTATTCTTCATATGGCTGAGCTTAAAGGGCATGGACAGTCAGAAATGGGCGCAGTTAAAGGGCGCTCTGGACAGAGCCAATTACTGGCTTCTTGTTCCCGTCCTCCTCTTCCTGCTGGCCAGCCATTGGCTTCGCGCCCTTCGCTGGCGGCAACTGATCGAGCCGCTTGGCTTTACGCCGTCCCGGATCAACTGCTTTCTCGGTGTGATGATCGGTTATTTTGTCAACCTGGGGCCGTTACGGCTTGGGGAGGTGATCAAATGCACCATCCTTGCCCGTTATGAAAAGGTACCGGCCGACAAACTTGTGGGAACCATTGTAGCCGAGCGCGCCTTCGACGTCGTTTGTCTGCTGACCGTTTTCGGCCTAACCCTTATCCTGCAATACGACGTCATTCATACGATGATGGCCGGCAAGGCCGATATCCTCTTCCGCAACGCCCAGGGACAGACGTCGTGGATAAAGATCACCCTGGCCGTTGTCGTGCTGGCGATGCTCTTTTTGCTTGGCCGCTGGTTTCTCAATAAATTCAGCCATATCGGAATTGTCGGAAAGGTGCGGAACATCATTCTCAATATCCTGCATGGGCTGACCACTGTCAAAGATGTAAGGAACAAACCGCTGTTCTTTGTCTATACGGTCGGCATCTGGTGTCTTTATCTGCTGAGCACCTGGTTCGGCTTTTTCGCCATCGAAGCCACGCGTCATCTCGGCATCCAGGACGCCCTCAGTGTCCTCGCCATGGGCAGCGTCGGCATGATCGTCTCGCCCGGCGGCATCGGCGCCTATGCCCTGCTGGTCCAGGAGACCGTCTCCTTTTATGGCGTTCCCGCCCTACCGTTTGGTCAGGCCCTTGGCTGGTTGCTCTGGTTTGGCCAATTTATCAGCTTTGTGCTCTTTGGCACCATCAGCTTTATCATTCTGCCACGCATCAATTCCAAGCCACATTACGAAATTATCGAGCATGAAAGTCCCGCAAATCATCCCGCAAAAGATATATGATCTCGCCGGCATAGAGCATCAGGTTCGCCGCTGGCGGCTGCTGAGCAAGACCGTTTCGTTCACGAACGGCTGCTTCGATATCCTGCATCAGGGCCATATCGCGTCGCTTTCGGATGCCGCCCGCGAAGCAGATATTCTTGTCGTCGGTGTCAACTCCGACTCGAGTACCCGGCGTCTGAAGGGTGAGTCGCGACCTATCAACGGCCAGGATGCGCGTGCCACCCTCCTGGCCTCGCTGCTGATGGTGGATGCTGTCGTTATTTTCGATGAGGACACCCCGCTGCAACTGATCACCACCGTGATGCCCGATGTTCTTGTGAAAGGCGGAGACTATACGCTGGAGCAGATCGTCGGGGCAAAAGAGGTAATGGCTTCCGGTGGCCGTGTAGTGATCAACCCGATGGTACCTGGTTTCTCGACAACAGGCATTATCGATAAGATCTGCCAGCTATGAACGGCCATTGCCGCGCATGTAGTTCATCTGCGAGATAACTAAGAGTGGTACATCCGTTCCACCTCCTGTACGATGGATTCGATGGCCTGATCATCCCCTTTGGGATCGTAGGGTTGTTTTAAATTACTGCTAAAGAAGAACGCCACCGTCTGCCAGAAACGGGCGGTAAACCCGCCTTTATATTCCCTGATGATGTCGTAGCAATTGTTCCCTGTCTGCCGGTTGATCAGCTTCATCAGGATCTTTCCCTGATAGATGGACAATTGTTCCAAAGGTTCCGTGAACTGCTTTTTCAATTCCTTCTCCTTGGACATTACATACTGATGCCGTTCTTTCTCGGTGCTCAGCAAGGCCATCTTTGCATTCATCTCGTTCATGATCATTCCCGCCCGGCGGGCATAAGGATAGGTGACATACACTGCATTCCGCAACCGCGTCCATTCCTCGAATCGCTTCCGCATCGCAGGCGGCATCGGGGCGTGCACCCAGGTGTATTCGAACGTACTGGCTGGAAGAAGCTGGCCATTGTATATCTTGCCGGGGACGATAATGGTATCGTAGGGCCCATACTCGGGCTGTGGGATATTTGGGGGGATTGCGCTCGTGTCGGCAGACTGTCCTGACACCCGGGTCACTATCATCAGGGATAGTAAAACGGATATCGGCAGTGAATATTTGTATACACGGAAGCGCATGAGCGGTTCTTAAAATTAACAAAAAACCTCGCTATTTAATACCTTCTACCCGCTTCTGGTAACCCTTATTTCACCTCCATTTTGACCCTTGCCTGACGACGGCGCCATAACAGGCTCATTACGAAGCCAATGATCATGATGATCGTGCCGAGCCACAAAATGTTAATTTGAGGGAATTCCAGCACTTTTGCCGCGATAAAGGGCACCATATCGGTAGACTCCTTCATTCCCAGCTCCACCCGCTGATCATCGGTGATCTTGTTGAACCGCAGTGCCAGGTCCTGCGCGAACACCGTATCGTTCAAAAAATGCGGCTGATTGTTCTTGATATAGATCACCGGGGTAGCCGTATAACGCATGGTATCCCGGGTCACGACCGTCAGTTTGGCCATGAGTGCCGTATCGTTGGGTCCAAAATGATATTTTCCGTTATCGGGATTTTTGATCACGGTATCGAGGATCATATAGCCGCGGGAATAAAAGGCAGTATCTTTTAGTTTCAACGCCTGCGGCTTAAACTGAGCCGTATCGTTCTGTTCGTCGTGGGGGGAGAATCCAGTTATGTACATGAAGATGTCCCGATCCCAGTAGTGATATTTATCCGGGTTGGGCGAACCACCCTCCATGCCCTTCGTGTTCTTCATCAGGTTGGGATAAAGATCGAATTGATGGTTGTTGAGCTTGTCCTGAAAATGGATATGATAATACCGGGTCTGGCTGCGCTGATCCAGGGAGTCGTCGCCCAGGTAGGTTGCCCAGTACTTGTTGATGTCCATCCGAACCCCTTTCACCATGCTGATATTCTCCAGCGGATCCTGTTTTGGGTCGGCGTTGGCAAAACGAACCCCTTCGGTATTGTAGGAAAGCACCTGCTTCTTGGCTGAAGAGATGAGTATTCCCACCAGCATCACGCCGAAGCCGATATGGGCGATCGAGCCGCCTGCCGCCCGCCAGTTCCACTTCAAGCCGGTACGGATATACGCAAAATTGGCCACCACTGCATAGATCGAGGCAAAAAGCGCGATATGGATCGCCGCGAGAAAGCCCGCGCCGTATTTGTCATAGTGAATGCCGCCCCAAATACTCACTGCCAGCGAAATGGCCAGCGCGATGGCGGTCGGCGGTCCCAGCTTTTTCAGCAAGACCCCTTTTCCCGTTCCTTTATATTTGAGGTATTGGCCGAAGGCCGTGAAAATGCCGATCAGGATGGCGATAAAGATCTCGATGCGGTTGTACGTGAAAGGCTGATCGTCGATGGCCACCTTTTTATCCTTGACCAGGTTGATCACGGGCAGAGAGGTGGAGATGATGACATAGGCCGCGGAAAGGAACAGGACCAACGACCCGATGAACATCCAGAACTCACGGGAATCTGTCGCTTCTTCCTTGGCAATATGAGGGATCTGCCGGTATCGGGCGATGAACAAGGCATAGGCGGGTACGAGGAACACCCCAAGGAACATGCACAACTGAACATTCATCCCTGCGCCTACAAACGCATGCACCGAAAGATCACCCAGGATCCCGCTCCTGGTAAGGAAGGTGGAATACAGCACCAGGATGAACTGCGTCAACAGGAAGAAGTACGTCGCGCGCAGGGAGTGGCCCGTCGCATTATAAATGACCTGGGTATGCAGTCCGGCCACCATGACCAGCCAGGGGACCATCGAGGCATTTTCCACGGGGTCCCAGGCCCAGTAACCCCCAAAGCTAAGGGCTTCATAGGCCCAGGCGGCGCCCATCATCACGCCGGTTCCAAGGATACAGGCCGAGAACAATGTCCAGGGGAGAGCTGCGCGCGTCCATGTGCCAAATTCCTTCTTCCAAAGACCGGCGATGGCAAAGGCAAATGGAACTACCGTGGAGGAAAACCCGAGAAAGAGTACGGGCGGATGGATAACCATCCAGTAATTCTGCAACAGTGCGTTGAGTCCCTGGCCATCCTGCATCTGCGGAATGCTTAGGTAATTGGGCTGACTGAAGATCGGCGCCCGCATGCCCATTTCCGTTTGCCGGACGAGGATAAACGGGTTGAGCCCGATCTTGCCGCCAAAAAGATAGATCCCCATGATCATCGTGGCCAAACAAAATTGGGCGAAGCTCATGACCGTCATTACGGGCGACTCCCATTTGCCGGCAGTTCGCATCAGGATCGATCCGAGGACGCAGGTCCAGATGGTCCAAAGCAGGAAGCTGCCCTCCTGCGCCTCCCAGATACAGGCCAGTACATATTGGAACTTCAATGCCTTGCTGGAATGTTCCCAGGCGAAGTTGTATTCGAAGAGCCGGTTGGAGACGATATAGAAGATGGTCACCAGGACAGCAAACACCGAGAACACATTCACGCGATAAGCGACCCGGCCCATACGGCGCCAGCTATTCTGTTCGTCGGGAGTTTTTGCCTGCGCCGACTTGAAAAAGGAGATCAGTGCGACGAGAGAAGCTGCGAAAGTAAGAATAGCAAAAAAGTGGCCAAGCCTGCCGGGCCAAAGATGTTCACCGAGATATTGCATGTCCAGGGTATTAATTTTGGCTCAGGGCCTTCTGAGCGGAATTGGGATCGTCCTTATACTTGGAAGGACATTTCAGGAGGATACCATCCTTGCGCGTGATCTCAAAGACCTCGCCGTTCATTTTCCCTTTCAGGGTTATCCGTTCGGCCTTTTCCAGGTCGTAGGGTTTTTCGAAATGATAGACGACTTTGGCCTTGTTGCCGAGTGTATCACTGATATGAAAGGAGACAAAATTGGGATCCCTGGCAGGATCGTACTCGATCGGTTGGGTATTGTCGAGATGGGCGATGATCGTGACTGTCTTACCGCTTTTCTGCCGGGCCGAGGCAATCGTTTCGAAGGTCGTCAGATCGCCCGTGAAACTGATCAGCACGGCGATCGATACGGCAATCAGGACCAATATGATGACATGTAGTTTCTTCATAACAGGAGGCAAAGTTAGGTCAAAAACCAGTTCCTTTTACTCCATTTTCTTAAACACCACAATCCCGTTGTGCCCGCCAAACCCGAAGGTATTGCTCATCGCGACTCTTACCGGCTTTTGTCTTGCCTGGCCGAGCAGGATATCCAATCCTGCCGGAATGGCCGGATCCAGCTGTTGGGTATTGATCGTCGGCGGGATCACCCCATCCCGGATACTCAGCAGGCAGGCGATTGCTTCGATGGCACCGGCGGCGCCCAGCAGATGCCCCGTCATCGATTTTGTTGCGCTGATGACCAGTCCGGCCGGTTCGGGTCCGAAAAGCCGGGTAACGGCCTGCACCTCGCTCAGATCGCCCACCGGGGTCGAAGTGGCATGGACATTCAGATAGTCCACCTCTTCCTTATTGACACTTGCGTCTTTCAGCGCATCCTGCATTGCCCGAAAAGCTCCGGCGCCCTCCGGGTGTGTCGCCGTCATATGATAGGCGTCGGCCGTCATGGCCGCGCCGGCTAATTCCGCATAGATGTGCGCTCCCCGGGTCTTTGCATGTTCATATTCCTCCAGTACGAGCGCCCCGGCGCCTTCTCCCATCACGAAGCCGTCCCGATCCATGTCGAAGGGCCGGGAAGCATGCTGCGGGTCGTCATTGCGGGTCGACATCGCCTTCATCGAGGTAAACCCACCGATCGAGGCCGCGGTGATCGGCGCCTCGCTGCCACCCGCCACGATCACTTTTGCCTTCCCCACCCGGATATAGTTCAACGCATCCATAAAGGCGGTATTCGAGGTGCTGCAGGCCGAGACCGTGGTATAATTGATGCCCATGAAGCCATACTTGATCGAGATCATCCCGGAAGCCATGTTTGCGATGAGCTTTGGAACGAAGAAAGGACTGAAGCGGGGGGTGCCGTCTCCGGCCGCATATTCGGTCACCTGTTCTTCAAACGTCTGCATGCCGCCCTGTCCCGAGCCCCAGATGACCCCGGTGTCGAAAGGGTCCATTGCTTTGAAGTCGATGCCGCAGTCTTTGATGGCCTGATCCGCCGCGACCAGCGCATACTGCGTAAAAAGGTCGGTCCGCTTCATTTCGCTCCGGTCGAGCAACGCCGAGGGGTCGAAATTCCTGACCTCGCATGCGAACCTTGTCTTGAACTGGCTGGCATTAAAATGCGTTATCGGCCCTGCGCCGCTTACGCCGGCCACCATCTGCCGCCAATAAGTAACAGGATCGTTTCCCAGAGGGGTGATCGCGCCGATACCGGTAACAACAACTCTTTTCATGATCATAAATTCTAGTTTTTTATGCCCTGAAGATCTTCGGTCCGCCAGCCGGCACCCAGATCTTCGAGCATTTGGTCAACCATTCGCCGAAAAAGGTCCTGTCCTTCTATCCTTGATAACAGCAGCGATGATAGCAGTGTCGATACCAGCAATGCCGCCCTGTCCAATGCTTCCCCTGCAAATTGCATCTGTCCTGATGCCCGGGCCTCCTCCAGGCAATCTGCGGCCCATTCGCGGATGGCGACGCACAACTTCTGCAACATGGACTGCATGTCCTCGTCAAAAGTCGCAAATTCCGGGGTAAGGGCCCCCATCAGACACACTGCTCCCCGCTGGGAGTTTTGGTAGAAGGTCTCCACCAGGTGTCTTAACTGCAAATCTCCGCACAACCCTGCATTCCGGTAGCGATATCCCTCCATCCGCAACAGCTCTTCATAGATGACCGCCTGTCCCAGCAGCGATTTCACCGGAAAATGATAGTGGATCGCTGCGTTGCGGATATTCAGTACGGCGGCGACATCCGAATAGGAAAAGGCGTTGAACCCTTTTTGCCGGATCAGGTTATCGGCCAGGCTGATAATATGCTCACGCGTTGCGCTCATATTCCCGCCAAAAGTACTTACTTATTGATAAGTAAGCAAATTTCACAATCGCAGCGGCCTAATTCACATCGGCTTATTCGTGGCGGCAAAAATGGAGGACCTTCCATCCATGAAAAAGCACACCCTACTTCTTCTCCTTATGGCGCTGCTGGGCCAGGCTCGGGCTCAGGTGCCCGCGGCCGCGGCCGCGCACGCAACCAATGACTTTGCGGCCTTCGCCAACACTCAGCATGGCCGGATGATCAAGGCCTACGAACAGCGCGACATCCCCGGATACCAGTCCAAACAGGCCTTCGATTACCTGGAAAGGTCCATTCGTGCCGGCTTCATCAATTATACGCATATTATAAAAGACCCCGATCTTGCCGAACTGCGCAACCTTTCCCGCTTCCACACACTCATCGCCCCGCTACGCGCCGTCGGCGACTATCCTTATATCTTGCAAAGAGCCGCCAGTTATGACCTGGCCGATCGCCGGCCTTTACCGGCCTTTCGATACGAGCCCGCCAACGACTCCAACCTTCTCGCCCTGCGCAGCGGTCTTCATCTCGACTCTATCGCGGGCGGCGGCAGCGATGTCAACCAGGTGATCCGGCTGCTGCACTGGATGCATGACCTCATCCCGCACGACGGCAATAACGCGAATCCGGCCGTCCGCAACGCCATGAGCCTGGTGGCCGTTTGCAAACGAGACCACCGCGGGCTTAACTGCCGGGGACTGGCCATCGCCCTGAATGAATGCTACCTTGCCCTTGGTTATCGTTCGCGCTATGTTACCTGCATGCCAAAGGACAGTCTCGGCGTCGATCCCGATTGCCACGTCATCAATATAGTCTATATTCCATCACTGAAAAAATGGATCTGGATCGACCCCACCAATGATGCCTATGTGATGAATGAAAAAGGGGAACTGCTGGGGATCGAGGAGGTGCGCCAACGCCTCATCCGGCATCAACCCGACAAGCTGGACACCGACTGGGGAAAGGATGGCCATAGCATCACCTATAACACCAACAACCCAGCGCTCTTTTGGGCTAAGCCTCAGTAATGAAAAAACTCCTGTTGCTCCTGCTGCTGCCCGTGGCCGCCCATGCCCAGATCGACTGGCCAAATTATTCCACCTCTTTTCAGGGTAATGGGAAGGAAGGATCGCACCCGGTGCTGGTCACGGCTATCCCCTATAACGGCATTTATGGCGGGGCGACCTATTTCTCCGCGAAACCCGACCAGCTCCATCTGGCAGACAGCTTTTACGCCCCGGACGAAAGACGACCGCGCTATATCGGCGAGTCGAATACCATCGATTCGGGGAAGGTCTACTTTCTTGCCCCGGGCATCCATCGGGAAAATGCCGATCGCTATGAATTTCGCGTCATCGTCGACGGCAAGTATGTTCTCCAGCCCTGGAGTCCGATCACTCAATTTGTCGACTCCGGCAAAGAACTGAACGAGTTTAAACCAGGGTACGGCTTTCTGGGTGGCTATGCCGCCACCTGGGGCCACTCGCTGCTGGTCGATATCCGGGAAAAAGCAACAAAGACCATCGAATCCACCGCCGTTGTTTACTGGCGCAGCGCCCGCCCTACCCTTTCCGGGATCTATACGGCCGGAGACCTCCAAAGCTTCGTCGCCAGCAAGCGCGAGGACTGGAACTGGAAACCCGATCCGGTCTCGAACAGCCGGTTAAAACGGCTCCTTGCCGGAAATCTCGAACTCCGGCGCAATGAGAATTCGCTGCTTTTTTTCGTTGCTGCCGAGGTCTATCAGCGGCAGGCCATTGAATACCAATTGGTGCAGGATGGCGCGGTAACGACCGCCTGGAGGCAAAACAATTTTGACAATAACATCCTCTTCCTGCAGGACCTCCCGCCGGGTGAATACAAACTGCAGGTCCGGCTGCGTGCCCAGCGGCACAATGTCAGCGATTTTTCATTTCGGATCGATCCGGCCTGGTATGAGACCAAGAGCTTTCGGCTTTTCCTCGGGGCGCTCCAGGGATCCGCCGCTGTTGCCGTCATCCTGCTTTTTATTCTTCTTCGCCAGCGGCGCCGGGCGCGACGTGAGAAAGCCGCCCGCCAAAAACTGGATCTCGAGCTGGGTTATATCCGGTCGCAGCTGAACCCGCATTTCATCTTCAATGCGCTTAGTTCCATCCAGGGTCTTGTCAACCGGAAGGAGCTCGACGCCGCAAACCGCTATCTCGCGGACTTCGGCAACCTCCTGCGGGATAGTCTGGCCCTGAGCGACCAGGATGCCGTTGAATTGCCACAGGAGATCCGCATTCTCGATACCTACTTACAATTGGAACAGCTGCGTTTTGGCTTCCGGTATGAGATCATCACCGATGCCGATCTGTCCGCCGTGACGACGGGAATCCCGGCTTTTCTTCTTCAGCCGATCGTCGAGAACGCCGTGAAGCATGGCGTCGCCAGCCGGCAGGCAGCGGGCTTTATCCGGGTGCATTTCTCCCGGGAAAATGGTAATTTCATTGCGGAGGTGGCAGACAACGGCAAGGGTTGGGATACAACAAGCGAGACGACAGGCTATGGGCTCCGGCTCACCGCGGAGCGGATCCGCCTGCTCAACCAGCTGTCCCTGCGTCAGCCGATCACGATGACTATCCTTTCGCAGCCGGATGCCGGCACCACGATCCGACTGCACTTCTCAAACTGGTGGACCTAGCATGAGCATGACCGCGATCTTAATAGACGATGAAGCAAACAACCTTGATAATCTCAGCAGGTTACTACAGCAATATTGCCCGGAGGTGAACATTATCGGCACCGCGATGAATGCCGTTGACGGGCGACAGTTGGTCACCACCCAACAACCGGAGCTTGTCTTTCTCGATATTCAGATGCCCGGTGAGAATGGCTTCCAACTGCTGCAACAATTACCCCGGCATGACTTCCAGCTGATCTTTGTAACCGCCTATGAGCAATACGGTATCCAGGCGGTTAAATTTGCCGCCGTCGATTATCTGTTGAAACCCATCAATCCCCAGGAACTTCAGGAGGCTGTCGGCAAGGCCATACTCCGGCAGGGTGAAAAACATAAGAATGCTCAACTCGAAAACCTTCTTCAGTTGCTGGAACGGCAATCGTTTAAAGAGGAGCACCGCATCGCCCTCAGCACGCTGAAGGAAACCCGCTTCCTTTATACCCGGCAGATCATCCGCTGCGAATCGGACAACAACTATTGTTATTTCTTTCTTGATAACGGCGAGAAACTACTGGTTTCCAAGCCGATATACGAGTATGAGCCGATGCTTAAAGAGTATGGCTTTATCCGTTGTCACCAATCCCATCTGATCAACAAACGCCATGTCCGCAGTTGGGTCCGCGAGGATGGCGGCTATCTGCTTCTCGACAACGGCGACACGGTCCCGGTTTCCCGGAGCAAAAAGGAAGCGGTGCTGCAGGCGTTGGGTTTCTGAGACTGCGCTGCCTGCGGTTTCGGCGTTACAACGTTAATTTTATCCCCTTTTTTTGCTATATCTCTATACTAATGTACCTTGCGCAACGTTTTTCGACATTGATGGTCGACGAACGTTTTTCGACATTGATGGTCGACGGACGTTTTTCGACACTGATGGACTTTGTGCATTTTTCGACTACACCGCCATGACAGATTTATCGCATTTTGATTCGAACGGCCCGAGCAACCCTAAGAACAACATCTTTGGCTTACCTTTCTCAGAAGACGATGCCCGACTGGTCATTGTCCCCGTTCCCTGGGAGGTGACGGTAAGCTATGGCGCGGGGACATCACGTGCCTGCGAACATGTTTTCCACGCAAGCATGCAGGTAGATCTTTTCGATGGCGAGACCGACGACGCCTGGCGACAGGGTCTGTATATGCGGCAGCCCGATAAGAAGGTGCTCATGAAGAGCGACTACCTCCGCAAAGAAGCCGAGCTGTATATCAACTTTACCTCTAAGGACGAGGCCGTCGAGAAGAACAGCTTCATGTGCAAGTCCCTCCGGGAGATCAACGAGGGCAGCGCTCACCTCAACAAGTGGGTCTACGACCAGACCAAGGCACTGCTCGCGCAGGATAAACTGGTCGGACTGCTCGGCGGCGATCACAGCACGCCGCTCGGCTATTACAAGGCCATCGCCGAAAAACACGGCGACTTCGGTATCCTCCAGATCGATGCGCACTGCGATCTCCGCAAGTGTTACGAAGACTTTACATATTCTCACGCAAGCGTGATGTACAATGCGTTGCAGGAAATACCTCAACTAAAAAGACTGGTCCAGGTAGGGGTTCGGGATTATTCGCTCGACGAGTGGCAGTATATCCAGAACAGCAACTACCAGGTGATCACTTACTTTGATAAAGAAATAAAAGAAAGGGCTTTCGAGGGCCAGACCTGGAAGCAGATCGCCGACGAGATCGTCAGCCACCTGCCGGATAAGGTCTATCTCAGCCTGGACATCGACGGGCTCGATCCCAAGCTTTGTCCCAGCACGGGTACTCCCGTACCCGGCGGTTTCGAGACGGAACAGGTTTTCTATCTGATCCGCAAGATCATCCAAAGCGGTCGCCGGTTTCTTGGGTTCGACCTGGTGGAGATCGGCGTGGGGGATACCGAATGGGATTCCAATGTCGGCGCCCGGGTCTTATGGAAATTGAGTAATTTGCTGGTGGCGAGTAATTCCTAAGCGAGTATTTCCTAAGGAACCGCAGGCTGCGGTTCGCGCATATCTCCACGGCATGAAATATCAATACGTTGTCATTCTTAAGAAAACGGGCCAGCGCGCCATCGATCTTCTCAGTATATTTCTTTGCTTCTTTTCGGCAATTTGCCTGGGGTATATCGGTTTGCATTCCGCCGGCAGCCGGTCGGAGCTCTATGTGATCCTGGGTATCGGCCTGCTTCTGCTCATCGGTCTGGGTATCGTCTGGTTATCCGGGCGGCGGATGCGGATGCGACATGACAAAGTTCGCTACCGCTATCTGTTGTTGCTGGCGGCGATGGGGTGGATGTTCTTTACCCCGGCGCCCTGGGTGGGTGGGCTTTTCCTGGTGCTTACTTTTCTGGAGTATCAGACCAAGCGGCCGCTGGAGATCGGGTTTGATAATGACCGGGTGGTGATCAATACGCTTATGCGGCAGGAGTTTGAGTGGAAGGTTTTCAATAATATCATCCTGAAGGATGGGTTGCTGACGCTGGATTTTAAGAGTAATCGATTGATACAGAAGGAGGTTACGGAGGATGATGAAGAGGATGATGCAGATGAGGAGGAGTTTAACGTGTATTGCCGCGGCCGCCTGGCGGCGGCAGCCGCCGCCACGGCATAAAAATGCCCGATTTTCCTTGTGGAAAATCGCGGCGGCCGCATCCTACCCAAAACTGTGCTTATGGATTCAATTTCCCTCCCTGTCGTGTCCCCGGCTTTTGAAAAGCTGAAGCGAAATGGTGTGTGGCTGCATAGTCTTGCGGGCGTTCTTTTACTGGCTCATGCCGTCAGTCATTTCCGGAGTGAGAATACTCATACCCTTTATTTCTGGTGTCTGTTGCTGATCTCGCTGGATATTTTCCTGCTGGTGATCGCGGGGCGTGATCTGTTGCAGCAGCTACCCCGCGTCAACCTGTTCTTTCGAAGTGTGGAGGTCATCTTCTTCTTTTGTATCGGGGTGCTGATGATCCTCGAGGGCAATGAGATCACCGGCATCGTCCACTTTCTGCTGGCTATCGGTTATAGTTATCTGTTTTATTGCGAGCGGGCGCTCCGGAATACGGAGATGCTTTCTTTTCATCATACCGGCATTACGATTCCCAGCCTGCCGGAAAGCCGTTTCCTCTACTGGACCCATATCAACGGGGTGGATTTTACTTATGACCGGATCGATATCGCCACTTCGGAGCAGGAAGATCTGCGGTTCGACCTGCGGCGGAATCTCGATTATGAGCAGTTGGAGCATATCAAGGCGTTTTGCAGGCATTACCTCGGGCAGGTGTAGGCGGGGCGCGCGGTTTGGGGAGGCCAGGCGAAGGGGGTGCGGGCAGATATGGGTGCGGGCAGACAGGGGGTGCGGGTAGACGGGGGATGCGGGCAGACGGGGGATGCGGGACATCTGGCGGGAGCGCGAAGGATGAGGGTTGGCGGGGATTGCGGGAGGTGGCGACTGCTGATGCGGGGGTGACAGCTGAACGGAGCGCAACGGCAGCTGCATGGTTGTTCAGGTGCTGGTCTCCGCATTTTGCGTACCGATGCCTGCGGCATCTGGCGGGGCCTGTGATGGCCCTTCAGGCGGCTTCGCTGTGCTCAGCCTTGTTTTCGTATATTTGCGGATGCTTTCGGAATCACCGTTTATCCTCTATTCCGACGGAAAGGGGAACATCTTTGAAGATACTTCGCTCTATGTCACCGGCCGCAGCGGGTGGGATGCCTTGCCCGTGC
>NZ_DASYCH010000028.1:0-5459 GCF_036500295.1 Puia sp. | reverse complement strand
ACGAGGTCGGCGGGCACCTGGCGGTAGATCTTCACGAGTTCGTCGGCGTCTGCCTTGCTGTCGTTGAAGTCTTTGAAGAGGATGTATTCGAAGGTGATCTCGCTGCCTGTCTGCTGGTAGAAGTAATTCAGCGCTTCGATGAGCGCTTTGATATTATTCGTCTCGTTGATGGGCATGATCTCGTTGCGCTTTGTATCGTTGGCCGCGTGGAGGGAGAGGGCCAGCTTGAATTTGACCTTGTCGTCGCCGAGCTGGCGGATCATCTTTGCGACGCCGGCGGTGGAAACGGTGATGCGGCGGGGGCTCATGGCCAGTCCATCGGGGGCGGTTATGCGCTCGATCGCTTTGAGGACGTTCTTATAATTTAACAGGGGTTCGCCCATACCCATGAAGACGATATTGGAGAGTTTTTTTTCGTAGACGCGTTCGGATTGTTGGTTGAGGAGGACGACTTCGTCATAGATCTCGTCGTAGTCGAGGTTGCGTTGGCGTGCCATATACCCTGTCGCGCAGAATTTGCAGCTAAGGGAGCAACCGATCTGGGAGGATACACAGGCCGTTTTGCGTTCATCGGTCGGGATGAGGACGCCTTCGATCATATGGTGGTCGACGGTGTGGAAGCGGCTTTTTATCGTGCCGTCCGCGGAGTATTGGGTGGCGTCGACTTTTAGTGCGGGGAGGGAGAAGTTTTCGGCAAGCTGCCGGCGGAGTTCCTTGCTGAGGTTGGTCATGTCGTCGAAGTGGTGGGCGTGTTTTTGCCAGATCCATTCGTAGACTTGTTTTGCGCGGAACTTTTTTTCCCCGAGGGTTTCGAAGTGCTGCTCTAACTCGGTGAGGCTCAGGTGTCGTATGTTCTTATTCTCCGTTTTCGCTTGCATCAGGCTGCAAAGGTACGAAAATAGAACAACTGCTGTACCGAAAGCGGACAGTTCGGCCGGGTTGACGGGATGTAGGTTGTTGATAATTAGCGTTTTAAATTCAGGCATTTGATTGGTTGGCGGAATGGGGTTGTGATGCGGTTCGGCGGAGTTCGGGTTCGATGCGGTTCGGGGAGTTCGGGTTCGATGCGGTTGGGCGGAGTTCGGGTTCGATGCGGTTCGGCGGAGTTCGGGGTTTCAACGAATTACAAAAACTATCATATGCTTAGAAACTATTTTAAGATTGCCTGGCGGAACCTTGTAAAGAATAAGTTTTTCTCGTCGGTCAACATTTTTGGATTGTCGGCGGGATTGGCGTGTTGTATGCTGATCGCGTTGTATCTCCATTATGAAATGAGCTATGATAGTTACCACAAGAATATTGGGGACCTGTACCAGGTGGGGACGACTTTTATTGTGAAGGGAGAAAAGCAGCGCAATGTGTACCGGACGCCTGCTCCGATGGCCTGGGCCTTGAAGAAGGAGTTTCCGGAGGTGGTATGGTCGACGCGTCTCCTGGGCTCTTTTGATGATAAGACCTTGTTTACGGTGGCGGGTGACATGGGGTCCGGCCGGGGATCGGGATCGGGATCGGGGTCGGGGTCGGGCGAGACGCGTTCCTTTCTGGAGAATAAGATCGCGCTGACGGATGGGAACTTCTTTAAGATCTTTACCTATGACTTTAAGGAAGGGTCGCCGGCGCATGCATTGGAAGAGCCCTATTCCGTGGTGCTGACGGAGGAGGTCGCCCGGAAATACTTTGGGGATGCGCCCGCATTCGGAAAGACGATTCGTATCAATAGCGGCAGCAATGGCGAATATGATTACCGGGTTACGGGTGTGTTCCGGCCGATGGCATCGCCTTCGCATATCGATCAGCGGATATTTATATCGTTTGCCGGTGGCAAGATGGAGAAATATATCAACCAGAATCCTACGAATTTTGCGATCAACAACATGTTCGCCACCTATATCCAATTGCGTCCCGGGACTGATCCGGCGCGGTTCCAGGCCAAGTTGCCGGCCTTTATGCACAAGTATGCGGACAATGACCTGAAGAGGAGGGGGATTGAAAAAGCGCAGTTCCTTATCCCGGTTCGGGAGATCCATCTTACCGACCTGGTCGATTCCAATGTAACGCCGCCGGCCAGTCGCACTTATTTGTATATACTGGCGTCCATTGCCGTATTTACGTTGCTGATCGCCTGTATAAATTTTATGAACCTGTCGACGGCGCGCTCTTCGAAACGCTCTTCCGAGGTGGGGGTGCGGAAAGTGCTGGGTGCGGAGAGAGGGGGGCTGGTCCGGCAGTTCCTGGGAGAGTCGTTGTTGATGACATTTATGGCGTTTGGAATAGCTGTCGGGCTTACGGGGTTGCTTTTGCCGTTGTTTAACCGGTTATCGGGCAAGGAGATCAGGTTGTCGCTGGCTGCGGATGGGTGGTTGTTTGCCGGGTTTTTTGGGATGGCGGTGTTGACGGGTCTGGTTGCGGGGAGTTATCCCGCCTTTTATCTTTCTTCCTTTAACCCGGTGAAGGTGTTGAAAGGAAAATTGACCAATTCGTTGGCGGTTGCGTCGTTGCGGAAGGGGTTGGTCGTCGTTCAATTCATGATCTCGATCGTGCTGATCATCGCCACGGTGGTCATCCTCCGGCAGATGTCCTATCTGCGGCATGCCGATCTGGGTTTTCAAAAGGACCAGCAGCTTGTCATCCCGTTGCGGAGTAAGACGGCAAAGGCAATTTTTTCTTCGCTGAAGAGTGATTTGTTGCAAAACAATAACGTGTTATCCGTCGCGGGAACGTCGTATTACCCGGGGATCGGCAATCCGGCGGACAATGCGATCCGCCTGGCAGGGCAGACGATGAGTGAGGCGAAGATTGTCAAGACCAATTTTGTGAATGCGGATTATATGAAGACATTGGGTTTTACGGTGCTGGCGGGGCGGGCCTATTCCAGGGACTTCCTGTCGGATACCAGTAATTCTTTTATACTGAATGAGAGTGCGATCAAGGCCGTCGGGTTTGTCAGCCCGCAGGCGGCGATCGGTCAGAAGATCTATCTGAATGCGTCGGATTCGACGGGGGTGATCATTGTGGGGGTGGTGAAGGATTTTCATTTTGAGGACTTGCATGTGGCGGTGGCTCCGTATGCCTTCTCGCTGCTGTCGGACAACAATGGCTTCGACTATGTGATCGTGCATACCCGTGGGGGGAATGTGGGGTCCGTGATCCGGGCGGCGCAGGAGGTCTGGCGTAAGCAGGATGCGGTCGATCCTTTTGAATATACTTTTCTGGATGAGCAGTTCCAGCGGAATTATGCCGCCGATAACCGGCTGGCGGAGATCGTCGGATATTTCACGGTGATCGCCATCCTTATCTCCTGTCTGGGGCTATTTGGGCTGGCGGCATTTAGTGCGGAGCAGCGGACGAAGGAGATTGGTGTGCGGAAGGTATTGGGGGCGAGTGTGGCGACGATCGTGCGGTTATTGTCGGTCGAGTTTTTGAAATTGATCTTTATATCGTTGGTGATCGCCGCGCCGGTCGCGTGGTGGATCATGAGTAAATGGCTGCAGGGGTTTGCGTACCGGCAGCCGATCACCTGGACGGTATTTTTTTATACGACGGTGATTGCGATGGTGATCGGGCTTTGTACGATCGGGTTCCAGGCGGTGCGGGCGGCGATGGCGAACCCGGTGAGGAGTTTGAAGACTGAATAGCTTTTGAAGATGTTAGGGGAAAAGAAACGAGGTTGAAAGGGGGTATCCCTTCCAACCTCGTTGTTATTTATTCCAAGACGCCGAATTTGCCGGATTGGAATTCGCGGATGGATTCGATGATCTCGGATTGTGTGTTCATGACGAAGGGGCCGTAGCTGGCGATCGGTTCGTTGAGGGGTTCGCCGCTGAGGACGAGGAGTACGGAGTCTTCGTTTGCGGTGATATCGATGGTTTCGCCTTCGTTGGCGAAGAGGACGAAGCTGTGTTCGGGCGCCTTTTGATCGTTGATCGTGGCGCTGCCGTTGATCAGCAGGATTGCCGTGTTATGGTCTGCGGGCAGGCTGGTGTGGGTTGCGGCGCCTTTTTTTAGTTTTATGTCAAAGACATTGACGGGGGAATAGGTTTGCGCCGGGCCTTTGATCCCGTTATATACACCGGCGATGACATTGACGACGCCCTGGTGGTCGGGCAGGTCGATCTTTCCCATCTGTTCGGCGGTGATGGCCTGGTAATGGGGCGCCGTGCCTTTGTCCTTTTTGGGGAGGTTGACCCAGAGTTGTACCATTTCAAACGGGCCGCCTCTTTTTGCATATTCCTGCTCGTGGTATTCCTTGTGGAGGATACCGGCGCCTGCCGTCATCCATTGGACATCGCCGGGGTTGATGGTGCCGCTGTTGCCGGCGCTGTCGTGATGGGCTACGCTGCCTTTGTAAGCGATCGTTACCGTTTCGAAACCTTTGTGGGGGTGGACATCCACTCCGCGGAGGTGCGTTGAAGGCGGGAACTCGACTTCGGCGTTAAAGTCCAGCATCAGGAAGGGGCTGATGCGTTGTTGAGGGACGCTTTCTCCCGGTATATAATTAAACACCCGGAAGCCATCGCCTACCATGCCGGGGGCGGCGGGCTGAGGTATGATTTGTTCGATTTTCTTTTTCATGGTGTGAAGTTACGAATGGGGATGGGCGGGAAAAATAATGTAGGTTAAGAAGAGGTCGCTACAACGTTTTCGTAAATAAGCTGGGGAAATTACCCGTTTATTCGGCTAGTCTCTGTAAACTTGCTGCTTATGAAAATGGGTAAACCGATTGTGTTGCTGTTATGGGGGCTGCAGGCTTTTTCTGTGCTGCTTGGGCAGGGGAACGAGAGTCAGCGTGGGCGGGGGCCGGTGTGGGTGGCGGATCGGGGTGATGGAACGTATAAGAACCCGATCTTGTATGCGGACTATTCCGATCCGGATGCGGTGCGGGTTGGGGATGATTATTATATGACGGCTTCGAGTTTTAATTGTATACCGGGGTTGCCGATCCTTCATTCGAGGGACCTGGTGAACTGGAGGATCATCGGGCATGCGTTGTCGCGGCAGGAGCCGGGGGAGGTCTATGACAAGCCGGAACATGGGGATGGCGTTTGGGCCCCGTCTATCCGGTATTTCAGAGGCGAGTTTTACATTTACTATCCGGATCCCGACTATGGGATCTATGTCGTCACTGCCAGGAATCCCGCGGGGCCCTGGAGCAAGCCGGTGCTGGTCGTTGGCGGGAAAGGGCTGATCGATCCCTGTCCATTGTTTGAGGAAGACGGGAAGGGGGGACATCGGGTATGGCTGGTGAATGCGTGGGCGGCGAGCCGTGCCGAGGTCAACAGTTTGCTCACCATACGGCCTTTGCGGCCCGATGGATTGAGTGTAGCGGGAGAGGGGCGGATGGTTTATGACGGGCATGACCGGCAGCCGACGATCGAGGGGCCGAAGCTTTACAAACGGAATGGCTACTATTATATTTTTGCGCCGGCGGGTGGGGTGACTACGGGTTGGCAGCTTGCGTT
>NZ_DASYCH010000027.1:0-7022 GCF_036500295.1 Puia sp. | reverse complement strand
AAATTGCACGGCAAGGCCTACACGGTCGTCGGCGTCGCCGCCGATATGGTCAATAACAGTCCTTACGACACCGTCGAGCCCGCGGTCTTCGTCGGCGGCGGCTGGATCTATCAGATCCATGTCCGGATCAAGCCCGGCCTCAAGCCTCACGACGCGCTCGCCGCCATGGAGCCCATCTTCAAAAAATACGACCCTTCCAGCCCCTTCATTTATCACTTCGTCGACATCGCCTACGCCGCCAAATTCGAGGCCGAACAACGCATCGGCAATCTCGCCGCCGTCTTTACCAGCCTGGCCATCTTCATCTCCTGTCTCGGCCTCTTCGGCCTCGCCGCCTTCACAGCCGAACAACGCACAAAAGAGATCGGCGTCCGCAAGGTGCTCGGCGCCGGCGTCCTCAGCCTCTGGGGGCTGCTCTCGAAAGATTTTCTGAAGCTAACGGTCCTTGCCATTCTTATCTCCATACCGCTTGCATACATTGGCATGGACCATTGGCTGCAAGGCTATAACTACCGCGCGTCCCTGCCCTGGTGGATCTTCGCCGCGGCCGGCGCGGGCCTTATCGCCATCACCCTGCTGACCATCAGCTACCAAAGCCTAAAGGCGGCCCTTATGAATCCCGTCCGATCTTTGCGTAGCGAATGATGCAACATTCCCCGATTGCCCCTGTCTTTGACAAAGTCAATCCCCACATCTTATGCTCAAATCTTATCTCGTCCTTGCCTGGCGCAGCCTCCGCCGCAACCGCGGCTACGCCTTTATCAACATCTTCGGCCTCGCGGCCGGCCTGGCTATCACCCTCCTCATCGGCCTCTGGATCGCCGATGAGCTCAGCTTCGACCACTACCACACCCACTATCAACGCATCGCCGAAGTGATGCTCCGGCAGGGATCCCTCGACAAAGCCAAAAGCGAGTCGCAGGCGGGGCCAAGGGTCCATATCAACCCCTTCATCTCCACCCTGTTAGGCCCCACGATCCGCACGGGCTATGAAGACTTATTCACCAAAACGGCGATGATCTCGCCCCCCTACTGGCATCTCCTCGGCACGGGCGACAAGGACGGGAACCAAAGCGTCTCCAAACAGGGCCCCTGGGCGCAGGCCAGCTTCGCCGACATCTTCTCCCTCCACCTGCTGGCCGGCACCGCCGCCAGTCTGAACGAACCTTCCAACATTCTGCTCGCCCGCAGCACGGCTGTGACCCTCTTTGGGTCCGCCAACCCCATCGGCAAACTGGTAAAGCTCGATAACAAGACCCCGTTTGTCGTCGGCGGGGTGTTCGACGATATCCCTTTCAACAGCACCTTTCATGTGGTCCAGTTTCTGCTTCCGTGGGACCACCCCGACAACAAATACCTCAACGCCAATACCGACTGGTACGACCATAGCGGCAAAATGTATGTGCAGCTGGCAGGCAACGCTACCGCCCAACAGGCCACCCAACGGATCAGGTCGCTGATGCCGAACCGCCACACCCTTGTCCACCAGGAATTCATGGTCTACCCTTTCGACCAGCTACACCTTCACGGCGAGTTCAAAGACGGCATCCCCAACGGCGGCCGTATCCAGTTCGTCTGGCTTTTCGCCATCATCGGCGCCTCCGTACTCGGGCTCGCCTGCATCAACTTCATGAACCTCTCCACGGCCCGTAGCGAGCAACGCGCAAAAGAGGTCGGCATCCGAAAAACGATCGGCTCCCGCCGCTATCAGCTGATCGGCCAGTTCCTCGGTGAGTCCGTTCTCACCGCGGGCATCGCCTTCCTCCTCGCGGTCGGTATCGCCGCCCTCTGCCTGCCTTTCTTCAACGACCTGGCGGCCAAGGAAATGAGCTTCCCCTGGACCAACGTCTGGTTCTGGCTGGCCGCCGTGGGCTTTACCCTGCTCACCGGCCTCATCGCCGGCAGCTATCCTGCCTTTTATCTTTCGTCCTTCCGGCCCGTCAAGGTGCTAAAAGGGGCTTTTAAAGCGGGGCGGGGAGCAAGCCTTCCCCGCAGGATCCTCGTCATTACCCAGTTCTCCGTTTCACTGTCACTCATCATATCGACCATCGTCGTCTACCGGCAGATCCAGTACGCAAAGGATCGCCCGGTAGGCTACAACCGCGACGGGCTGATCACGGTGCCCATCAACACGCCCGACCTTGCCGACCATTATAACGCGCTGCGCATCGCCCTCTTCAACACCGGGTTCATCGCCGGCATGGCCCGGAGTAGCCAGCCCACCACCAGCTTCGACAATGGCAACGATCTGAGTTGGGAAGGACAAACCACCGAACAAAAACAGGTCAGCTACCACAATGTCAACGTCAGCCCCGAATTCGGCGCCACCATCGGCTGGACCATCCTTCAGGGCCGCGACTTCTCCCGGGATTTTGCGACCGACAGCAACGCCGCCATCCTCAACGAGGCGGCCATAAAAAAAGCCGGCCTCAAAGATCCGATCGGCATGCAGGTCACCCTCTTCGGCAAGCCTTATCATGTCATCGGGGTAGCCGGCAATCTACTCACCAACTCACCCTATGAGGCCATGGAAGCCGGCGTCTTCCTCGGTGACGGCGTGATGAATTTTATCACCATCCGGCTGAAGCCCGGCGCCCCGATCCGCACGGCCCTCGCGGCGATCGAACCGCTCTTCCGTCGCTTCAACCCCGCCAGCCCCTTCAACTATACCTTCAACGATGAAGAGTATGCGGAGAAATTCACCGCCGAGACCCGCATCGGTTCCCTGGCCGCCGTCTTCTCCGGCCTCGCCATCCTCATCTCCTGTCTCGGGCTCTTCGGCCTGGCTTCCTTCGTCGCCGAACAGCGAACCAAAGAGATCGGCGTGCGAAAGATCCTCGGGGCGGGGGTCGGCAGCCTCTGGGCCCTCCTTTCCGGTGACTTCGTAAAACTCGTCATCCTGTCCATGCTCATCGCCATGCCCCTCACCGGCATCGCGATGCACGACTGGCTGCAGAACTATTCGCTCCACACGGGACTCTCGCCCTGGATCTTCATTGCCGCCGGCGCGGGCATGCTGCTGCTCACGCTCGCCACCGTCAGCTTCCAATCCCTGAAAGCCGCACTCGCCAATCCCATCAAATCACTTCGCACCGAATAACTCATAACATCAACACCATGTTTAGAAACTTCCTCCATATCGCCATCCGCCAACTGCGCAAGAACCGCGGCTATTCCTTTATCAATATCTTCGGCCTCGCGACCGGCATGGCCATCGCACTTATCATCGGTATCTGGGCGGTTGACGAGCTTTCGGTCGATAAGGACCTTCCCAACGGCAACCGGGTCGTCGAGATCATGCAAAACCAATGGCCAAAGGGCCAGACCGGTGAGAATACGCCACCCTCGTATGTCGGCACTACCGTGTCCCCGGCCCTCAACCCCTGGCTGCAGAAAGGAAACTATCGGGATGTCTTCGCCCAAACGGCGATGGCCCTTTGGTCCGGCCAACATTTGCTGGTGACCGGCGATAAAAGCATCGCCCAGACAGGCACCTCGGCGGAGTATACCTTTCCGCTCATTTTCGGTTACCGTTTCCTGAGCGGCAGCGCCGAATCCATGCGCGATCCCAACACCGCGCTGATCTCGGGATCGACGGCCATTGCGCTGTATGGCACCGAAAATGCGGTCGGCAAAACCTTTAAATATGAGAACCGCCGTCCGTTCACCGTCGGGGGCGTCTATGCCGATCAGCCTGCGAACAGCAGTCTGAAGGATATTGACTTTTTTATCTCGATGGAAAGTGAGGAAACCAGCTGGCTGAAGAATGTCACCAATTTCGAAGACCACGATTGCCGGATGTATGCCCTGCTCGCCGATCATGTCACCCCCGAACAGGCGACGGCCCGCATCAAGAATATCTGCACCCCCCATGTGAAGTTCGCCTACGAAAATTATAAGGTGCTACCGTTTCCAAGCCTGTACCTGCATTATGATGAGAGCAACTCCGTCGGCGATGGCCGGATGGCCTACGTCAGAATGCTCGGGATCATCGGGGTCTTTATCCTGTTGCTGGCCTGCATAAACTTTATGAACCTGGCCACGGCCCGCAGCGAAAAACGCGCTAAGGAAGTGGGCATCCGCAAGACCATCGGTTCGCTAAGGAGTCATCTCATCGCCCAATTCCTCGGGGAATCCGTCCTCCTAGCCTTCCTCTCCTTTATCCTCGCCGTTGCGCTTGCCGCCCTCAGTTTGCCCTGGTTTAATCATCTCTCCGGTAAGCTCATGAGCTTCCCCTGGACTTCTGCGTTCTTCTGGGGGCTTTCATTGGGGTGTACCCTGCTCACGGGTCTGCTGGCGGGTAGCTACCCCGCATTCTACCTCTCCGGTTTCCGGCCGGTGAAGGTTTTAAAAGGCGCGTTCAAGACCGGCAAGGGCGCCAGCACGCCGCGCAAGGTTCTCGTGGTGATGCAGTTTTCCATCTCCCTGGCCCTGATCATCGGTACCATCGTCGTATTCCGTCAGATCCGGTTTGCAAAAGATCAACCCGTCGGCTATGACCAGGCCGGGCTGATCACCGTTCCTGACAATACACAAGAACTGGATGGCCATTTCGAGGCCCTTCGCAAGGCCCTGCTCAACACGGGCGCAGTCGCCAATATCACAAACTCCTCTGCGACGCTGAACGCATTTTATCGCAACAATATGCTCGAATGGGAAGGAATGAGCGAGGAGGCAAAAACCATCTCCTTCCGCGACGTCAACGTAAATGCCGATTTCGGTCCGACCATCGGCTGGACCGTCGTCAAAGGCCGCGACTTCTCCCGCGAACATCTTACCGACAGTTCGGCGGCCATCGTCAACGAACGGGGTGCCCGTGCCCTGGGTTTCAAAGATCCCATCGGCAAGGTCGTCAAACATTGGGGAAAACCGTATACCATCATCGGGGTGACAAAGGACATCATCAGCAACAGTCCTTATTTCCCGATCCAACCCGCGATCTTCATGGGCGATGGCGGCCATGCCGTCTTTACCGTTCGCCTCAAACGGGGAACGCCGGTGCGCACTGCCCTCGCCGCCATGGAACCCGTCTTCCGGCAATTCAACCCGGCAAGCCCCTTTATCTACTCTTTCATCGATGAGGAGTATCAACAGAAATTCAATACGGAGTCGCGGATCGGCAATCTTGCAACGGTGTTCTCCGCGCTGGCCATCCTCATCTCCTGTCTCGGCCTCTTCGGGCTCGCCTCCTTCGTCGCCGAACAACGCACAAAAGAGATCGGCGTCCGCAAAGTGCTTGGCGCCCGTGTGTCGGGGCTCTGGGCGCTGTTATCCGCCGACTTCATAAAACTGGTGGCGCTGTCCATGCTTATCGCGATGCCGCTTAGCTATTACTGCATGTCCCAGTGGCTGCAGAACTATAAGATCCATACCCCCCTTTCCGTCTGGATCTTTGTCGTGTCCGGCATCGGGATCCTGGTGGTCACGCTGGCGACCGTCAGCTTCCAGGCGCTGCGGGCCGCGCTCACCAGTCCCATCAAATCATTAAGAATGGAATGATCATGATAAAAAACTTCCTCCATATCGCGCTCCACCAACTACGCAAGAATCGTGGTTATTCCTTTATCAACATCTTCGGTCTCGCCACCGGCATGGCCATCGCGCTCATCATCGGCATCTGGGCGGCCGGCGAATTCGCACACGACCAATCCTACCCCGATCACGCCCGCATCGCGGAGATCATGCAGAACCAAAAAGGCGGCGCCTGGGCCAGTGACAAACAGACCACCTCCATGGGCCCCACCCTCTCCTCGGCCCTGAAACCCTTCCTGAAAAAAGGATATGACGATGTCTTCACGGAAACCGCGATCCTCTCCTACCCCGACGAACGGCTGCTCGTCGCCGGCGACAAAAGCGTCTCGCGCAACGGCTCCTTTGCCGAATTTACCTTCCCGCACATCTTCGGATATCGTTTTCTCAGCGGAAGCGGCGAATCCCTCCGCGACCCGTCTACGGCGATCATTTCCCGGAACACGGCCATCGCCCTTTATGGCAGCGAAAATGCGGTAGGCAAAATATTCAAATGGAGCAACCGTGTACCCCTCACCGTTGGCGGCGTCTATGCGGACCTACCCGAAAACAGCAGCTTCCACGACATCGACTTTCTTATTTCCCTCGGCAACGACAACGTCCGGGGCATCAGGGACAACACCGATTTTCTCAACCATAACTCGCGGATGTTCGCCCGCCTTGCCGGCAACACTAGCGCTGAACAGGCCACGGCCCGCATAAAGAATCTCTGCACCCCCTACGTCAAAGAAGACTACGAGACCTACACCGTACTCCCCTTCGAACAGTTGTACCTGCACTATAACGAGAACGACAACGCCGGCAGCGGGCGCATCGGCTTCGTCCGCCTCATCGGGATCATCGGCGTCTTCGTGCTGTTGCTGGCCTGTATCAACTTCATGAATCTCTCCACGGCCCGCAGCGAACAACGCGCAAAGGAGGTCGGCATCCGCAAGACCATCGGTTCGCTGCGAAGCCAGTTGATCGTTCAGTTCCTCGGCGAGTCGATCCTGCTCGCCGCTATCTCCTTTGTCCTTGCGATCGTCTTCGCCGCGGCGTCGCTTCCCCTGTTTAGCAGCCTCGCCGACAAACCCATGACGATCCCCTGGAGCAGTCCCACCTTCTGGGCCCTGTCCCTGGCCTTCACCGGGATCACCGGTCTGCTGGCCGGCAGCTATCCCGCCTTCTATCTGTCCGGCTTCCGGCCGGTGAAAGTCCTCAAAGGCGCTTTCAAAGCAGGTCGCGGCGCAAGCACGCCGCGAAAGGTCCTCGTTGTCGCGCAATTCTCCATCTCCCTCTCGCTTATCATCGGCACGATCGTCATCTTCCGCCAGATCCAGTTTGCAAAAGATCGCCTCATCGGCTATGACCGGGCCGGGCTGATCACAGTCCCGATCAATACCGACTCGCTCGATCGCCACTATGAGGCCCTCCGTACCGCCCTGCTCAGCACCGGTGTCGTCGCCAACGCGGCCAATGCCTCGCAAACCACCACCCAGTTTGACCAGAACAAT
>NZ_DASYCH010000026.1:0-79601 GCF_036500295.1 Puia sp. | reverse complement strand
TGTCCGATTGAAATAGCCACTGCTAATAATATCTATTCTGAATCGGTGGAGTGCTACCCAGGGCTGGCTATTACGGACCTGGGCTATGCGTGCTTGGCGATTGATCCCACCGGTGGCGGAGATCCGTATTTCATGAAAGTGGCGGAAGGAGATAACCCTTCTGTCTACCAGGTTTACCATGATGTAAGTGATGTCGGAACAGAGATCGAAGCAATGGGAATGATCAAAATTGCGAATTCGTTGTCTGAATTCTTCGGGAAAGCCAGGATAAGGATTTAATTTGTCCTACCCATAACCGATCTACCAGTCATGGACAATCAAGTGACATTGTCGGTGGCTACCGCTGCTCCACAGTCCATCCAAATCGCTCCTTAAAATCAACAAAACAATCTGCACATATCCACCGATACAAATTAGATGTCGTATACCCCTCCGTTAGACAATCCGGATATCGATCCGAAAATTCAGCAAAGCAGAATTCACAATGATCATGATCCCATGTGGGGTCAAGGGTCGCCCAACGCTGGAAATACAAAACCGCGTTCGTAAGATAGGCCTCCTGACCGGTGAGGCGCCAATCGTCGTCGGAAATCATGTCAAAAAGATAACCTTTTTCACCAGAATTGATTCCCAAACCCGCAAATATTTCGGATTTAGAGGATTGCAAAGCAAATTGATAGAGGCATTATTGCCTCTATAGTTTTGTTGGAATAGAGGAGGTAATTTTGGCGTCATGAAAGTGGAAATAGTGACGAAGGAGGACTTGGATAATTTCCGGCAAATATTATTGGCGGACTTGACGAAAGTGATTAAGCGCCCGGACCCAGCGCAGCCATGGCTCAAGAGCTACGAAGTGCGGAAATTGCTGAAGATTTCGGCCGGGACATTGCACCGGCTGCGGGCTAAGGGCATCCTTCCTTTTTCGAGGGTTGGGGGGACGTTCCTGTATAAAAACGAGGATGTCCAAAAGCTGGTGGAGCTGAACATCGAAAAGAGATGAAAGATGGGCCGGGTTGCGGCCCATTTTGTTTTGCTACTTCGTGGCGGCGCGGGCTTTCGTGGTTGTATTCTTTTCAGGCAGGTTGGGATCGATGGAATACGATTGGTTGTTCACCTGGAGCTGACGGCCATCACCAAATAGCTTTTCCTGTAAGGCGCTCATGTGCCGGCTAATGGCGGGCTTGCTGGCACGGGCATAGATCTCCGTAGTGCGTTGGGTGCGGTGGCCGAGCATGGTGCTGACGATCTTGAGCGGGATATCGTGCTCGATGGCGATGGTAGTCGCGAATGTGTGCCTGGCGGTGTGGGTGGTCAGTTCGAGTTCAATTTGGCAGCGGGCGCCGATTTCCTTCAGGTATTCATTGAATCGCTGGTTGCTGTTCACCGGCAACAGTTTTTTGTACTTGATACAATACGGATGTGATCGGTATTTCAGGATCAGATCGTCGGCAATGGGCAGAAGTGGCAGGAATTCCGGGTTTTTCGTCTTGTTGCGATTGGTGTTGATCCAGTTCTTCTTATCAATGCCGATGCTCAGATCCCGGGGCCGGAGGTTGTATACCTCCTGATAAGCAAATCCAGTGAAGCAGCAAAAGATAAATACGTCGCAGACCTCGCTCAGCCGCGCATTGTTGAAGTCGTGAGCAATTACCCTGGCAATCTCGTCGAGGGTCAAGGCCTGCCGTTCAGGATCGACGTAGGTGCATTTAAACGATTCCAGTGGATTTTGGGGTAACCAGCCCTGGACAACCGCGTCGTCGATCACCTGCTTCAGATTTTTGATATACTTCATGGCGGCGTTATTGCCGATGGAGTTAGTCAGGGTCAGATATTCATGCAGATCGACGGCGAATTTTAGCGGGACGCCTTTCAACAACTGATCGTCGGCTTTGTACCGGTACTGAAGAAAGCCCAGGAAGGTGTTCTTCGTGCTGACCCATTTTCGAAAGGTCTCATGCGATGCTGTTCCCTTCAGAACTTTGTAGAGGAATTTCAGCAGAAACGTATACTGGGCATCCATCAAAGTCTTTTCGACAACCGCGTCGTCCATCCAGGTACGGGATTGCTGGAGGAAGTCTTCGATCGACCGGACAAGGGCGTCGAATTCCTCGGCTATGCGGTCGGGGTGGGGGCCGGCGCCCGCTTTTGTAAGAGCTTTTTTCTGCTTGTTCTTAAGGGCCAGGTATTGCTCAATGATAGCGAGGACTCGCTGATGGTATTGGGAGTCCTTTTTCAACTGTTGTTCCTTTTCGAGGTCGGCGCCATGGTACAGGTTGATCAGTTGTTTGGCCTTGACGACTTCCTGCACGGGGAATCGATCAAATAGAGTGGTTAGATCGCCGCGGACCTTGGCGATCCGGGCGTTGAGGGATTGGCATTCGGGAGACTTCCCAATACATTTTTGTTTCGGCTGGCTCCATTCAGCGGCCAGAAGTCTGCGTGTGAGGGTGAAGTCGGAGCTGGCGCCGTCGATGGTCACGCGGACGTACAAGGGCATTTTGCCATCGACATCTTTTTTCTGCCGCTTCAGGTACACGAGAATGGAAAGTGATCTGCTCATATTGATTTGGTTTTTGATGAAAAATCATCTTTGCAAACCCTTATCAGTCGAGGCTTTCAGACGATTCGTGTACCTGTAAAGGTAGAAAAGACGGGAGGTACACGAATAGGTACACGAATGGATGGCGCCGGTTTTTATCCATTTGATACGAGATTTAACACAACGCGTTGAATCTGAGCAGTACCGAAAATAAAAAAGCGTTCCGAAGAACGCTATTCGTGATCCCGCTGGGATTACCTACGCTTCGCTTCGGTTGCCCCTCCGCATTGAGCAAGCCCGAAGCCTCCCAGCCCGCTATCGCGTGCTGCGGCTTTTTCGTTCGTCCGCGCCTGCGAACGAGTTCGCGCGCCACCAAACAAAAAAGCCGGCCGACTATCGTCGGACGGCTTCGTGATCCCGCTGGGACTCGAACCCAGGACCCATACATTAAAAGTGTATTGCTCTACCAACTGAGCTACGGAATCCTACCCGCGACACGGGAACCGTGTTTTTGGGAGTGCAAAAATAGGGTAAAATGGAATGACGGCAAAAAAAACGGCGATTATTTTTCCACGGGAAGGAGTGGTTATCAACATTTTCGCAGCAATGTGGAAAGCGGGGGAACCGGGAACGCCGAGATGCGGGCCAGCGAATGGCAAGCGTGGGGCAGGGTGATGGCTGAGTCGGCAATGCGGGGAAAGCGTAGGGTACGATTGTCGATAAAGCGGACCGCGAAGGGCTGAACGGCGAGAGCGGGAGAGGGGCGATAGCCGGATTCCGCTGGCCGCGGACCGGGTAGGACCGAGGCCGGCCGCGTAGGGCTGAGTGGCGGAGGGCCGCCCGCCGGAATCGAAAAAAAAGGGGGAACGACGACACGGGCCGGCGCGGGCGCCGGTGGTCGCCATTCCCCCACCTCTGATGGATGCATCAACAAACCGCCGGATCTGCGCGGGGTAGAGACCCGGAGAAGGGCCGGGCGCGGGGGCATTGCCCGCGGTGCCAGGGGCAGGCGAAGCAGTGCGGACGGCCGGGCGGTTCCCACACGCGCGCGGGGCGGCGTTCCGGGAAATGCTAAAAACCCGGATTATTGGGAAGGAGGTTGGGATTGACATCCGTCTCCTGCTTCGGCACAGGGAAGAGTAGCTGGTTGGTGGTAAAGGTGGCGCCCCAGACGGTCTTGTGACCGACGAAGTCGTCCCAGTTGCCGGTGACATCATTGTGCACTTTGCGGGTGCGCAACATGTCGAACCACATCTTGTTCTCGAAGGCGAGTTCGAAGTAACGCTGGAGCCAGACCTCGTGCTCGAAGGCGTCCTGCGACAGGGCGCCGGTCGGCATAAGATTGGCGCGGGCGCGGATCGCATTGACATACTTGATCGCATCGGCATTTGGCCCGCCGCCGGCGCGATTGGAAGCCTCCGCATACATCAGATAGACATCCGCCAGCCGGTAGAGGGTATAGTTGAGATCGGACTTGGCCGTGCTTCTCACCGCCACCGAGTCGAACCACTTGTAGATATAATGATGCGGGAAAACGACGTTCCCGGTACCATCTATATTGGGATATTGGCTGTAATAGAACTGACGTTCCTGCGTTCGCTTGTCGCCGGCAGGGTAGGAAGCAAGAAACTGGTCCGTCGGGAAAACAGAGCCGTACTCGTCCGAATATTTGGAGATCTTGGAGTAGTTGGGGATCGTAAGCGCCGTCAACGGATTGTTGACGTTAGCGGCGGCGGAATATTGTACCTGAAGGATGAACTCACCTTTGTTCTTGTTGGCGGGATTGATCATGTCCTTATACTCGGGGAACAGGGTATATCCGCCATTGTCGATCACGGCCTTGCTAACGGCCGCGGACAGGGAATAATAGTTCGCGCCGCCATTGATGGGCTGGCCGGCATAGGTGAGATACACATCGGCGAGAATAGCATTTACGGCACCCCTCGAGACCAACCCTGTATTGTCGTGCCAGGGCAGGCTGGAATTGGCGGCATACTGGAGGTCGGGAATAATGATACTGTCGTAAATGTTCTTGGCGGGCGAACGTTTCACCTTCAGCGTCCCTATATCCGTGGGCACAGTCGTGACGTTCGGAACGTCGCCATACATCCGCACCAGGAAGAAATAGAACAGCGCACGAAGCGTACGGGCTTCCGCCAGCATATTGGTCTTGGCGCTGTCGGTGAGGCCGATGGCCTTGATGGTGGGAATCGTCTGGATCGCCAGGTTGGCGTCCCCGATGCCCAGGTACATCCGCTGCCACCAGGTGTCGAAATAGAACGAAGTGGTGTTGTACGACAGGGTCTGATAGTTGACGAAACCGGTCTGCCCGAGATCGCTATTGGACTTGCCGGTCATGAACTCCATCAGGTCCCAGGTGTTGCCGCCATATGAGGAGGCTTGACCCGCGAGTGTACCCTGCAGCTGAGCATAGGGCGCATTGGCCATGGCGCGGGCGGCCTTGAAGCTTCCGAAATCACTGGTCGGTTGCAAAAAACTGGTTGGATGCTCCTCGAGGAATTTTTTACAGGAGGCGCCCACCAAAACCAGGGAAGCGAACAATATTATCTTAATACGTTTCATCATTGTAATTTTTTTTGTGTTGCCAATTAAAAGCCTACGGTCGCACCCAGGGTCCACACCCGGGGACGGGGATAAGGGAAAAAGTCGAGGTTCTGGGAGAAACCGGCATTTCCGCCATAGGCGCTGAAATAGGTGTCCACTTCCGGATCATAGCCGGTGTATTTGGTCGAAAGGAACAAATTTTGTACACTGGCATAGACGCGGATCTTCGTCAGCTTCATGCTCCGCACCGTCCTGTCGGGAATGGTATAGCCCAATACGAAGTTCTGGCCGCGGATAAAGGAGCCATCCTCCACCCACCAGGTATCGAAGTGCGAGTCCTGGGCAAACTTGTAACTCCGGATCTCGGAGATCATCGTGTTCTGATGGTTGGGCGTCCAGCCATCCAGCACGGTGGCCAGGCTGTTGGCGATAGTCTGGCGGTCTTCAGACGAATGTTTGAACGTAGCGGCGGTATTCACCCCTTGTACAAACCGGATATCGAAGGTGAAATCCCAGCCTTTATAATCGATGGTGCTGCTGAACGTACCGGTCCATTTCGGATAGGCGCGGCCGATGATGCTGTAATAGGGACTGCCGTCCTTATTATAAATGTACTTGCGGTCCCCTACGTGCAGGCCATGCGATGCGGCATCAGCGGCTTCATTGCTGCCATAGGTGCCGATCCGGTGCATGCCGTAGAACGACCCGATCGGCTGGCCAACCCGCAGTACGTTGGTCTGACCGAGGAAGTTGGGACCGGGGAAGATGTCGGCGTTGCCGTCGTTCAGCTTCAGGATCCTGTTCCGGTTGGTCGCAAAGATGAAATTGGTCGTCCAGGTAAAATCCTTCGTCTTAACGTTCACCGTATTGAGGTTGATCTCCAAACCGGTGTTGCGGACGCTGCCGACATTCTGATAAACATTGGCATTATTCATACCGGCGGACCAGGGAATGGGCGCCTGCAGGAGCAGATCTTTTGTCGTACGGCGGTAGACGTCGATGTTACCCTGGATGCGGGAATCCAATAAACCGAATTCCAAACCGGCGTCTTCCTGCTGCGACCGCTCCCATTTCAGGTTGGGATTGCCGATATACTGCGGCAGCAAAGTAGACTGGTTGGCATTGTTAATCACTGTAAGGTTGGGTTGGATCTGCGGGATCGACTGGTACTGACCAATCTCCTGGTTACCCGAGTACCCGAAGCTGCCCCGCAGTTTCATGTAGCTGATGAACTTGCTGCTCTTCATGAAATCCTCTTCCGAGATGCGCCAGGCCGCGCCGATAGAGGGGAAGAAAGCGTATTTGTTGTTCTTACCGAACTTGGACGAACCGTCATAGCGAGCTGTTGCGGTGATCAGGTATTTGCTGTCGAAATCATAGTTGATACGCGCGTAATAGGAGTTCATGCTCCAGGTATAGTCCTGGGAAGTAGAGTTGCTGCGAACGGAACCGGCAGCCAGGTAATCCCACTGGAAGAAGTCGTTGATGAAGTTCTGCGTTTCGGCGAGAACGGTTTCCGACTTGAATTTTAACCAGGAGGCACCGAGCAGGGCGGTGAGATGCTGGCGGTCGTTGATCCGCTTGTTCCAGGTGAGATAGTTCTCCGTTTGCCAATAATTGTTCGTGTTGGCGCTGACATTGGCTACTCCCCCCTGGTCATAGGAAAGGTGCTGGAGTTCGGTAGAACTGTAGAAGTTGTTCTTTTGCTGATTCAGATACACGCCGAAATCGCTCTTGAGATCCAGCTCCTTTGTCAGATGCACCACGAAGTAGGCATCCCCCAGGGACTGAAGCGTATTGTTGAGTGTGTAGCGATCGGTAGCGGTATGTACCGGATTCGGAGCGCCCTCCAGACCCGCGATATTGTAGTTATCGGCCCAGGTGCCGTCGGGGTATTTGACGGGCAGGATCGGCACTTCTTCCGCCACCGCGCGGGGCACATTCAGGCCGCCGTTGTTGTCGGAAACCAATCGCTGTGTGCTCTGGATGACCGAGAGATTGCCGCCGAATTTCAGCCAGTTGTTGACATCGGTTTCCAGCGTGAACTTGCCGGAATACCGTTTGAACCAGGACTCTACCATCAGCCCCTGCTGATTCAGATAACCGAGGCTGCCGCTGAACAGCGTTTTCTCGTTCCCGCCCTGGATATTGACAAAATTATCGTAAGAGTACGCCGGTTTGTAGGTCTCCTTTTCCCAGTTCGTGTTGTACAGCGGTTTGTCGCTGGCGTCGAACAGCAGGGGGAAGTTGGCATGGTTCAGCGCTACCGGCGGAGCCCAGGTGCCGCCCAGCGGATCGAAGTTGGTTGCATTGACAAAGGACTGGTTGTACACATTGATGAACTCGTCGGAGTTGAGCGTTCTCACATGACGGTTCAGGTCGGAGCGGTTGACGTTTCCGTCATAGGCGACTTTTGTATTGCCTCTTACTCCGCGTTTGGTGGAAACCATGATAACGCCGTTGGCACCACGGGCACCGTAGATGGCGGTGGAACTCGCGTCCTTGAGGACTTCGAGCGAAGCGATCTCATGGGGATTGATGGTATTGATATCGACCCCGGCGACCCCGTCCACGACATACAGTGGGTCGAGACTGGAGTTGATGGACCCGATACCCCGGACCCGGACCTTCGCCGGTTGGCCGGGCGCACTGCTGTTGATCATGACGTCGACCCCGGCGATCTTTCCTTCCAGGGCCTGGCTGACGTTGGGAACCGGCCGGTCCAACAACTGATCGCCCTTTATACTGGCCACCGCTCCAGTCAGGTCGGACCGCTTCGCGGTACCGTAGGGAATGACCACGACCTCGTTGAGGCCTTTGATATTCTCCTCCAACACGACATTGAAGACGGTTTGCGACCCGGTGTTGATGGATTTCAGCTTATAGCCAACGGAAGAGAAGTCGACGGTCGCACCGCCATCTGGGACCGTCAGCTTGAAATGGCCGGAAGCATCCGTGGTGGTGCCGGTGGTTGTCCCATGGATGGTGACCGAAACGCCGGACAGGGCCTCGCCCCGTTCGTTGGTAACGGTACCGGTAATGGGCCCTCTTTTCGGCTCCTCGGCGGTCTCGGCGGCGGAACGGTCGTCTTTTAACGGTTCCTCCACCTGTGGCGCCTGCAGCGCTTCCTGCCGGGCAGGGGAGATGACGATCGTACTGCCGACCTGTTCGTAACGGAGATCGGTGTGAAGCAGAAGCATGGAAAGGATTGCGTTGACCGACCGGTTGGACCCGGGCATGGTAAGGTTTTGTATGCGCTTGACCTCCCGTTTGTTGTACGCGAACGTAAACGGGGTCATCCGCTGGATCTTGTCCAGCGCGGAAAGCAGGGTTTCATCTTTAAGCTCCAGAGAGATAAAGACCTTGTTGATGTCCTGGCCGCTGGCGTCGCGGGCGCTTAGCAGTTGGGCACCGGAGAGAGACAAAATAAGAAAGATGATACTGATCCGCATACAATACAGCAATCGTTTTGGGATTTGGGAAAGCAGTTGGCGGCGCCCTGTTTCCAGGCAGGGGCGCTCAAACGCTGACAATTCTAAAAATGTCATAGTTTTGATAGTTTTAAATGACGCAAACTTGTTTAAAACGGGATACCTCCTTGTCAAACAGAAAGGCATCCTTAACCACTGCTCCGGGTTCCAGCCGGGGCAGTTTTTATTTACATCCTTCTCCCTTGATCAGGACATGATCATGGTCGATGGTAAAATCCATGTTGTTGATCTTCGAGAGTACATTGACTATTGCACCGAGTGGTTCTTCGCCATTGAAGGTGGCGGTCACCGGGCAATTCTCTGCGGCGGGGTTGGCAAACGAGACATTCAAATGATAACGTCTTGCCAGGGTGTCCATCGCTTCGCGCATGGTCACATCATTAAACAGGAGCCAGGTTTTTTTCCAGGCGAGGGCTACCCCGAGGTTGACCTGGGTTTTCTTCAGATGGGTGGAGTCTGCCAGGAGCTGTTCATCGCGGCGCAGGATGCTGAACTCGCCCTTGGCGTTCTCCACCTTTACTTTTCCTTTTGTAACGGTGATGACGATGTCGCGTTCGTTGTTGGCGTTGATGTTAAAAGCGGTCCCGAGGACGATGGTACGGACGGCGCCGGTGTGAACGATAAAGGGCCGGGGGTCTTTGTGGATGTCGAAATAGGCTTCTCCGTGAAGGGTTACTTCGCGGGTTTTTGTCGTGAAGCCGGACTGATAGTCGAGCCGGGCTGATTTGTGCAGCAGAATTTTGCTGCCGTCGGGTAGGGTAATACAACGGTCGGCCGGCGGGGTTTGCGCGGCTACGGCAGGTGGGGGGAGATGTTCGATCGAAGAGCCTTTTGAACGGTGAAAAAGATGGAAGGTTAGGGAAGAAAGGAGGACGATACCGAGGATGGAAGCCGCCCGGCGATTGAACAGGATAGCGCGAAGGCTTCTGTTGAACGAGGCGGAGGGAAGGGGTGGTCGGGTGGTCGTTGAGGCCGCCGGGGGAGGTTCGGAGGCCCGGTGAGTGAGGATCTCGCGGAGGATGCTGTCGGCGCGGGACTTGTCCTGGGGATAGGAGGGATGGTCTTCATTCCAGGTTTCGGCGATGAGCCGGCGAAGGGTATCATCGTGTTCCGCATTGAGGATCAGATGGAAAAGTTCTTCCTTTTCCCCTGGGGTACCGGTTTTTTCCACGTACCGGCGGAACAGGTAAGCCAATCGTTGGGATGTTTCCATATAAATAAGGTTAGCAGCGGCTTTCGCACTGAAGACTGGAAAACGCCGGAAGAGGAGTAGTCGATCGGGAAATTTTTTTTAACTGCACAAATGGTGCGTCAAAAGAAGCAGCAGGGTAGGCAACAGGCCATCGGCCGGGAAGCGCAAAACACTCCGCAACGTTTTTAGCGCCTGCACCAAATGGGTTTTGACGGTATGACGGGAGATTTGCAGCTGCTCGGCAATCTCCTCGTGTTTCATGCCCTGATGTCTGCTGAGCGTGAAGATGAGCCGCTGCCGCGGTGGCAATTGATCCAGCGCGTGCTGAAGACGCAGCTCATTCTCGCGGCTGAGGAGCTGGTCTTCCACCGGGTTGGCTTCGGGGTCGAGCAGGCCCGCTATCTGTTTACGGAACTCGGCTTCCTTCGCCATCTTTTTGAGCATATCGAACACCTGGTTGCGGGCGATGGTAAAGAGATAATTGTCAAAGCGGAGGATTTGCGGGAGCTTTTCGCGATGGAGCCAGACTTTCAGGAAGGTTTCCTGAACCAGTTCGTCCGCCTGTACAGCATCGCCGGACAGATGGAACGCATAGGAGTAGATCTTCCGACGATAATGATGGAAAATGGTGCCAAAGGCTCGTTCGTCACCTTCAACTACACGGGCTAGCAATTCGTTCTCATCAGTCAGCGGCAAGGTCTTTACTGCAATATTTTGGCGGGTGTCAAACATTGCTAAAGATTGTTGATGCACATATCAAATTTATTCCAATTAATCTATAGCATTTTGTATAGCAGGATTTTTTTTTCAAAAAACTAATGAATTAGTTGGAAAACTAATCGATTAGTAGTAGCTTGGATGAAAATATCGATCATGCAGAAATTAGCCAAACGGGAAGAGCAGATAATGCAGGCTTGCTGGCATCTTGGAAAGGCCTTTATAAAGGAGATCATCGCCCAACTGCCGGAACCCAAACCGCATTATAATTCCGTTGCGACCATGGTTCGCATCCTGGAAGAAAAGGGCTTTCTAAGCCATGAGACGTTTGGCAACACCTTTCAGTATTTCCCCGTGGTGTCGAAAGAAGAGTACCAGAACCTCGCGTTTGATGATATCGTCCAGAAGTATTTTAACAACTCCTACCCGCGAATGCTGGCGTACTTCGCGAAGGAGCAGAAGATCTCCCGGGAAGAATTAAACGAACTTTTGGAACTCATTCAATCCCAGAAGAAATGATACCTTATATCCTGCATGTCACGGTCATCACGACGGTGTGCTTCCTGTTTTATAAGCTCCTTCTGCAGAAGGAGACCTTTTATCAGCTGAACCGGTGGACGCTGATGGGCTGTCTTGCCATATCCTTCACCCTTCCATTGCTGCCGGCGCCCAGAGATTGGAGCCTGCGGGACAGCTGGAGGGTGAGATCGGACCAGCCGGTGGCGCCACCGGTTGCGCAGAGGGCGGAGCCTGTCCCGGATATGGTGATCAACGACTGGAAGCCGGCGGTTTCGGAGCCCACGGCGCCGGTGCATCGCCACACGGCGGCCGCCAGGCGGCGAACAAAGCTGCTAAAGCAGGAGGTGACAGCCATTGGGACGGGATTGACAGCGGACAGGTCAAAGGAGACGACAACCCCGGACGCGGGAGTGGCGTCGACTATCGGCGCGGGTACGCGGCTGGATGGCTTGCTGCCCGTGCTGCAATGGCTCTTTTACCTTTATCTGTTCGGGCTTGTCGTGTTTGGCGGGAATTTCCTTTTACAGGTGGTGGTCCTGCTTTACCAGTCGTATGCGCGGCCGGTGATCCGGGACGGCCGGTTTCGGATCGTCGAGATCAGCGGGAACCGCGCGCCCTGTTCTTTTGGCAACACCATTTTTATCAACCCCGCCAATTATGACTGGGACACGTACAATCAGATCCTTATCCATGAAAAGACACATGTAAGCGGTCGTCACACGCTGGATATCCTGCTGGCGGAGATGGCTGTCGTTTTGCAATGGTTCAACCCGTTTGCCTGGCTTTATCGCCGGGAAGTGGAGAACAACCTGGAGTTCCTGACCGACGCCAGCGTGCTGGAACACCGGGATGTGGAACGATCGGCCTATCAGCTGAGCCTGCTCAGGGTGTCGGCGCCGCATCTGCCCTTCAGTATTACCAACAATTACAATCAATCACTCTTAAAACGACGTATCGTTATGATGAACAGCAAACAAAGTTCACTGCATACGGTGTGGAAATATTTTTTCCTGATCCCTCTTTTGACGGGCCTTGTCTGCGCCCTGAACAAACCGGCCGCCTATGGCGCCGTGCAAAATAACGGCCCGCTTGCCGGAGATGGCGGCACCCGGATCCGTACAGAGAAGTCCATACCGGGGGCCGATGCCCTTGCGGATACGACAAAGAAACCCCGGAACGACAGCAGCAGGTTGCGTCACGATTCCCTGGCCGGCGTTGAAAGACCCGCCCTATCCACGGGAAGCGAACGCCGCGAAGACCGGGCGGATGACGCAACGCTGGCGCAACAAAAATATCTCGATGAGGCCTTGCATATGACGCAGGGCTCGGCCGATACCAGCTTAGAGGCGAGGGCAGCGATGAACGAAAAGCTCGCGCAGGAGCAAATAGCGCAGCTGGATATGGCCGCGACTACCAAAGTAAAGCTCAACGAGGTAAAGATCAACCTGGAGAATGTAAAGCTCAACATGGAGATGGATAAGAAGCTCCGGATGGAGATGACTATGCCGATGGTTAAGGTCCAACCCAATGTCGACGTGAACGTGGGGGATATCCGCATCGCCGGGGACACCGATCTGCTGGAAGGCGCCTGGTTTGCCACTTCTTTTTCGAGCGACACCAAGATCCGGTTCGAACTGAAAAGGGAAAGCGAGAACGGCTCCTGGAACAATTCCTTTGGGGTGGAAAAAAGCGAGTTCAATCCCTATCCGGGACAGGGGAATGTGGAGTTCAAGCTTACCCGCGAGGCCGGGACCATCACCTTCAAAGGACAGTTCGACGGGCAGGAAGGGTTTGGGCATTTCCGGTTCACCCCCGATGAGGCCTATTTCAAGGCGCTGAAGGAGATGGGCATCGATGATCTGGATGGCCGGCGGTTTGCTTTCTTTACCGTCAATGTCAAAAAAGATTATGTCCTGATGCTTCAACACGCCTTCCCGCATCTGAGTACGCATGAGTTGATCAGCTGCGCCGCCCAACATATCGACCAGGATTTCATTAAATACTGGCAGGGGACGGGGATCGCCGACCTGGACAACCCGCGTAGCCTGATCTCCCTGAAATCGCTGCGTATCGACCGGGCTTATGTCGACGAGCTGAAGGCCGCAGGCTATGATCATCTTCAGTTGCGCGAACTGCTTTCCCTGAAATCGCAGCACATCGATGGAGCCTATCTCCGGTCGCTTGGCAAGACCAGGGACAACGAGGTGATCCCGGTGAGGGACGTCATCTCCTATAAGTCAATGCACATCGACAGCGCGTATATCGCTTCCCTGCGCAACGCAGGATATTCCAATCTCGACCGCAACCAGCTGTTTTCGATGTATTCGCAGCATGTTTCAGCCGAGTTCATCAAGGGTTTCCAGGATCTCGGTTATAAAGATATGTCGGCCCGGGAACTCGTCAACCTGAAGGCGATCGGGGTTACCCCGGAATTCGTCAGGGAGTTCAACAAGATCGGGTTTGACCATATCCCCATGAATATGCTCGGGATGCTGAAGTCCACCGGGGTGAATGCGGAGTATGTCTCGAAGATGAAGGAGAAGGGGTTTGTGTCGAAGGACCTGGGCAAGTATATCCGGCTGAAAAACGATTTTAACTAATTTATCCCATCCACTAATAAAGAGAGGCTCCGCTTTGCGGGGCCTCTTCCTTTTTGGTATTTTTGGCGGATGCACATCGCCAGAACACGTTTGATGGTTACCCTCTTTTTCTTTGTATCGGGGTTCGGATTCAGTACCTGGGCCTCACGGATCCCCACCATTCAGCAGCGCCTTCATCTGAACGAGGCCGGGCTGGGAGCGGTGCTTTTCGCCCTTCCGGTGGGCCTGATGGCGACTTTGCCGTTAACCAACGTGCTGCTCAGCCGCTTTGACAGCCGGCGGATCATGATCATCGGCGCTCTGTTCTTCAATCTCATGCTTTGCGCCATCGGTTTTGCCACCCAGCCCTGGCAACTGGTCATCGCGCTGGTTTGTTTCGGGTGCAGCAGAAATCTGATGAATATCTCGGTGAATGCCCAGTCCATCGGAGTGCAGGCTTTGTATGACCGGTCGATTATCGCGCGGTTTCACGGCATCTGGAGCCTGGCGGGTTTTGCGGGGGCCGGGGTGGGGTCGTTGATGGTCTCTTTCTCTGTCCTGCCGGCCTGGCATTTCGTAGCCGTGGGTGTGGCACTGACGGCGATCTGTCTCTATGCTTTTCCCGGGACGCTTCGCCAGCAGCCGGCGCCAAGGGAACGGCAACCCTGGTTTGCGCTGCCGGACCGGACGCTTGTCAAATACGGGCTTATCTCCTTTGCTTCGATGGCCTGTGAAGGAACGATGATCGACTGGAGCGGGATCTATTTCCGTAAGGCCGTGCACACCAACCAGGCCGTGGCGACCCTGGGCTTTGTCGTTTATATGATCGCCATGACGCTGGGCCGGTTTACCGGGGACCGGCTGGCGCACCGCTTCGGGATCCGGGGGATGTTGACCTATAGCGGTACGCTGATCGCGGCCGGGCTATCGATTGCCGTTGGGTTACCCTATCCGCTGACGGCGGGTCTGGGCTTTATCCTGACGGGGTTTGGAGTGTCCTGTGTTATTCCGATGGTCTTCAGCATGGCGGGGCGTTCGGTAGGAATGAGCAGCGGTTCAGCGATTGCCTCGGTGTCGACGGTGGGGTATCTGGGTTTCCTGATCGTGCCGCCGCTGGTCGGTTCGGTGGCGCAGGCGGCCGGGCTGCGCGGGGCGTTTGGGATGATGATCGGGTTTGGACTGCTGATCACGATCCTTGTACAACTCACCCTGAAAGCGGAGCGGCCGCTGGGTGCGAATGAAGAAGCCGTGGACGAACGGGGTCTGGAGGCTGATAGATATTCTCTATGAGTTTATAGAAAAATGCGATGATGCTCTATCATCGAATGGGTTATTTTTGCGTTCACAATTGTGACGATTGCCCGCCTTACGAACGATCTGTTCTTTATTTTTCCACCGTTTAAAAACAAATCAAGTATATGTCCAACAGAGTTATGTCAATTGGCGAAAAGTTCCCTGCGTTCAAAAAGAAGGCAGTAGTATCGATCGAGAAAGGAAAGGAGTTTACGGAGATCACCCAAGAGTATGGCGCCGCGAAGGGCAAATGGACGGTTATGTTCTGGTGGCCGAAGGATTTCACGTTTGTCTGTCCGACGGAGATTGCGGAGTTTAACAAGAAGAACAGCGAATTCTCCGACCGGGATACGGTGGTGATCGGCGCTTCGACGGATTCCGAGTTTGTGCATGCCGCATGGAGAAGGGATCACAGCGATCTGCGGGATCTGAAGTTCCCGATGCTGGCCGATACGTCCAAGTCGCTGGCCGAAGAGCTGGGCATTTTGGATACCGAGGAGAAGATCGCTTATCGTGCAACGTTTATCATCGATCCGCAGGGGATCGTCCGTTGGGTGAGTGTTTATGATCTGAATGTCGGCCGGAGTGTGCAGGAGGTGTTGCGGGTGCTGGATGCGCTGCAGACGGACGAATTGTGTCCTTGCAACTGGAAGAAGGGCGAAGAAACGCTGACGGAGCAGCTGAGTCTGAATTAATATGGATACAAATACGTTAATTCCGAACGAGACGGCGCAGAACCTTCTGGCGGATCTCCGGTTGACGAACTATGAGCCTTCGGCGAATTTGCAGGCCCTTGCGGTGGTTGAATCGCGGTTTATCAAGGATCTGAAGATCAATGTCGGGAATGTGCTGAACAACTCGCAGTATCTCAACCGGAAGGAGGCGTTGCTGCTGGCCCTGGCGGTTGCCGTCAATGAGCGGTTCGTGCTGTTGCAGGAATCGTTTGGCGGGCTTGCCCGGGAAGCGGGTGCCAGCGAGGCCGAGATCGCCGAGATCATCGCGTGTACGTCGCTGATGAACACGAACAACATCTTTTACCGGTTTCGGCATTTTGTGAAGAAGGAGTTTTATGAGAACCAGCCTGCCGGTATCAAGATGAGCATCATGGCCAATCCGGTGTTGGGCAAGGAGTTTTTCGAACTGGTGAGCCTGGTCATCTCCTCCATCAACGGGTGCGAACTTTGTGTTGGGTCACACGAGAGATCGGTACTGCAGCATGGCAGTACGGAATCCAGGGTATTCGAGGGCGTGAAACTGGGAGCGATCATCAAGGGATTGATCACCGTACTTGCATAACGCTTTATCTTTTTGAATAGTCGGGTAAGAAGGCCCGTGCGGGTTCGGCACGGGCCTTTTCTTTACTATGCGCTGAGCTTACGCGCCAACGCCGACGCCGATCTCCTTGTGCAGTTCTACGTGTACCCAGTTGCCGAAGAGCTGACTGCGGGCCCTGACACTCGCCCGGATGAGTTGGGATGGTAAGACGGTATCTGGCCTTCTTTTGAGCAGGAACACGCTGTCACCTGCATTCCGGCGAAAAGGAAAGAACCGTTTTCCTCCGTTTTTGTCTATAGAGAACAGTGGGCTGAGGAGGTCATGATGCCTGCGCAGGATAACCCGGAAGAGCACGGTCTGCAGCAGCGTATTCCCTTTCAGCCGGATGACCCGGCAGGGATATTGCTCGGTATACAGTTCGATCACCTGGACTACGGTGCTGATCAGTCCCTTCGCGTCCTCTTCGGTGAACAGATAAGGATAGAAGGTATCGGTCCATTGCCGTTGTTCGATGCTAAGGTCATAGATACCCGACCGCAGCGGGACAAAGTGCATCTGGATCAGCAGGGCGCCGCTTTGTCCCGTTCTAAACTGGAACCGGCTGAAATCGGGGAGGGCATGGAGGAAGATGTATGATTGGATTGACATATCGGTTGATTTAAAGATGATCCTTTCTCAGGCTGCACCCACGACCCTCGTTGCCGCGGGATAGATATTGATCGAATTGAGCAGGGGATTCGCTTCGATGAGATGTTTCCCATTGTACTCCGGCCCCTCGAATATCACCGGGTGAAGATTGCCGCGCTGCAGCGACCGGAAGAGGTTGGTGCGCAGGTCTTCGAAGGCCATTTCCCGGATGACGTATTTGCCCAGGGCTTTCTCCAGGTCGAAACGATGTCCGCGGAAATAGGAGTAGACGTAATTGTCCCGTTTGTCCTTCTCCCCGAAGTTCAGCTGGATCCAGGCAGAATACTGGATGCCTGCCCGGCTGGTCAGGAGCTTGAAGACCGCTCTTCCCTGCAACAGGTTGAAGGCTTCCTTGAAGGTGATACCCTGGCCCTTGTTGATGTAGAAGGTCTGTCTCCTGTCCTTGTCCGGTTCGCCCGCATAGCGCAGCAAGGCTTCGTATTTGTTGAAGAAATAGAAATCGTCCCTGGCCGAGCGGGTGAAACAGAGTTTGGCTTCCAGTTTTGTTTCGGATTCGTAGAAGGCTTCGGTATAAAGCTCGAAGGAGGGAGGATCGCGGAGTATCTGCGCTTCGAGATGCTGGTTCAACAACGATCGCTCGCCAAATCCCAGGTATTTGAGGTTCTCGTTTAGAAAATCGAGATTGTTTTGTTGCATACTGTTTGTTTTTTTGATGGATGAATAAGGATCGTTCAGATAAGCCGGGCCCTGATGAGGGCGGCATTGCCGGTCTGTATCCGCAGGTGGCGGCCGCCGTTGCGTTCCCGGAGGATGATCTGTAGCCGCCGGCCCGCCGGAAGCGTAAACCGCGGTAAGACATAGATGGTCGTCGCCCGCCGGTAACCGGGTACCGTCGACGTGCTGTCATAGACATAGACGGGACGCAGAATTCCGGGTGGCGCCGCCGGCAGGGTACGGGCCCTTTCCGCGATACAAAAGCGGACGCTGTCGATGTCATAGTCGAGGGGCGAACGGTTGTTCAGCCGCAGCAGGAAGAAAATCGTGGAACCGTGGCTATAGATCCCGAGGAGGCGGAACCGCATCTTTCCACTATGGGCTCCGAGGTAACCGATCCAGGGACCGGCCTTCATGATCTTCTCGCAACAATGCTGGAGCTGGACGTTTTTTTGCGCAACCGAGTAGGTTGGCTGGCCGAACAGGAGGTATCCTGTCAGCAGGATGAAAAGTCTGGTCATGTTTGTATTTTTTGAAATGAAAAAAAGGACGATACAAACCTACCAAATGGGAGTAAAGAAAGGACGAAATGGGTGTGTAATAGACTGAACGTCAGAGAGTAATATTCCTAACGTTGAACGTGTTAAAAATCTAACAGCGGGGTCGCCCAAAATCGAACGCAAGGCGAGGTTCCCGCCGGCGGGAAGGTGTGGTTATGATCTTTTCCGGTGGATAATCTCATAGAGCGTCGTCCGGGTGATGCCCATCAGGGATGCGAGGGTGGTGATGGGAGCCTCGCGGACGATGGCGGGATAGTTGGCTTCGAGATACTCATAGAACTGTTCGGGCGGGCGTTTGCGTTTGGCGTCCATGACCCGGCTTTGAATATGGTATTTATCCGTCAGGACCTGCCGGATGACCTGAAACTCGCGGTACAGCCGGGTCAATTCCTCAAAGTCCTCTCTCGTTATGACCCAGAGTACGCATTCTGTGACCGCAACGATCGTTTCCGTGGAGATGACCTGGTTGTTAAAGCTGTCCACCGCAGTGACAAAATCGCCCGCCGTCATGAGCCAGGAGCAATACTTTTTTGGGCCCTCCACGTCGTAGCAGGCGAGCATTCCCTTCTCTATGAGATAAAGATTCCGGCAGATATCCCCTTTGAGTAAAATTGTATTATTCCTTGCCGCCTCGATCCTTCTTATTCTCTTCCCGAGGTCCGCGACAAAGGCGGCGGACAGCTCGTGATATTTGCGCAGTTGCGATAATGGGTAATCCATGAGTAACGGGATTGCATAGCTGTGATCCGGCAAAATAAACAACGTCTGCTGAAGCTATTACGCACCGGCGACAATTTCGTAATTTTGCGTGGCCGGTCATCGTAAGATTACCGGAGCCCCTTTGATTTGTACAAGGATCGGCCGGGTCGGGGCATTAAATTTGAGGGGAGGGTATATCGGCTTATCGGTAACTTTGCATCCGGATCGGCAATATAAACTTCAATACTATGGCAACACCAAACAATAAAAGGCAAAGGGTCGTTATCGTGGGAGCCGGCTTTTCCGGGTTGACCTTCGCGCGGAGTCTCAATAATACGGATTATGAGGTCTATCTGATCGACCGCCACAACTACCACCAGTTTCAGCCGCTGATGTACCAGGTGGCGACGGCGCGGCTCGAACCGGCCAGCATCTCTTTTCCCCTGCGCAAGGTCTTTCAGCACACTCACAACGTCACCATCCGCATCGCGGAGGTCGAAGAGCTCGACGTGGAACAGAAAGTGCTGCATACATCGGTGGGGGATATTGCCTACCACCGGCTTGTACTTTGTATCGGCTGTACCACGAACTACTTCGGCAACGAGCGGATCCGCGCCAATTCCTTCCCGATGAAATCGGTGCCCAATGCGATGGCGTTGCGCAACCGCATCCTGCAGACCTTCGAAGACACGATCGAGGCAGGCCCGGACGAGTTGCAGTCGCTGCTCAACTTCGTCATCGTCGGCGGCGGCCCCACGGGGGTGGAACTGTCGGGCGCCATGGCCGAGATGAAAAAGAATATCCTGCCGAAGGATTATCCCGAAGTCGATTTTTCGCGGCTGATGATCTATCTGATCGAAGGGTCGCCCAATACGCTTAACTCGATGAGCGAGGCCTCCCGGATCAAGTCCCGCAAATACCTGGAAAAGTTGGGGGTTATCGTGCGAACGGGCACAACCGTGGAAGACTATGACGGCACCACGGTCACGCTGAAGACCGGGGAAACGCTTGTCGCCAGGAACCTGATCTGGGCGGCGGGCGTCACAGGCAATGTCCTCAAAGGCATGCCCACTTCCGTTATGGTCCGGGGAAACCGGCTCAAGACGAACCGCTTCGGCGAGGTGGAAGGTCTCGACGGGGTTTATGCCGTCGGCGATATCGCGTACATGCCCACGCCAAAATACCCTAACGGTCATCCGCAGCTGGCCAACGTGGCCAATGCCCAGGCCGCGCATATTGCCGGGAACTTCAAGCGGGAACTAAAGGGAAAACAGCGGGTCGAATTCGAATATCACAACAAGGGGACGATGGCTACGGTGGGAAAACGCAAAGCGGTCGTCGATCTGCCGGGGCTTTCCTTCCAGGGTGTCTTTGCCTGGCTGACCTGGATGTTCGTTCACCTGATGCTGTTGCTGAATGTCAAAAACAGGATCATCGTCTTCATCAACTGGATGGTGAGCTATTTCGCCAACGATTCCACCCTTCGGCTGATGCTGAAGGCCGACAGAGGCGAGGGGACACCGGCAACTGTCGAAAAGAGAGGACAACCGGTAGTAAAAGGGTAATAAAGTCAAATTTTCCCTATTTTTGTTCGCCAGCGGATCAACCCATCCCCGCCCCAATGGACCACAGGTCCATTGGCCGAAGGCCCATCATTAGCCGAGCAGCGGTGGATGGGTATTTTTGGGAAACACATCCACCGCTGTTAAATTGCTATGGCCGAAATCATCGTTGAACTCAAGCATGCTAACATCTACCAGGGCACCAATCTCATACTTCAGGACGTCAATCTCAACGTGGAAAAAGGCGAGTTCGTGTATCTCGTCGGAAAAACGGGAACGGGTAAGTCAAGCCTGCTGAAGACGCTCTATGGCGATCTGCTTCTGAGGGAAGGTGACGGGCATGTGGCCGGCTTTAACCTGCGGGACATGGATTGGAAGAAGGTGCCCTATCTGCGGCGGACGCTTGGCGTAGTCTTCCAGGATTTCCAGTTGCTGACCGATCGTAACGTCAATGATAATCTGAAATTCGTCCTGCGGGCCACGGGCTGGAAGGATGTGCGGCTGATGGATGAGAAGGTGGGCGACGTGCTCGACAAAGTGGGGCTGAAGGCCAAGGGGTTCAAGATGCCGTTCGAGATGAGCGGCGGAGAGCAGCAACGGGTGGACATCGCGCGGGCCCTGCTCAATTCTCCGAAGCTGATCCTCGCCGACGAGCCCACGGGTAACCTGGACCCGGAAACCTCCGACGAGATCATGCAGCTGCTGTTCCAGATCTCCCGCGACTACGGGACGACGATCATGATGGCCACCCACGACTACCGGGTGATCCACAAGTTCATGGCCCGGATGGTGCGCACCGAGCGGGGCCAGGTGATCGATAATGCCAGCCTGAGCATCGAATAGCGCTCTACCAGAAGGCCTTCATTAATTTTCCGAGATTTTCTTCGGGGTCGTATACCCCTTCCAGCACTTCTTTTCTTGCCTCGATATCGTTTTGGCGGAAGGGCCGGGCAAACAGTTCGGTAATATGACAGCGGAGGTCATCGGCGCTGCAGGCGACGTGACAGATGCTTTCGAGGCCGGTACCTTCCACCGCATCTTTGTTGACGATACAATGCCGGCCGTTGAACAGCGCATTGATGAGCTTCAGTTTTACGCCGGTGCAATTGAACGAGGGCAGGATATTCACCTGTGCCTTGGCGATCAGGTCGTGCAGTTCTTCCTCCGAGGGATTGGGGATCAGACAGGTTTGCGGGTATTGCTCGGCGAGGCGTTCGAGCCGGGCGGAAGGATTTTTTCCCGAGATGATCAGGGGCATTTCCAGCTGTGAGAAGACCTTTTTGAGCAGCCAGACAACGACCTGTTCGTTCTCGGCGACGGAAAGATTTCCATGATAAAGACAGAAACAGCCGGTGCCTTCCTTGCTCTCCACCTGCTTGAAGGGTAGAAAGACCGGGAGCGTCTCGATATCCGTGGCGCCGAATTCCTCCCGGTAGATCTCGCTGTCCCTCGCCGATACGGCAAGGATCTTCACTTTGGTGGCGATACGTTGTTCATATTGCCGGAGCAGGTTGCTTTCGTGCAGATAGTAGATCTTTTTCAGCAGGGATCGTTCCGCCAGATAGAGTTGCCGGTAGTACCGGTATTCCACGTTATGCAGCCGGAGGACGATCCTTCGGCCGTCGAACCGGTCGTCATTGAGCAAATAGGTGCAATGGATCCCTTCGAGCAGGATGGGGTAATCGTCTTCGAGCAGGCGTTCGAGCAATTCGCCGTTGCTGCGCGAGCAGACGATATAGGGTAACCGGTGGGAGAAGCCCTTATGTCCTTCGCGCCGGGCGTAGTACTTCACTTCAACGCAGTATTCATCGAGCACGGGCTGGTGACCCCGGCCGTATTCGAAACAGTGCAGATGGACCTTTACGCCGGCGTAGAAAAGACAGCGAAGTTTATGGAACAGGTCGAAGACCCCGCCATAATCCACGGGGTAAGGCACATCAAGACAAACGATATGTAGGTGTTTCTCCACGTTCTATTTGAAAATTTCCCGGTAAATGCGGATCAGCACTTTTTCTTCTTCCTGCCAGTTATAGCGAAGCCTGACCGCGTTGCAGTTTTCTACTAACGTCAGATACAGCCCGGTATTATCCAGTAGGTTATTCAATGCTTCCGCTATCTCCCCGATGCCGGGCTCGTCAATAAGAACAGCGACTTGCCCTAAATTGTTTATTTCCCGGTAAGCGGGGTAATTCACAGCCAGTTGGGGGATCCCAGCGTGGATATAGTCGAAAAAGCGGTTGGCAAGGGAATAGTAATTGCTGATCCCGCGACGGTCGAACAGGGTGATGCCGGCGTAGGCTGCGCGGGTGATCGTCCGAAGCTCGTCGGGCCGGATCTTGCCTTTAAAGATCACCTTTTGTTCCAGACCGTGTTCCGCTACGAGACTTTTGGCCCGGCTCATGAAGTTGCCGTCACCGCAGATAAGCAGCGGGGCATTTACCGAACGCATGGCGGGGATGAGCATCTCGAAGCAACGGCCTTCATTCACCGCACCCTGGTAGAGGAGAAAGCGGCCGGCGGGCAGCGAAGGGTCTGCGGGTGGCGGAGCCGGCGGGTCGGGGAGAAGCGGCGGCATATTGCGGATCACGGCGTAATCCACGCCGTACATTTTGTGAAATTCGGCCGCGATCAGCCCGTTGACGGTATAACCATGATGAAACCGGGGGACGCAAAGCCGCTCGACTTTTTTCCACACTTTATAAACAAAGGGCCGGGTCACCACTTCCTGCATTTCACAGAACAGCTCGTGCGCGTCATAGATCCGCCGGATGCGCCGGAAGCGTGAGACGAGATATACCGGCAGGATGGTGTCGAGATCGATGGCGCAGATGCCGTCCGCCTTTTGGAATAGCAGGTAGAAGAAGAGCCGCAGGTTGTATTCGAGATAGAATCGTTTGCCCTGCCGGGACCAGGTGTTGAGCCGGTGCTGGCGGAACGGCCGCCCGGTGAGGGCCGGAGAGTCGCGATGCGCTTTGCCGACCAGGGTAACGTCATAACCCGCGGCGGCCAGGGAGGTGCAGATGCGGATCATGCGCTGGTCGAAGACGAGGTCGTTCGTTACGGTGAAGAAGAGTCGTGCGTTCATAGGTGGGAAGAGGGGTTGGCGGAGAGGATCCTTTCGATAAAGGCGACGGTCCGCGCGGCTTCGGCAGCGGAGGGAAGATCGGCAGGCTCGCCGTTGAGCGCCCGGACCAATTGATCATAGACCTTATCGTGGTTGCTCATGCTGCCCTGGTAGAAACCGTATTCGTTGGCGGGGCGGGCGAGGGGCAGGGCGGGGGTGTCCATTCCTGCCACGCGGAAATAGTCCAGTTCGTTGAGGTATTGGCCGCCGATGCGAACCGTTCCCTTTTCACCAAGCAGGAGAAAAGAGCCTTCCATATTGGCGTTCCAGGCGCCGACGGTATACTGCAGTGTGCCGATGGACCCGTTGCTGAGCCGGAGGATCGCCACGCCGGTATCTTCCTGGTCGATGATGCCGCGAAGCCCATAGTTCCGGTGAAAGGAATGCACATCGGCAATGTCGCCCAGCAGCCAGACCAGCAGATCGACAAAATGGGAGAACTGCGTGAAGAGGATGCCGCCATCCTTTTCCCGGCGGCCATGCCAGTCGCTTTGTTGATAATAAGCGGGCGGGCGGTGCCAGATGGCATTCACCTGGAAGGAATGGATATTGCCGAGCCGGCGGTCCTTCAGCAGGTCATGAAGCAGCCGGACGGGTGGGTTGAAGCGGTTTTGTTTTACTACCCAGAGATGTCTGGTCGTGCGCCGGGAGGCGGCGATCATGGCGGTTGCCTCGCGGGTCGTCAGGCACATGGGTTTTTCACAAAGGACGTGGGCGCCGCCTTCGAGGGCCTGGATGCTTTGCGGGGCATGCAGGTAGTTGGGCGTGCAGATAGCAACCAGCTGCGGCTTTTCGGCGGCCAGCAGCGTTTCGAGAGAAGGGTAGGCGCGGGCGTTCCATTGTTGGGCGAGGCGCTGGGCCTTTTCCGGAACGATATCCGCCACCGCTGTGAGGAGTCCGCAACGGGCCATCTGCCGGGCATGGCGTTCGCCGATATGTCCGGCGCCGACCAACGCAAACCGAATAGGTGAGACGGGGTTACTCACGGGGCGGGGTCTTTATTAGCTGACCGTTTTGCAATTGATACACCTGGCCGCTTTCGCGGCAAATGCCCCTGCCGGTGGCATCCAGCAGGAGGGGGTGGCCATATTCGCTGACCCAGCCGGTCTGCCGGGCGGGGTTGCCCGTGAAGAGGCTGTAGGGTGGGGCAGGATGGGTGAGGACGGCTCCCGCGCCGATAAAAGCATAGGCGCCGATGCTGTTTCCGCAGATGATGGTGGCGTTGGCGCCGATGGTGGCCCCTTTGCCGACGGGGGTGTCGCGAAACTGATGCTTGCGGGGGATGGCGGCGCGCGGGTTGATAACGTTGGTGAACACCGCCGAGGGACCGATAAAGACCTCGTCCTCGCAGCGGACGCCGGGATAGAGGGAGACGTTGTTCTGAACTTTTACCCCGCGGCCGAGGGCTACCCCGTCGCCCACCATGACATTCTGCCCGATGATGCAGTCCTCGCCAATGGCGGCTCCGGCAAAGACATGGGAAAAATGCCAGATCTTTGTGCCGCTGCCGATCGTAGCGCCGGGATCGATGACCGCCGTAGGATGGGCGTAATAGTTCATAATGCGGCCAATATTAGCTAATTAAGGGGATATACGCACGATAATTATGCTATTTTTAGCGCTAATTTTGAATATTTTAGAAATATTCCCTTAATTTTGCACCCTAATATAATTCAGATAATTAACGTGGGCCATCCGGGTCCGCAGCCGAAAATCAAATTGAGATGCCTTATTTGACAAAAGAGAAAAAAGCCAATTTTTTTAGTGAATTCGGTGGTAAAGCCGCCAACACCGGTTCCATCGAGGGCCAGATCGCATTGCTGACAGAGCGGATCAACCGCATTTCCGAGCACTTGCAAGCGAACAAGAAAGACTTCTCTACCCATCGCGGTCTGATGCAATTGGTTGGTAAGAGAAAACGCCTCCTTACCTACATGAGCAAGACCAACCTCCAGGGTTATCGCCAGCTGATCGAAAAACTCGGACTCAGAAAATAAATTCATTATGAATATATAGACAATTCCCAACTGACCAAGCCGGTTGGGAATCGTTTTTTTACATTCAGAAGGATACTGTCGCGTTTACTTTCATTTTCATTTTTTAACACAGAATTGCGGTTTAGCTCTCCGTTCCTGCCTTAGTAAGCCGTCGATTCAACAAAGACGAAAAGCTCATGCTTTCACAACCTATTAGTGTAACGTTTGATATCGGTGGGGGCCGGATGGTCTCTATCGAGACCGGTAAGCTCGCGCGTCAGGCGGATGGCGCTGTTACCGTACGCCAGGGTAATTGTATCATCCTGGCCACTGTTGTTGCCAATAAAGAAGCCAAAGAGGGACAGGAGTTTTTTCCGCTGTCCGTAGATTATCAGGAAAAATTCGCATCAGCCGGTCGTATACCCGGCTCATTTTTTAAACGGGAGGCCCGGCTCAACGACTACGAGATCCTCACGAGCCGCCTGATCGACCGCGCCCTGCGGCCGCTTTTCCCGGAAGATTATTTTTGTGAGGTACAGGTATTGCTGAGCCTTGTTTCCAGCGACTATGAAGTAATGCCCGATTCACTGGCCTGTCTGGCCGCTTCCGCGGCGCTTGCCGTTTCCGATATTCCCATCAAGGAGATCATCAGCGAAGTGCGCATCGGCCGGGTCGACGGTCAGTACATCGTCAACCCCAGCCGTACCGAACTGGAGAAGTCCGATCTGGAATTCATGATCGCCGCTACGCATAAGAACCTGATGATGGTTGAAGGGCAGGCGAAGGAGTGTGGCGAAGAAGACCTGGTGAAGGCCCTCGAGGTGGCGCACGACGCGATCCGCATCCATATCAAGGCGCAGGAAGAACTGCGTTCCAAGGCCGGTGTTACGGGCAAACGGGATTACAAGAAACCGGAACATAAGGAAGAGCTGCAGCAGAAAGTGAGTGCTTTTACGACGGACCGGATCAAACAGATCGCAGGTGCGGGCAGCAGCAAGCATGAGCGCAGCGACGCCTTTGATAAACTGAAAGAAGACCTGATCGCGAGCCTTGGAGAAGACGTGGAGGATAGCGACAAGAAGTTCGCCAAAAAATACTACGCCGATCTCCAATGGGAGCTGGTCCGGGATATGATCCTGGACGCCCGCACCCGCCTGGATGGCCGGAGTCTGGACCAGGTGCGTCCACTGGCGATGGAAGTCGATCCGCTGCCTACGCCGCACGGCTCTGCGCTGTTCACCCGCGGGGAAACGCAGTCGTTGACCACGGTTACGCTGGGTACTCCGCTGGATGAAGTGTTGGTGGAAAGTGCTGCCAAATCCTACGATTCGAAGTTTTTCCTTCATTATAATTTCCCGCCCTTCAGCACCGGTGAGGTGAAGATGATGCGCGGGCAGAGCCGCCGGGAAGTTGGACACGGCAACCTGGCGATGCGCAGTCTGAAGCAGATGATGCCGGGTTCGGATTATCCTTACACCGTTCGCGTGGTGAGTGATATCCTCGAGTCTAACGGTTCGTCTTCGATGGCTACCGTTTGTGCGGGCAGCCTGGCGCTGATGGATGCCGGGGTTCCTTTCCCCAAGCATGTCAGCGGCGTGGCGATGGGTCTGATCACCCGGGCCGACGGCAAGTATGCGATCCTGACGGATATCCTCGGTGACGAAGATCATCTGGGGGATATGGACTTCAAGGTTACCGGCACCCGGGAAGGGATCTGCGGGGTACAGATGGATATCAAGGTCGATGGGCTGAGCATGAACGTCATGCGCGAAGCCCTGGAGCAGGCCCGGAAAGGCCGGCTGCATATCCTCGACGCAATGTATGACACCATGCCTGCCTCCCGGCCGGAAGTGAAGCCACATGCACCGCGGATGGTGAAGATCTTTATCGACAAGGAATTCATCGGCGCCGTAATCGGACCACAAGGGAAGATCATCCAGGAGATCCAGCGTGAGACGGGTGCGACGATCAACCTGGAAGAAGTTGGCAATTTTGGCGAGGTGAGCATATTCAGTCCCGCGAAAGAAGGGTTGGACAAGGCCGTAAACTGGATCAAGAGCATCGTGGCGCAGCCGGAAGTCGGCTCTGTTTACGAAGCCAAGGTCAAGTCGGTGATGCCGTATGGCGCTTTTGTAGAGTTCCTGCCCGGAAAGCAAGGTCTGCTGCACATCAGCGAGGTCTCACACAAACGGCTGGAGACGATGGAAGGCGTTCTGAAGGAAGGCGATATGGTCAAGGTAAAACTGATCGGGCTCGATCAGAAGACCGGGAAGTTCAAGCTGAGTCGCAAGGTGCTGATGCCCAAACCCGAGGGCGCCGCTGCACCGCGTGGAGGTTCCGGTGGCGGACGTTCGGACGAGCAGGAATAAATTCCAATTGTAAATTAAATAGTGGTCTGCGGCTTACCCCGCAGACTTTTTTTTATGGTAGTAGAAATATCGATAGAAACATTAGAATGGCAGGAGGTGCTTATTGCGCTGCTGGCGGAGCTGGGCTATGATGGATTCGAACAGGAAGATGCCCTGTTGCGGGCCTATGTCCCCGAGCAGGGTTTTGACCGGGAGGCACTGGAAAGGCTGCTGGGGCAGTTTGACCTGCGTTATGCCGAACAACGGCTGGCGGAACGCAACTGGAATGAGGAATGGGAGAAGAATTTTCAGCCGGTGGTGGTGGATGATTTTTGCGCGATCCGGGCGCATTTTCATGCCCCGGTCACGGGAGTGGAGCAGGAGCTTGTCATTACCCCCAAAATGAGCTTTGGCACCGGGCATCATGCGACGACGTTTATGATGATCCGGGCGATGCGGGAGCTGGACCTCCGGGGAAAACGGGTGCTGGATTTCGGTACGGGTACGGGGGTGCTGGCCATCCTGGCCGAGCGGCTGGGAGCGGCCGAAGTAGTCGCCATCGACAATGATGACTGGTCGATTGCCAATGCTCAGGAAAATATTGAGATGAACGACTGTAATAGGTTGAAAATCTGTAAGAAAGACAGCCTAATTGAGCTTTCAGAGACTTTTGATGTGATCCTGGCGAATATAAACAAACACGTAATTCTCACGGAGATGCGGGCGATGGAGCAACATTTGGAGAAGGGGGGCGTTATATTATTGAGCGGCCTCCTTGAAGATGACTATAAAGACATTGAAAATGAGGCCTTTGAAACCAAATTACCAATATCCGTACGGATGACAAGAGGAAACTGGATCTGCCTGAGAATGGAAAAATTGTCCTGACTAAGTTAAAAAAAGATGAATTTATGTAGCAGGGGGTGAACGGGGCGCAGTTCTTTTTTCGTTATATTTGTTATCCAACTTTAACTCAACCATTCGAATGAAGGAGGCTTTACTCATTCTATCGGCGTATCTGATAGGTTCTATTCCTACTGCTATCTGGGTCAGCCGATCGTTCTTTGGGATTGATATCCGGGAATACGGGAGCGGCAATGCCGGGGCAACCAATACGTTCCGGGTGCTGGGTTCTCGCTGGGGTTGTTTTGTGATGGGGGTAGATGTGCTGAAAGGGGTTGTCGCCACCAGCCTTTATATTCTTGTTCCTTACTATTTACATGATGAAGCCGACCGGACCAACTTTATGGTCGGGCTGGGTCTTGCGGCCGTCGTAGGCCATATTTTCCCCATCTGGGCCGAGTTTCGCGGCGGGAAGGGGGTTGCCACGTTGTTTGGGATGATCATCGCGATCCAGCCGCTGGCTGCCGTCCTTTGCGTAGCCGTTTTCCTCCTGGTGCTGTATCTTACCCGTTTTGTCTCTCTCAGCAGCATCCTGGCTTCCGTGGCCTTTGCTGTTCTCATCTTATACATTTTTGACGAACGAGAAACCCTTTACCGGGGCTTTGCTATTGCCGTAGCCCTTCTTGTCGTCCTTACCCACCAGAAGAATATCACCCGCCTGCTCAGAGGGAGTGAGAACAAGGTCCCGATCCTCAAGTACCGCGACCGGCGCCGGCACCGCAGGACCACGGAGAAGTGATCAGCGGAAGATCGTATACCCCAGGACGCAATAATTCACGTTTCGTGACCAAATAAATCGCTACTTTTGCCATCCCGCGAGCCTAGCGCGGTGGGTCTATCACATCACAGAAAACTTAAACAAGTCCAGAAATGTCCCAAACTTTACTGGAGAAACTACAACTGACCGATGAAAGAAACCTGTTGATACAGGGGCTTCCTTCTTCCATCGAAAAGCAATTCATTAAGTTAGCCTTTGCCAAGAATCTGACTCCCTTGCTAAAGAGCAAGAAGATCGATTTCGCGCTCATTTTTGCGATCAACGAGCGGCAGCTGAAGGGGATCGTAGAGGAGGTGCTGCCGGCGCTGCAGGCCGATGGCAAGTTCTGGGTGGCTTATCCCAAGCCGGGGTCGAAGATTGCGACCACGCTTACCCGGCAATGCAGCTGGGGCTGTATCACGGGGGCCGGCTATGAGATAGTCCGGGATGTGGCGATCGACCATGTCTGGACGGCCGTGCGCTTCAAGAAGGCGGTCCCGCCGGTTAGCTTCCGTGCTCCGTTGCGTGAGAACGTGCTGGAGGAAGCCGGAGCCGAACGGGTGACTGCCCGGAAGGCCACGAGTCGCAGCCGTCGCGTGGCGAATGTCTGACCGGTTGTTATTGCCTGCACAAGGAGTGCAGGGAGCCGTTTTTTTCCCGATGCGCTCTCACGGTCAATGGGTATATTTTCCTCCGAAATTAAGTAGCCCGAAGGGGTTCGCGTATCTTTAGCGGTACATAACGATATGCTATTACCTTACCCCTTTTCCCATGGCAACCTTTAGCAGACAAGGTCTGGTCGCCGAACTATTGGACAGGACGGAACTGCTGAAAGCCAGTACAAAGCCCTTTCTTCGCCTTACGGACGAACAGCTGATCTCCCGTCCTGCTCCGGGCAAATGGTGCATTGCCGAGGTGTACAGCCATCTTAATCTATCCATGGATCAACACATCCGCAAGATTCTGTCGCGGATAGCGCTTGCGCCGGATCATCCCGTCGACAAGTACCGCAGCGGGTGGCTGGGGGATTGGCTTTACGAGCGGATCATGCCGCGGCCGGATGGCAGCGTTTTTAAATTAAAGGCATTACCGGCCCATTCCCCCGAAGCGGGGACCCTGGATGCCCGGGAGGAACTGGAGGCGTTTCAACGCCACTGTGACGCGCTGGACGACATTCTGCGGCATGTTTCCACCAAGGACCTGCGGAGGATCCGCATTCCCTTTTCGCTGAATGGGCTTATCCGGCTGAGGCTGGGGGATCTGCTGCGTTTCCTGGTGGCGCATAGTGAACGGCATTTGCTGCAGGCACAAAGGATCGCAAAAGCGCCGGTGGCGCAGGTTTGACGTAGCCGCGGCGACCCGGGGAGTCCGGTGCGTCCGTCATTTGAAGATGACGGTTCCCAGGCCCTGGATCAGGGCGATCTCCATTTCTTTGAGGTGCTTATGGGTCTGGAGGAGTACCATCATCTCCTCGTCGGTATGCGGCTTACCCAGGTCGGCCTGGTTCTCTTCCATGAGCCGGTAGATCTTCCGCAGCTTTAGATAGCGCATGGTCGAATCGACGTCTTCCTTATAGAGATCGTCGGGGGTGGCGATCTTTCCTTCATAGTGTTCTTTCCAGTTAGGGCTGATCTCCAGGTGGACATCGAGCACGGAAACGGCGAGGGTGCTTAACTCCTGGTCTTCGTGATAGAGGAAGCTCTTCGACGTGGGTTCGAGTCCCTGCTGATACCAGTTTTTGAAGAGATGGAGGATGGTGAGAAGCCGTTTGTTGTCGATGAGATCGGCCAGCTCGGCGGATTCGGCGAGGACATAATCGGCCACGAGGGTTTCGTCGTCCCAGGTGCGAAGCCCATATTCGAGCAGCACGCGGATCATTCCGCGTTCGTTCTGTTCGTGGCGAAAGAGCAGGTTGATCGAGTCTTCGTCGGGTGGGATGAGGGAGCCGGTCTCGTCGGGCGCAATGCCATCGGCCCCGGCATTGGCACTGGCGGCGGCCTTGTTCTCCAGTTTGGCGATGCGTTCCCGGATATACTTGTTGACCAGGGTGTGAAGGCCGGATTCTTCAATATGGAGGATCTCGGCGGATTGACGGATGTAGTCCTGTTGCCGGGTGAAGTCTTCGGCCTTGTTGATGCGGGCGATGGTTTCGGCCACCTGGTTGACGACGGCTGCTTTCTTGTTGGAATCGTTTGCCGCATCCTTCAGCGCGACCTCCAGCTGGAAAAGAACAAAATCCTTTTTATTGGCGGCGATGAATTCCCGGAACGCGGTAGCGCCGATGCGGCGGACATAGCTGTCGGGGTCTTCCTTATCGGGGATGAGGACGAGTTTTACGTCGAGCCCTTCTTCGAGGGCCATGTCGAGGCCGCGAAGCGCTGCTTTTACGCCGGCGCTGTCCCCGTCGTAGATGATCGTGAGGTGATGGGTGTATTTGCGAATGAGCCTTAGCTGATCGATCGTGAGACTCGTGCCGCCGCTGGCTACGACATTTTCTATCCCTGCCTGGTGCAGGGAGATGACATCGGTGTATCCCTCCACCAGGAGACATTCGTCGGCTTTGTCGATGGCCTGCCGGGCCTGATACGAGCCATAAAGGATCTTGCTCTTTACATAGAGCTCGTTCTCCGGCGTGTTGATGTATTTGGGTGCGCGGTCATTGCTGCGAATGATGCGGGCGCCGAATCCGATGACCTTGCCGGTTTGGTTGTGAATGGGGAAGATGATCCGGCCGCGATAATTGTCGATCATCTTTTCTTCCCGCTGGACGACGAGGCCGGTCTTGAGCAGGTATTCCGGATTGTATTGGGCGGCGAGGGCGGCACGGGCGAAGACATCGCGTCCGTCGGGGCAGTATCCCAATTGGAACCGGCGCATGATCTCTTCGTTGAACCCGCGTTCTTTCAGGTAGCTGAGGCCGATGTCCTGACCTTCTTCCGTGGTGAAGAGCGTCTCCGAAAAAAATTTCTGTGCAAACGCATTGATGATAAAAAGGCTGTCCGCCACCTGCTGCTGCTCGCGGGCTTCCGGACTGAGCTCTTTTTCTTCTATCTCCACGTTATAGCGGGCGGCCAGCCATCGCAGAGCCTCGACATAAGAATATTTCTCATGCTCCATGAGAAAAGAGATGGTATTGCCGCTGCGGCCGCAGCCGAAGCACTTATAGATCTCTTTTGCGGGAGAGACGGTGAATGAGGGAGACTTCTCGTTATGAAAGGGACAGAGACCAAGATAATTGGTGCCCCGCCGTTTCAGCTTCACAAAGCCGCCGACGATCTCGATAATATCGATCCGGCTGAGAATCTGTTGTATGGTTTGTTGGGAGATCATCCGGGAACCTGAAAGTAAACCGTAAAAATACCGTAAAATATGTACAAAAATGAGTGCTTTTACCTATAATAAAATATTCTTATTTTGTGTTTTAGATAGGGCATAGCCCTACAAAAAATTAAACGTACATCCTTTGAAAACCGGAGTCAATACACTACTCTTCGCTGTGGTCTCCAATCTGGCGATTATCCTTTGCTTTGTTCCTTTTCTGTTTCTGGGTATAAAGAAAATGCGGCGGGTGAACACCTACTGGGTCATCGGTATCTACTGGCTTTTTAACGGGATCATCAATCTCCCGGCGGCGGGGCTGCTTCATTCGGCCGGCGGCCGCGGGCTTCTTCAGCGGATAAACTATTGCTATACGTTTACGGAAACACCGATGGTGTTGCTGGCTTTTGCATTTGCGAGCACGGGGCGGTTGAGAAAGCAACTGCTTTGGATGATGCTGGCGTTTATCGCCGGCGAATCGGTGCTGCTGGCGTGGCGCGGGTATAATTTCCAGTCCTGTGCGGTGATCACCGGCGCAGGGCTGCTGCTGATCCTGGCCTACAGCGTCGCGGGTCTATGGCAATACCTGACAAAAATGGAGCATAACCGGTTCGAGGACTCGATGGTGTTTGTCTATGCCAGCCTGCTATTCGGTTATGGGAGTTTTCTGATCATCTATATCTTCGCGCATTACCGCTCCACGTCGGGCGGGGCTACTTATAATGAGGCAGACAGCTTCTTGCTGTATTATATCAGCCTTCTGCTGTCTGCTTCGGTAACTTCTACCGGATTGGGGAGCTATGGGCTCCGGAGAAAACGGGTCAGGAGACCCCTGGTCTATTCCTCGTCTTCCTCATAGTTGTAGGTGTCCTGGCTATCATTATAGATCGATTCCCAGGTCTTCACTTTGTCATCTCCCAGCAATTCAAGGATATCGAAGATGGGATCCGATTTCTTCTTCCATATCGTCTCGGTCGAATCGGCATATTTGGAAACGTACATACAATGATCCGTTTCCATGTTCACTTTGATCAGGCCAACAGGTCCTTCCTCTTTTTCCTGGATCAGATAATAGCATCCTTTTTCCAACAGCGCATACGAATACATACGTCACCTTTTTTTAAATAAGACAAATAACGATTAAGATTGAGAACAGAACTAATGGGGTAGTAAGTAGGTCCGATACGATCGGATAGTACTGAGGTGGGTTAGTAGATATTCCGCAGCAACGATACAAAGGTACGGATTTTGGCTTTCCCGGCGGCTATCTTTCCCGCTCCCGGCGGACGTTCACATAAGAATAATTTCAATATATTGATTATCAAATAGTTGAATTTTGGCTGGCGGCTGGAAATACAAAAGCCATCCCGTATCCGGGATGGCTTCCCCCGGATTACGGCGGTGCCGCAATGCAGGGTCCTTGACCACTTATCCTACAGCTTCTTAGGATCCGCCGGGGGCGGATCGACCGAAGGTCCGACCTTTATTTGTCCAGCTTTATCTCCCCGACATCGGCGGCCTGGCCGTCATTGACCATGATGCCGTCTTTTGCGATGTTGCGGTAAGGAGGTTTTGCTTCGATGATGATCTTATAGGCCCCTGGCTTTACGTCGGCGATCTCGTAAGTACCGTTGACGATGGGTGCCCGGAGAGTGTCGGTCGCGGATTCGGCCCAGGCGCGGACGCCTCCCTCGGCGGGGCTGACCGTGCCTTTGATCGAACCAACCCGAAGGTGGGTGAAGGCGAACAGACCGGCGACGAGAACAGTCGTGCCGATCAATCTGAGTACTGTGAATTCCATAAACGTAGATTTTTCTGTGAACAATACTTCTACGCATCGGGGGAACAGGTGCTACCGATCATTTTACAAGTACTGTGCCATAAACGATATGTTAAAGCCCGGAAAGCCGCGCCAGATGGGGAAATTGTTCTACACGGAACGAATTTCGGTTATGCGTTTACGGTAGCTCCCTTCTCCAGTCGGAGAAAGTGGTTGATACAGCCCGGCAGTTCCCTGCTGTAGTGGCTGACGTAGATCAGTGTGGTGCCGAAGGCCTCGCAAAGGGCGGTGATGAGGGTGCGGAAGCGTTCCGTCTGGCCGTCGTCGAGACCCTGGCAGGGTTCGTCGAGGATGAGCATCGGCGGATTCTTGATCAGGGCCCGGGCCAGGAGGATCATGCGCTGCTGGCCGGTGGACAGCTGAACGAGCCGCCGGCTGCGGAGGTCCCAGAGGGAAAGAAGCTGCATCCAGAGCTGGACGAGGGTTTCCTGTTCTTCGTTCAGCGTGCGGAAGAGGCCCACCGTATCGAAAAGGCCGGAGGCGACGACATCGTGTCCCGTCGCACCGGTGTCGAAATAAAGATGGAGCTCGGGCGAGACGAAGCCGATGCGTTTTTTTATATCCCAGATAGACTCGCCGGTGCCGCGGCGCCGGTCGAAGAGCCAGATCTCGTTGGCATAGGCCTGGGGGTTGTCGGCGGTGATGAGGCTGAGCAGGGTGGATTTGCCGGCGCCGTTGGGGCCGGAGACGTTCCAGCATTCGCCCTTTTTCACTTCCCATTGGATATTGTCGAGGATCGTGGCTTCGCCATAGCGGATGGTGGTATTGACCATCTTTACGGCGGTATGGAAGGAGGCTCCGGCGTTGTCCTGCGCTTCCTGTTTCAGGCGGGCGAGGATCGTGGCGTCGAGTGCCGGGACAGTGGCTTCCGGAGCCGGTTGGAATTGAGACCTGGGTCCCTGAAAGGTCCATTTGCCCGCCTCGAGCCGGGCGATATGGGTGATGGAATCGGGGATCTCCTGGGCGCTGGTGATGAGGAGCAGCTGGATATTCTTCGCGGCCAGTCCGTTGATGATGGAATGGAGGGTGGCGCGGCCTTCCGCGTCGAGGCCGAGAAAGGGATTATCGAGGATCAGGAGCTCGGGACTCTGGAGCATGGCCATCGCCAGTTGGGTGCGTTTGTTCTCGCCGTTGGAGAGCTGGATCAGGGGTTTGCCCAGCAGCTGACGGACATGCAGGGAGTCGAGCCATGGCGTTTCTGATCCGTCCCAGCCGGCATCCGCCAGCTCCTGGGCCACGGTGATCGTCTGGTCGGCGTCGGAGGCGTTGAAGCGTTGCTGGTAATAGAGTTCTGTCGATCCGGGCCGGTTTCGGAACCGGTGCTGCTGTTCGATGATGCTGATCCGCCGGGTGGCGGTGGTGATCGTCCCGGTATAGAAATGGGTGCCGATGAGGGTATGGGCCAATACGGTCTTGCCGCTGCCGGAGGGGCCGGTGACCGCCCATTGCTCGCCGCGATGGATGGTCCAGTCGAGGTCTTCCAGCAGGCGGGTGGCGCCGAGATGTACGGAAACTCCTTTGAGAGTCAGGAAAATAGCTGCCATTGTGCGAATGTAAGACAGCCACGCCGAAAATTAGTTGTCAAGGAAATATCCACAGGTGAGGAAATTGAAATAATCGGAAGAAGCGTTCGTTTGATTATATTGCGCCCTTCGAGGAAAGCCCAATTGATCGTATTATGGCAGAAAAAAATAATTTGTTTGAGTACAACGACGACAGCGTCAGGACTTTGGATTGGAAGGAACATATCCGGCTCCGGCCGGGGATGTATATCGGGAAACTGGGTGATGGGAGCAGTCCGGATGACGGGATTTATGTCCTGGTGAAGGAAGTGATCGACAACTGTATCGATGAGCATACCATGGGCTATGGCAAGCAGGTGGATGTCTCCATCGAGAACAAGACCGTCACGATCCGCGACTATGGCCGGGGCATTCCCCTGGGCAAGGTGGTGGATGTCGTGAGCAAGATCAATACCGGTGCAAAGTATGATAGCAAGGCCTTTCAGAAATCGGTGGGATTGAACGGGGTGGGTACCAAGGCCGTGAATGCGTTGAGCAGTTACTTCAAGGTGACCGCCTTCCGGGAGGGCAAGGAGAAGTCGGCTGAATTTGCCAAGGGGGTCCTGACCAGGGATCATAAGGAGGCCAAGACCTCGGAGTCCAACGGCACGCTGGTGAGCTTTATCCCCGACGACAGTGTTTTTAAGAACTTTCATTTCCTGAATGAATATGTGGACAACCAGTTTTGGAACTATTGTTATCTGAACGCCGGGCTGGTGATCAATTTCAACGGGAAGAAATATGTGTCGAAGAACGGCCTGCTCGATCTGCTGCAACGCCGCACCAACGAGGACGAACTGCGCTATCCCATCGTTCATCTCAAAGGGGAGGATATCGAAGTGGCCCTTACGCATAATAATGATTACGGCGAGGAGATCTTCAGCTTTGTCAACGGGCAGTATACCACCCAGGGCGGAACCCATCAGCAGGCCTTCCGCGAGGCTTTTGTCAAGGTGATCCGGGATTTTTACAAGAAGGATTATGACGCGGCCGATATCCGGCAGAGCATTGCCGCGGCCGTCAGCATCCGGGTCGTGGAGCCGGTGTTCGAATCCCAGACAAAGACCAAGCTGGGCAGTCTTAACGTGGCCGAGGGCGGGGCGACGATGAAGAACTTCGTCAACGACTTCCTGGCCAGGGAACTGGATAACTATCTTCATAAGAATCCTGCTACTGCCGACGCGCTGAAGAAGCGCATCGAACAGAGCGAACGCGAGCGAAAGGAACTGGCGGGCATTAAAAAGCTGGCCAACGAACGGGCTAAGAAGGCCAACCTGCACAACAAGAAGCTGCGCGATTGCCGCTTTCACTATAACGATGAGCCCACGGGAAAGGATAAGGAAGCGATCCTCGAGAAACAGAAGGAGAGCACCATTTTTATCACCGAAGGGGACTCGGCAAGCGGCAGTATCACAAAGGCCCGGGATGTGGAGCGGCAGGCCGTTTTCAGTCTGCGGGGCAAGCCCCTCAACTGTTTCGGGCTGACGAAGAAGGTGGTGTATGAGAATGAGGAGTTCAATCTGTTGCAGCATGCGTTGAATATAGAGGACGGGATCGAAGGGCTGCGGTATAACAATATTGTCATCGCCACCGATGCGGACGTCGACGGGATGCATATCCGGTTGTTGCTGATGACGTTTTTTCTGCAGTTTTTCCCCGACCTGGTGAAGAACGGGCATGTCTATATTCTCGAGACGCCCCTGTTCCGGGTGCGGAACAAACAGGAGACGCATTATTGTTATGACGAGGCCGAGAAGCAGGCGGCTGTAAAGAAACTGGGGAACAAGCCGGAGATTACGCGGTTTAAGGGGTTGGGAGAGATCTCGCCGGATGAGTTTGCCCGGTTTATCGGGGCCGATATGCGTAAGCAGCCGGTGATGGTGATGCAGGACACGCATATCCAGCAGATATTGGAGTATTATATGGGAAAAAATACACCGGAGCGTCAGGATTTCATTATCAAGAATCTAAAGGTGGAATTGGATCTGGTGGATGAAGTAAAAGCATAATGTTATGATCCATATCGTTTTTCAGTATAATGACATCGAGGTATTGAAGAAGGCCTTTGAACTGGAACCTTCGTTCCAGGGGGAAGTGCTCGAGATACAGGATGATTTTGCGGTGGGGCCGCTGACGGACGTTTATACGGCCGAGGGGTGGGAAGCGAGGAAGCAGTGGTGGCGAGAGATCCTTGCCGGCGGGGATTATCAGGGCAAGGTGGATGACGGCAGTGTCGGGGATGATGTCGCCAAAGTGGCGGCGCTGCGGCAGCGGCTGACCGGGGATGAGAAAGAGATCCTGTGGGTCTGGGCTGCCCAGAATAAGCATGACGTAAGCGGTTATTACTGGCTGATGTCGCAGCTTAAGGAGTTTCAGGGCAGGGTTTTTATCCTGTATCTGAACAATCTTCCTTTTATCAATGAGAAGGGGCTGATCTTCTATCCCGAGAATCTCTCCAGTATTCCGCCGCGGGAATTTCTCAAGGCGCGGAAGCTGGCGCGGCCGATCACGCTCAGTGAGTTCGAGATCGACCCGGATGAGTGGAATAAGCTTTGCCAGGAGGGCAGGGGAGTGCGGATCCTGGAAGGGGGCAAGAAGCTGTCTCAGCATGACTATACGTATTATGATGAGGAGTTGCGGAAGTTTATCACGGGGGATTGGATAAAGGTGAGCAAGCTGATCAGCCAGTTTCTGAACAAGGCGAAACAGACCACGGGGGATGCGTACCTGCTGTGGCGGATCAAGCAATTGGTGGCGGCCGGGGAACTGGATGCACAGGGAGAATTGAAGGGGATGAAGGATTTTGAGGTCCGGGGGAAGGCAGCGGCTGCGGCGATGCCGCCGGTAGTTGAACAATCGGCCACGGAAAAATGACAATTGAATTATGGCGAAGAGCAAAATACCAGATGATTTTCACGAGAATGAGGGCGGTGTCACCGGTCAGTATAAGAATTGGTTTCTTGATTATGCCTCCTATGTGATCCTGGAGCGGGCGGTGCCGGCCATCGAGGACGGGTTGAAGCCCGTGCAACGGCGGATCCTGCATGCGATGAAGGAAATGGATGACGGCCGGTTCAACAAGGTGGCCAATATCATCGGTCAGAGCATGCAGTACCATCCGCATGGGGATGCAAGTATCGGCGAGGCCCTTGTTAATATGGGTCAGAAAGACTTGCTTATCGAAACCCAGGGCAACTGGGGGGACGTCCGGACCGGGGATGATGCCGCGGCGTCGCGGTATATCGAAGCGCGCCTGAGCAAGTTCGCGCTGGAGGTCGCTTTCAATGCCAAGACCACGGAATGGCAGCTGAGTTATGACGGGAGGAAGAACGAGCCCGTGACCCTGCCGATGAAATTCCCGTTGCTGCTGGCGCAGGGCGCCGAAGGCATTGCGGTGGGATTGGCGACAAAGATATTACCGCATAATTTCTGTGAGCTGTGCGAAGCTGCGATGAAACATCTAAAGGGTAAGAAGTTTGAGCTCTACCCGGATTTTCTCACGGGCGGCATGATCGATACGACCAACTACAATGACGGGAAACGCGGCGGAAAGGTGCGCGTCCGTACCCATATCGAGGAAATGGACAAGAAGACGCTGCTGGTAAAGGACGTTCCGTATGGCGTGACGACGACCCAGCTGATCGATTCGATCCTGAAAGCCAACGATCAGGGCAAGATCAAGGTCCGCAAGGTGACGGATAATACGGCCGCGGATGTCGAGATCCAGATCGATCTGGCGCCCGGCATCTCGCCCGATATCACGATCGACGCACTTTATGCGTTTACCGACTGCGAGGTAAGCATTTCGCCCAACGCCTGTGTCATCATCGACAAGAAGCCGACCTTCCTTGGCGCCAAAGAATTGCTCACGGTCTCGGTGGATCTCACCAAGGACCTGCTGAAGCGGGAGCTCGAGATCAAGCTGGCCGAACTGCAGGAGAAATGGCATTATACCTCACTGGAGAAGATCTTCTTCGAAGAAAAGATCTATAAGGAACTGGAGAAGAAACACGAGACCTGGGAGAAGGTATTGCTGGCGATCGCCAAGGCCTTCGAGCCGTTTCGCAAGCAGCTGAAGCGGGATATCAGCCGGGAGGATATCGTGAAGCTGACCGAGAAACCGGTAAGACGGATCTACCGGTTGGACATCGAAGAACTGAATGCACAGATCAGGGGACTGGAAGCCGAGATCAAGCAGGTGAAACATGACCTCAACAACCTGGTCGATTTTGCCGTGGCCTATTATGAGAACCTGTTGAAGAAATACGGCAAGGGAAGGGAGCGGAAGACGGAGATGCGGCCGTTCGAAGCGATCCAGGCGCAGCAGGTGGCCATCGCCAATGTCAAGCTGTATGTAAACCGCCAGGAAGGCTTTATCGGCACGGGGCTGAAGAAGGATGAGTTTGTGACCGATTGTTCCGATCTCGACGATGTCATCGCGTTTACGAAGGGCGGAAAGATGAAGGTGGTAAAAGTGGCAGACAAGGCGTTTATCGGTAAAGACATCCTCCATATCGCCGTCTTCCGGAAGAACGACGAGCGAACCACGTACAATATGATCTATGTAGACGGCAAGAGCGGGGTCAGCTATGCCAAGCGGTTCAATGTCACGGGCGTCACCCGGGACAAGGAATATGATCTGGGAAAAGAAGACCCAAAGAGCAAAGTGCATTATTTCTCTGCCAATCCCAACGGTGAGGCGGAGGTGGTGCGGGTGATCCTCAGCCCGGCTTCGACGGCGAGGCACAAGGAATTCGATTTCTATTTCGAGGAGCTGGAGATCAAGAACCGGAGTTCGCTGGGCAACCAGGTGACGAAATATCCGATCCGCACGGTGAAGTTTAAGGAGAAAGGCAAGTCGACACTTAGCGGCCGGAAGCTTTGGTTCGATCCGACCTTTGGGCGGTTGAACACGGAGGAGAAGGGGGAATACCTGGGGATGTTCGAAACCGAAGAGCGGTTGCTGGTAATCTATAACGACGGCAATTATGAATTAACCGATACGGAACTCACCCAGCGTTTCGATGCCGATAAGATCATCGAAATCCGAAAATTCGACCCCGAGAAGATCATCACGGCTATCTACCTCGACAACGAGAAGCTGCAATACAATGTGAAACGGTTTAAGATTGAGACCACGACTTTACGTAATAAGTTCCTTTTTGTTAAGGAAGGAGAGGGTAACCGGCTGGATCTGGTGACCCTGCATCCGGAACCGGTCGTGCTGATCAAATCCGGCAGGGGGGCGCAGGCCAGGACGCAGAAGATCAAGATCGCCGGTTTTGTGGAGGTGATGGGCTGGAAGGCGGTGGGCAGCAAGCTGTTCGATTTCAGTAAGAGCGTGGAGTTTGAATGGGGACATAAGGAGGAAGCGAAGGAAGTGCCGCCACAGCAGGAATTATTTTAACTCGTAATAGATAAAGGAAAGGCCCCGGTGATCGGGGCCTTTTTATTTATTTCTGTTGTTGAGTGGCGGCGAGGGAGGATTTTGGCTTTTTGCGTTTGACCTGGATGGTCGCGTTCTCGGACAGGCTGCTGCTCATAAACACCTCGTAGCGATTCTTCCCGTCGGTGAGGACCATGAGGGCGGTGTTTGGGGGGATGCGGCCCAGGTTTTCGGCAAACATACTGATCTCGTTGATATCTTTTGTGCTGTCCAGTTTGAGAAAGAGGTTGAATGCTCTTGCCGAGAGGCCCTGGTGGGTGAGGGTGATATTCTTGTTCACGAAGACCGAAATGCTGTCGCCGTCGATCTCGCCATTGTCATAGAAGCTAAGCCGGAGCGAATCGGATTCGACCTCGAGGACGCGATTGACGACGGGTTTGCGTTTGGTGAAGGACTCTTCTATTTTCTTATTTTCTTCTTTTACGGGATCCACCGGCGGCGGAGCTACGGCAACCGGAGCCGAGGCCTGGGCAGTGTCGGCGGTGGGTTTCGCTTCAACCGGTGCGGGCAGGGAGGTGGTGGCCGGCTGTGCGGTTGGTGCTGCGGTGATCGCGTCGACGACCAGGTCGTCCGGCTGGGGTTTCCAGATGCGGGCATTGGCCAAGCTCACCTGTATTGTACTATCTGTTTGATTATCAGCTTTATCCAGGACATAGTTCACTTTTATATTCGGGCAGGTATAGCGGTATTTGGCATCGGCGTAGAGCGCCCCCTTGACGGTGCTGCCGGCGCGGGAGTGGATCAGGACGCCTTTGAAGTTGGTGTTGCAGTCGACGCTGTAGAGGGTGGAGGTGGAGGCGTAAAAGATGACGGGGATATTCAGGATCGTGATCTCCCGGGTCTTTGGGTTGAAGCGGCCGTGGATGAAGAAACTTTGGTATTTGTCGCGGAAGTAGTAGCCGAAGATACCTTCCACGCGGTTGCCTTTTTGTTTGATGACGAGTTCTGTGAGATAATTATTATGGACGCCTGCCATGTCAACGTCGGCATGGCCATACCAGGACCCGGAAACGGTTTGGGCGGACAGGGCGCCATGCATCATGGCGAAGAGGGCACATATGTACAGTATTTTTTGCATCGGGTAGTGAGGTATTGACCCCTTAAGACGATATGGCAGAAATTTTCGTGCCAACAAACGTTTCGCGAATAAGAGTAACGGCCCCGAGAGGGTTTTATTGCCGGTTGAGATAGCGTTTTATCTCCTTTTGGGTGTCGCGTTGTTTGATGGTCTCCCGCTTGTCGTATTCCTTTTTGCCTTTTCCGAGGCCGATCTCGAGCTTGGCGTATCCTTTTTCATTGAAATAAATGCGTAGCGGGACGATGGTATAGCCTTTTTCCTTGATCTTATTCTCCATCTTGCGCAGTTCGCGTTTGGTGAGGAGGAGCTTGCGGTCGTGGACGGCGAGATGATTGTTGGTGGTGCCGAAACGGTATTCGGCGATGTGCATGTTCCGGACCCAGAGTTCTCCCTGGAAGAAGATGCAGAAGCTGTCGACGAAGTTGACTTTGCCGTCGCGGATGGACTTGACCTCCGTTCCGACCAATACCATTCCCGCATCGTATTTGTCTTCGATGAAATAGTCGTGATAGGCCGATCTGTTCTTTATTTCTGTACTGGAAGCCATGGGTTGTTACCCTTTGAAGAGGGTTATCAGGGTAGCGATCTTTTCCTTTAGTTCTTTGCGGTTGACGATAAAATCGAGGAACCCGTGTTCCAGCAGGAATTCGCTGCGCTGGAAGCCTTCGGGGAGATCTTTCTTTATGGTCTCCTTGATCACCCGGGGTCCGGCGAATCCGATGAGGGCGCCCGGTTCGGCGATATTGAGGTCGCCGAGCATCCCAAAGGAAGCGGAGATACCGCCGAAGGATGGGTCGGTGAGCAGGGAGATGTAGGGGATCTTTGCGTCGGTCAGCTGAGAGAGTTTGCCGGATACTTTGGCAAGCTGCATCAGTGAGAAGGCGCTTTCCATCATGCGGGCGCCGCCCGATTTGCAGATGATGACCAGGGGCGCGCGGTGGGCGAGACTGTAGTCCACAGCCCGGGCGATGCGTTCACCCATGACACTGCCAAGGGAGCCGCCGATGAATTCGAAGTCCATACAGCCGATGACCATATGATGGTCTTTGATGTCTCCCACCGCGACGCGGATGGAGTCGGTGATATCGGTCTTGGCCCAGGTTTCTTCCAGCCGGCGCTGATAAGATTTCAGATCGGTGAAGTGAAGAAAGTCTTTGGAGCGGATGTTCTCGAAGAGGACTTCATATCGGTTGTCGTTGAAAAGGATCTCGAAATATTCGGCGCTGCCGATGCGATGATGATGGCCGCATTTGGGGCAAACAAACAGATTTTCCCGCAACTCCGTGACGGTGCAGATGAAATTGCAGCTGGGACATTTGGTCCAGAGACCTTCGGGTGTCTCTTTTTTTTCTGCCGTACTGGTCAGAATACCCTTTTTGATGCGCCTGAACCAACCGCTCTTGCTCTCCTCGCTTTGTCCTTCATCGCCGGCCAGGTTCGCTTCAAAATCTTCTTCGTTCTTCATTTGTCGTCGTTTATAAAATTGGGGCAATCGGTCCTGGACCGATTGGGAAATTTGGCGGCTAAGATACTAAACAACGGCGATTTCCCGTCTTACTGTCTTTTGACCGACAAAAAAAGTAAATGAAAGCTATTTTTAAACCTTTCCTGTGCTAAATTTGCGCGGTTGGCATAAAAGTGAATATTATGAAATGGTCTGAACTCTTTACTTCATCCGTAGGCAAGAAATTCGTTATGGGCCTAACGGGGGTCTCTCTGATCCTTTTCCTGGTGGTGCACGTCGGCATCAATGCCTGTATCTGGGCTATGGATGACGGACAGATGTTCAATAAGGCGGCCCATTTCATGGGTGCGACGGTGGTCATCCGTATTCTGGAGGTGGGATTGTTCGCGGGTATCTTTCTGCATCTGATCCAGGGGTTGATCCTCGAATTCCAGAACCGGAAGAAACGCGCCGTCGGCTATCAGGTGCCGATGGGCAATAAGGGAAGCAAGTGGTATTCCCGGTCGATGGGGCTGCTGGGCACCGTCATCCTGCTGTTTTTGATCATCCACTGGAAGCAGTTTTGGATCCCTTCCCGCTTCACAGGTGTGGCAGAGGTCGATTACAGCAGCGGCACGGTGCATGATCTTTTCGGCCTGATGAAGGAGACCTTCAGCCAGCTTTGGGTGGTGATCGTCTATGTCATCGCCTGTATCTCGCTGGCGTATCATCTCATGCATGGCTTCCAGAGCGCTTTCCGGTCGCTCGGCGTATATAACAGCCGTTATCTGAGCCTGATCAATGGAGTCGGGATCGGATTTTCGATCATCGTGCCGCTGGCTTTTGCCATGATGCCGGTCTCCATGTATTTCAACTGGGTATAGTTTCCTCATCAAAACATACGATTCGTCATGTTCCAATCAAATATCCCCGAAGGTCCTCTTGATAAAAAATGGGAAGATTATAAAGGCCATGTGAAGCTGGTGAACCCGGCCAACAAGCGCAGTATCGAGATCATCATTATCGGAACGGGGCTGGCCGGCGCTTCCGCGGCAGCTTCGCTGGGAGAGATGGGTTATAAGGTGAAAGCATTTTGCTTTCAGGATTCGCCCCGCCGGGCGCACAGTATTGCGGCCCAGGGCGGCATCAATGCAGCCAAGAACTATCAAAATGACGGGGACAGCGTGTTCCGGTTGTTTTACGATACGGTAAAGGGTGGCGACTACCGGTCCCGCGAAGCCAATGTACACCGGCTGGCGGAGGTGAGCGCCAATATCATCGACCAGTGCGTGGCACAGGGCGTACCCTTTGCGCGGGAATATGGCGGGCTGCTGAGCAACCGGTCGTTTGGCGGGGTGCAGGTGCAGCGTACGTTTTATGCGGCCGGGCAAACCGGTCAGCAGCTGCTGATCGGCGCTTACCAGGCGCTCGAACGGCAGGTAGCCCTTGGGAATGTGGAGATGTACACCCGGCATGAGATGCTGGATATCGTGGTCATCGACGGCAAAACGCGGGGGATCATCGCCCGCAACCTGGTGAGCGGGGAACTGGAGCGGCATTTCGGTCATGCGGTGCTGCTCTGCAGCGGCGGGTATGGCAACGTCTTTTATCTTTCTACGAACGCCATGGGCAGCAATGTCACGGCTGCCTGGAAGGCGCATAAAAAAGGAGCTTATTTTGGCAATCCCTGCTTTACGCAGATACATCCCACCTGTATACCGGTGACGGGTGACCACCAGTCGAAGCTGACGCTAATGTCGGAGTCGCTGCGAAATGACGGACGCATCTGGGTGCCCAAACAGCAGAACGATCCCCGCAAACCCAACGAGATCCCCGCCGAAGAAAGAGATTATTATCTCGAACGCCGCTATCCGGCTTTTGGCAACCTGGTCCCGCGGGACGTGGCGTCACGCGCCGCAAAGGAGCGTTGCGATGCGGGTTATGGAGTGGGTACATCGCGGCAGGCGGTATATCTGGACTTTGCAACAGCGATCGACCGGTATGGCAAGATCGAATGCCGCAAGCATGGGATCGACCATCCTACGGCGGAGGATATCCGCAGTCATGGGGTGGGGGTCGTAAAGGAAAAATATGGTAACCTCTTCGATATGTATGCCAAGATCACCGGCGAGGACCCTTATATCACACCGATGCGGATCTACCCGGCTGTCCACTATACCATGGGCGGGCTTTGGGTGGATTACGAACTGATGACCAGCGTTCCGGGGCTGTATGCCCTTGGTGAGGCGAACTTCAGCGATCATGGCGCCAACCGGCTGGGGGCCTCCGCGCTGATGCAGGGTTTGGCGGATGGCTATTTCGTCATCCCTTATACGGTAGGTAATTACCTGGCGGGAGAGATCCGGACGAAGGCCATACCAACATCGCACGAGGCCTTTGTGGCCGCGGAGAAGGAAGTGGCCGACCGGCTGGCCCGGTTGAAGAATATCAACGGCACTCAAAGCCCCGAGAGCTTTCACAAGCGGCTGGGGAAGATCATGTGGGAAAAATGCGGGATGGCCCGGAACGAGGCGGGACTGAAAGAGGCGATCCAGGAGATCCGTCAGCTGAAGGCGGAGTTTTGGAAGGACCTGCGGGTGACCGGTGGTGTCGGGGAGTTCAATCCCGAACTGGATAAGGCCGGCCGGGTAGCCGACTTTATCGAGCTGGGCGAGCTGATGTGCCAGGATGCGCTGCAACGGTGGGAAAGCTGCGGCGGTCATTTCCGGGAAGAGATGCAGACGGAGGATGGGGAGGCAAAGCGGGATGACGACCATTTTGCTTTTGTCGCGGCCTGGGAATACAAAGGGGACAGCAGCTGGGAGTTGCATAAGGAAGCCCTTGAATTCGAGATCGTGCATCCGACGCAACGGAGCTATAAGTAAAACCTTCTTCTATGCTAGTGAATTGGATCGATTTGGTGGCCAAAGTGATGGCTGGGCTCGGCGGATTAGGTTTTTTTATCGCCGCCTTCAGTTATCGCCAGCAGGTGCGGATCCGGCAGGCAGAGTGGTTGAAATCGTTGTTTGAAAAGTTTTTTGAAAATACGACCTATAAAGAAGTACGTTCCTGGCTGGATTACGGCGTCCTGCATGAACGGCTGAATGTAGGCGATCCGGTGGTGCAGCGGCAGAATGAGGAGAAGTTTACGGACTTTCTCAACTTCTTCGAGTTTATCGGCGTACTGCATTTCAGAGGGCATTTGCCACTGGAACAGGTGTGGGATGTTTTTGATTATTACCTGGGGAAGATAGGCACTGACATGGATTGCCGGGAATGGATCGACAAATATGGTTTTGAGAAGCTGAAGGGCCTATTGGCAAGAGCATGATCGACTATTTATTCGTATATGGCACTTTGCGCAAGCGTTATGACCTGAAACTAAAGGATAAGCTGAGGGAAGGCTGGAAGTATGTGGGGCAGGCAAAGATCGGCGCGGCGATGTACGATATCGGCAGCTATCCGGGGGCGGTGAAGGACCGGTCGGGTAGGGAGGTGGTTGGGGATGTGTTCCTGGTGCATGATCCGGGCAATGTGTTCCGGGTTTTGGATAAGTACGAAGGCAGGGAGTTTGTGCGGAAGAAGGGAAAGGTGCGGATGCGGAATGGCCAGGAGCTGAACGCCTGGATCTACTGGTATAATTTTCAACCGGCGGGAAAGCCGCCGATCCGATATAAAGACTATTTGAATTATTTGAAAAATAAAAGTATCCACTAAGCGAATTTGTTATGGAACATTATACGATGAACCTCACCCTTAAGGTCTGGAGACAGAAGAACAAGAACGACAAAGGCGGCTTCGAGACCTATTCCGTCAGCGGGATCTCTTCGGAGATGTCCTTTCTGGAGATGTTCGATGTGCTGAACGAGCGTCTTGTGGTGGAGGGCAAGGAGCCTATTGCATTTGACCACGACTGCCGGGAAGGGATCTGCGGGATGTGTTCCATGTATATCAACGGCCGGCCGCATGGACCCTGGGAGGGGACGACGACCTGTCAGCTGCATATGCGGGCCTTCAAGGACGGTGATACGATCGTCGTAGAGCCCTGGCGGGCCAACGCCTTCCCCGTGATCAAAGACCTGGTGGTCGATCGCAGTTCGTTCGACCGGATCATCCAGTCCGGCGGGTATATCTCGGTGAACACCGGGAACGCGGTGGATGCCAATTCGATCCCCATCGAAAAAGAGAAGGCGGATACGGCATTTGCCGCTGCGGCCTGTATCGGCTGCGGGGCGTGTGTCGCGGCCTGTAAGAACAGTTCGGCCATGCTGTTCGTTTCGGCGAAGGTGTCGCATCTGGCGTTGCTGCCGCAGGGCAATCCGGAACGGAAGAACCGGGTGACGGATATGGTCGCGCAGATGGATAAGGAAGGCTTCGGCAGTTGTACGGCGACGGGAGCCTGTGAGGCGGTGTGTCCGAAAGAGATTTCCATTGCCAATATAGCCCGGCTGAATGCCGAATATGGGCGAAGCGGCCTGACGGCGGATAAATAGCCGGCGGCGGCGGGCAAACCGGCGAATTTTTCGTGCCGGACCGGTTTGGTCCGGCATTTTTTTGATTGTACCTTTGCGCCCATGATCAGAGTGAACAATGTCACCCTTTCATTTGGGAAAAGGGTTCTATTCGACGAAGTCAATCTTAGTTTTACGAAAGGGAATTGTTATGGGGTTATCGGCGCCAACGGGGCCGGGAAGTCTACGTTCCTGAAAATCCTGGCGGGTGATATCGAGCCTTCGAAGGGTGCGATCGAGATCGCCCCGGGGCAGCGGATGGCCGTTCTCAACCAGAACCACTTTGCCTTTGACGAAGACACGGTCCTGAATACCGTGCTGAAGGGGCACCAGAAGATGTGGTCAATCATGCAGGAACGTGATACCATCTACGCCAAGGCCGATTTTTCCGAAGAGGATGGGCTCCGGGCCGGCGAGCTCGAGGGCGAGTTTGGGGAGATGGGCGGTTATACCGCCGAGAGCGATGCCGCGGCGCTGCTGAACGACCTCGGGGTGAAAGAGGCGGTGCAGGGGAAGCTGATGAAGGAATTGCATGGCGCCCTGAAGGTACGGGTGCTGCTGGCGCAGGCCCTGTTTGGCAATCCGGACATCCTGATCCTGGACGAACCGACCAACGACCTGGACGTGGAGACGATCAACTGGCTGGAGAACTTCCTGGCCGACTATGAGAATATCGTGATCGTCGTTTCCCACGACCGGCACTTCCTCGATGCGGTCTGTACGCATGTCGCGGACGTAGACCGGACAAAGATCAAGATATTTACAGGCAACTATACCTTCTGGTACGAGTCTTCGCAGCTGATCGCCCGCCAGATGTCGGACAAGAACAAGAAGACGGAAGACAAGCGTGCGGCCCTGCTGGACTTCATCGCCCGGTTCTCTGCCAACGCCAGCAAGTCCAAGCAGGCCACTTCCCGGAAGAAGGCCCTGGAAAAGCTGACGATCGAGGAGATCGAGCCGTCCAACCGTCGTTACCCGGGGATCATCTTCAAGCAGTTGCGGGAGGTGGGTAACCAGATATTGAATACCGAAAAGCTCGCCAAGAAGTCCGACAACGGCCGCTATTTGTTCTCAAATCTCAACTTCAGCCTCAACAAGGGCGATAAGGTTGCCTTTGTCAGCAAGGATCACCTGGCGCTGACCACCTTCTTCCGGCTGATCAACGGCGAGGTTACCGCGGATGGGGGGAAGTATGAGTGGGGTACGACGGTGACCAAGGCGTATCTGCCGAATGACAATACCGAATACTTCGAAGGACAGCAGATAAATCTGATGGACTGGTTGCGGCAATTCGTTCCGCCCCATGTCACGGATGTGGATGAACCTTTTCTGCGTGGTTTTCTTGGGAAGATGCTGTTTAGCGGCGACGAGGTGCTGAAGAACACCAATGTGCTTTCGGGGGGTGAGAAAGTGCGGTGTATGCTGAGCCGGATGATGCTGCAGGACCCGAATGTGGTGATCCTCGACGAGCCGACCAACCATCTCGACCTGGAGTCCATCCAGGCCTTTAACGAAAGCATGAGCAACTTCAAAGGGATCGTCCTGCTGACGTCCCATGACCATACCTTTCTGCAGACGGTGGCCAACCGGGTCATCGAGCTGACGCCGACCGGCGCCATCGACCGGCTGATGTCCTTCGACGAGTATCTCGAGGACGCCCGGGTCAAGCAGCTGCGGGAGGAAATGTATCCGCGGGAGGACCTCGTGAAGGCGTAGGCCAATCTTTACATAGCAGCTTTGTTGGGGTTTCCCGGTGGAAAAGCGCGCAGGAACCGGCGTGGGCGGCGGTTTCGGTAAATTTATTAGAGCCCGGCGGCCCATTCTCCTGGAATGGGCCGGCCGATACAATAAATGTGCTGATTTTCCATTTTTAAGAAAAACCTCGGTTGTTGATCCAAAGGCTGCTTATACTTGTGGGATTGTTTTGTGGGGGATGCTTCGCCGCCAGAGGTCAGCAACCGGGCGTCGACACGGCCAAACGGTCGGCCGACACAGCCCGAACGATGGATTCCGCAAGAAAGGCGGCCGACACCACGAAGAAACCAGCCGATTCCCTATCCCGGGCCGATAGCCTGCACCGGGCGGATTCCCTGAAAAAAGTCAAGGCAGACACCCTGCTGAGCGCCGCGGCGATGCTCCGGCAGGTAGACTCGTTGAACGTCACCCCCGCGGGGTCGACGGACTCCCTGAAGATGAAACTGGATGCCCAACTGGGCTCGGCGATGGCCGGACAGCGGGGCGCGATCACTCCGGGGACGCCGGGGGCCCTGCAGCGGCAAAGCAACAATCCCGGGTATTCCCCGTCCATGGGGGCCGCGGGTGGAAGCGGGGGGGCTTCTCCCTCCATGACCCGGGCCGGACCGGCGCGACGTCCTGTGCGGCCCCCCTCCCTGTCTAACCTCCACCTGAAATACATCCCCGTCAGGAATGGCCGGATCCCGATCGATTCGTCCAGTCTTGTTCCGGGGGCCTTTTTTTGTAAAGGCGTCAGCGACAGCGCCTACCGGCTGGATTGGGTGAATGCGACGCTCACCTGGACCCACCCGCCGACCGGCCTGGACAGCGTGCTCGTCGTCTACCGGGTGTTTCCCTACCGGCTGAACTCGGTGGCCCGGCGGCTCAATTTCGACAGCGTGTCGAGCTATTTCCTGTTCCGGCCCTACGAGAAGGACAAGGATGGGCGGAGCAACACCGAGGATTTCTTCAATTTCGGCAACATCACCTATAACGGCAGCTTTGGCCGGAGCATCACCTTTGGCAACAGCCAGGATGCGGTCGTCACCTCCAACCTCAACCTGCAGATGAGCGGCTACCTGGCCGACAGCATCGAGATCGTCGCAGCCATCACCGACAACAATATCCCGATACAACCGGATGGCACGACCGCCAACCTCAACGAATTCGACAAGGTGATGCTGCAGTTCAAGAAGAAGAACTGGGCGTTGACCATGGGGGATATCGACCTGCGGCAGAACCAGCTTTATTTCCTGAACTTCTACAAACGACTGCAGGGCGCTTCCTTCGAGACGACGGCGCAGATCGCCCCGGGGATCACGAACAAGACCCTTGTCAGCGCAGCCATCGCGAAAGGCAAGTTTGCGCGGAACATCTTCCAGGGCCAGGAAGGCAACCAGGGACCCTACAAATTGCAGGGCGCCAACGGGGAACTGTATTTTATCGTCCTGGCGGGCACCGAGAAGGTATTCATCGACGGCCAGTTGATGCAGCGTGGCGAAGACCAGGACTATATCATCAATTACAACACGGCGGAGATCACTTTTACGCCTAACCGCCTGATCAGCCAGGATGCCCGTATCCAGGTGGAATTCGAGTATGCCGACCGAAACTATCTAAACGTCAACCTGTACCTGTATGACGAAGCGAATATCGATAATAAGCTGAAGTTGAAGGTGGGCCTGTTCAGCAACAGCGACTCGCGCAACTCGCCGATCAATCAAACGCTGACGCAGGACCAGAACAAATTCCTGAACAAACTCGGAGACAGCATCCAGCGGGCCTTTTACCCGGTGGCCAATGTCGATACGTTTGCCGCAGGAAAGGTCCTCTACAAGAAGATCGACACCACCTACAAGAATGCGGCGGGCACGCTGGTGCATGATTCCGTCTACGTTTTCTCCGCCGACGCCAGCCAGACCCTGTACAGCCTTTCCTTTTCGAATGTGGGGCAGGGCTATGGGAATTATATCCCGGATCTCAACGGAGTAAACGGCAGTGTCTTTTACTGGGTGGCCCCCGTGAACGGGGTGATGCAGGGCTCCTACGATGCGGCGGAGTTTCTGGTCACCCCCAAAACGCAGCAGGTGGCGACGGTAGGGGTTGACTATTTGCTCGACAAGCACACCACGATGACGGCGGAGCTGGCCCATAGCCACTATGATGTCAATACGCTGTCGACCATCGACAAGGGCAATGATAACGGCAACGCCATGAAGTTTACGTTCAAGAATGTGAAGGCGCTGGGACGGGCGGCCAAAGGGCTGAACCTGACCTCTACGGCGGGCTTCGAATACGTACAGAAGAATTTTACCCCGATCGAGCGGCTGCGGAGTCCCGAGTTTACGCGGGATTGGGGGCTTGCCCTTTATGTCAACCCGGCCGACGAGAAAATATACAACGCGGGGCTGCAGCTTAGCGATAAGAACAATAACAGCCTCCGGTACGATATCGCCAGGTATGAACGCGGCGATGGATTTACGGGAACGCGCAATATGATCACCCAGCGGCAAAAGCTGTGGGGCTGGAACCTGAACAACCAGGTGAGCCTCACCACCAGCGACAGCGGCCACCGGTTCTCGGGGTACTATTTCCGGCCTTCCGTGGACCTGTCGCGAAAGCTCAGCTTTTTGAAGGATTATGTCATCGGCGGGGGCTATTCGCTGGAGCGGAACGAGAACAAGGACAAGCTGGCCGATTCGATAACGGCCACCAGCTTTGCCTTTCATACCTGGTCGGCCTATCTGAAAAGCCCCGAAAAGGCGCCGAACAAGTGGGGGATGAGCTTTGCGGCGCGGACCAATGCCTATCCCTATGGGCGAAGTCTGCTGGTAGGTGACCGGAGCCGAACCTTCAATGTCTTCGCGGATTTTCTGAAAAACCCGCATCATCAATTCCATATCAATGCCAGCTACCGGGAGATGCAGATTGCCGACAGTAACGCAGCGGCGCATACGGTGGACAGCAGTATCCTGTCACAGCGGGGAGACAAGACCCTGCTGGGGCGGGTGGAGTATGTGATCAACGAGTGGAAGGGGCTGCTCCGGGGGAATATCCTTTATGAGATCGGCAGCGGTCAGCAGCAACGGCTGAGCTATACCTATCTGCAGGTTCCCGCGGGTACGGGGCAGTATGCATGGATCGACTATAACAAAGACGGGATCCAGCAGCTGAGTGAGTTTGTGCTGGCGCAGTTTCAGGATCAGGCTCAATATATCCGGGTCTACACCCCCACCAACGACTATATCAAGGCCAACTATAACACCTTCAATTTCAGTTTCTCGCTTACCCCCAAGTCGGTGGTGACGCCGAAGAGCGGGAGCTTTATGCATTTCCTGGCCCGCATCCTGTTCCAGTCTTCAATGCAACTGAATCAAAAGGAGGAGGCCCGTGGGCTGATCGAATATAACCCCTTCAAGGCGCCGTTCAGCGATACGGCGCTGATCACACGGGCGCTGATCATTGTCAATACCCTGTCGTTCAACCGAAGCGATCCCCGCTGGGGTTTTGATCTGAGCAATACGCGCAACGGGGGTAAGACCCTGCTGACCTATGGATATGAAACGAGGCAGACCAACGAATGGTCCCTGAGGACGAGGCTGAACATGAGCAAGTCGATCGCCCTGACGGGTGTTTTCCGGGATGGGATCAATCAGTATAATAATTCGAGCACCAATTTCGACAGCGCCAACTACAATCTGAAGCAATGGTCGGCGGAGCCGGGGCTGACCTTCACCCGGCGGTCGAACCTGCGGATCGGCCTCAGCTGCCGGCTGACGTCGAAACAAAACGCGGAACAGTGGGGCGGACAGACGTATACGTCGGAGGCCTGGAACACCGATTTCAAGTACAATATCCTCCAGAGTACGTCGATCCAGGGCCGGTTTACGATGAGTTCCATCGTGTACAAGGGGGGTGACGGAAAAGCGCCGAGTACGACTTCGGCGGTTGCGTATACGATTTTGGAGGGGCTGCAGCCGGGGAAGAACTACCTGTGGAATCTCGACCTCACCAAAAAGCTGGGGAATAACCTGGAATTGAGTTTGCAATATGAGGGGCGCAAGGCCGGTAGTACGGGGATCGTCCATACGGGACGGGCGGCGTTGCGGGCATTGCTTTAACGAAAAAACCCCGGCGATTGCCGGGGCCCCCGAAGCTAGCGAAGCTGCTTCGGACATAAGATAAAAAAAGAGGCCGTCTACTTTTTTGCATGAGACGGCCTCTTTTTTTCGTTATGGACGTCTTCGACTAACCGAAGATACCGCCTTTCTTGAGTTCGCGGGTGCCTTCACCGATCTTGAAACCATTGTGGTAGATCTCGATCTTGTAGTTACCGCGGGAGAATTCGCTGTTCTGTTTCCAGGCGAACTGTACGGATTTCATCTTACCGGCTTCGAAGTCAACGGGAACCTTTGCAGTGAATACCTTGTCGCCTTCGTCGCGGGTGCTGAACGTACCGCTACCCAGTGCTGGAACCGAGATGGGCTTGCCATCGGGGCCGGTGATGCAAACATATACATCGGTCTGGCCGGTCTGAGCGATGCGGTTAGCAACGTCAAAGCCGATGATCAGTTTGTTTACACGGCGGGCCGTGGTAGTTTCCTTGTCCTTGCCATCCTTGCGTTCGTGCATCGGAGTGACGGAGATGTTGGAAGCGTTGAGCGTAGAAGCTACATCTACTTTCTTTTCCAGGTCCTGCTTGGCGGCAGTGGTGGAAGTGAGATCAGTAGTGAGCTTTTCTTTGTCAGCCGTCAGGGCGGTTTTGTCAGCATTCAGCTGCTGGTTGTCCTGCGTAAGCTGGGCTACCTGTTGTTCGAGGTTGCTGACCTTGTCGTTCAGTTCCTTGATCAGGTCTTCAGCTTTCTTCTTTTCTGCTTCTGTGAGGTGATTCTTGCTCAAAAGACCGCGGATCTGGCCCTTGAGTTTTGCTACCTGGCCGTCTCTTTCGTTGACGGTGGAAGAGAGCTTGTTGTTGGTGCCGGTGAGGCTATCCAGTCTGACGAGGGCATCATCAAAGTTCTTCTGAAGTTGTCCTTTCTCGTCTGAAACCTTAGAAATTTGAGCTTGTTGCTGGGTTTGAACCTGTTCTTGTTTGTTGTTGTTCCAGAGCAGGTAGCCCCATGTGCCAAGGAAGCCGGCTGCCAGCAGACCGATGACCAGATTCTTGTAATCCTTTTTAGGAGGTTGACTTTGGGGTGAAGCTGAGGGATAGTTGGTTGTCGTACTCATAGCTTATTGTTTTTTCAAATTATAGAAATGGTTTTTGATTCCTGTAACCGGTTTTGCGGGTACATCTGGCTTTAGTCTAAAACCGTGCCAAAAACCTTTTTATTGTGTTCCACGACTGATTCCTAAAGATTTATGTAATATTGCCTCACAAAAAAGAGGATGAATGTCAGTTGATAAGATACTCGGTGACTGGAAAAAGTTAAAGTTCAAACCAGTATACTGGCTGGAAGGGGAAGAAGAATATTATATCGATGTGCTGGTGAACTATGCGGAACATCATATTCTGTCGGAGGCCGAGGCCGGGTTTAACCTTACGGTCTTCTATGGCAAGGATGCCGATTGGACGGCCGTCATCAATGCCTGCCGGCGATATCCGATGTTTGCAGAACGCCAGGTCGTGGTGTTGAAGGAGGCGCAGCAGATGCGGGATATCGACAAGCTGGAAGCCTATATCGACAAGCCGCTGGTTTCGACGGTATTTGTTGTCGCTTATAAAGAGAAAAAAGTGGATGGGCGCAGCAAGCTGGCCAAACTGTTAAAGGATAAAGCCGAACTGTATACGACCAGGAAGATGTATGATAACCAGCTGCCGGAGTGGACGGCGGAGTTGATCCGGCAGAAGGGATATAACATTGCACAGAAGGCCCTGCTGTTGCTCGTGGATCATATCGGCAACGATCTCAACCGGATCAACAACGAGGTGGAGAAGCTGCTCGTCAACCTGTCCGGCAGGAAGGAGATCACGGAGGACGATATCGAACGATATGTGGGGGTGAGCAAGGAATACAATGTGTTCGAATTACAGGATGCGTTTGCCAAGAAGGACAGGGCGAAGGCGATCCGTATCATTCAGTATTTTGAAGGTAACCCCAAGGCGGGGCCGATCCAGCTGATCCTGCCGTCGATCTACAATTTCTTTTCCAAGGTGTATATGATCTTCGGCCAGCCCGCCCGGGACGAGAAGGGGGTTGCCGCTGCCATCGGCGTCAATCCTTATTTTGCCAAGGACTACCTGGCCGCGTTGCGTAATTATAATTTCGAAGGTATCGAGCAGGGGCTGCTGCTTTTGCATGCCTATAATCTGAAGAGCATCGGGGTCGGCAGCGCCGGCGTCGAGGATGCTTCACTGTTAAAAGAGCTGGTGGTCAAGATCATGGGTTGAGTGCCGCGAGGGTGTCCAGCTTATCCTGCGCCAGGGCGGCTTTTAATTCTTCGAGTCCGTTGAACCTGAGTTCGGGCCGCAGGAATTTCTTCACGAAGACTCGCAGCTCCCGCCCATAGATATCCTCATCAAAATCAAAAAGGTTGACCTCGATGGTCCGGTCTCTGCCGTTGATGGTCGGCCGGATGCCGATGCCCATCATCCCCTGCATCTTTTTGCCCCCGAAAAGGGGGGCGTCGGAGGGCAGGAGTTCGGCTTCGACGGCATAGACGCCATCGGCGGGGATCAGTTTTTCGTCGTTGCCCGGGTCGAGATTGGCGGTGGGATAGCCGAGTGTCCGGCCCAGCTGGTTGCCTTTTACCACTATCCCCGAGAAGAAGAAAGGATAACCCAGGAGCTGGTTGGCGGTGTCGATATCGGCGCGCCGGATGGCTTCGCGGATGCGGGTGGAGCTGACCGATACCTCGTCCAGCAGGTGGACGGGGATCTCCTGCAGGACGAATCCTTCCGTTGCGCTGAACTGTTCCAGCAGGTGATAGTCCCCTTTGCGGCCCTGGCCGAACCGGTGGTCATAGCCGATGATAACCGTATGGGGATGAAACCGGGCCAGCAGAAAGTTCAGGATATATTCCTCGGCCGTCATCCGGGAGAAGGCTTCGGTGAAGGGCACGATGACAAGGTGGTCGATCTGCTGCCAGGAAAGGAGTTGGATCTTCTCTTCCAGGGTGTTGATCAGCCGGACCTCTTCGGTGCCGCCCCGGACGACCTTGCGGGGATGGGGAAAGAAGGTGATGATCACAGTCTCGCCCCCGATGCGGGCGGCTTCCTCCCTTAGTTGCCGGAGGATCCGAACATGCCCGCTGTGCAGGCCGTCAAAGGTACCGATAGTGATTACTGAACGCTGAAAAAGAGGTAGTTGATCGAGATGTCGATAGATAACCATGCGTTGCAAATCTAAGCGATTTATCTGTTACCTTTGCCGCCTATGTCACTCTATGCCCAGCGCGGGGTTTCCGCTCAGAAAGAAGAAGTTCACCAGGCCGTCGAGCGGCTTGATAAGGGGCTCTACCCGAATGCTTTTTGCAAGATTTATCCCGATTACCTGGGCGGGGATGCCGGTTGGGTGAACCTCATGCATGCCGATGGGGCAGGGACCAAGAGTATCCTGGCCTACCTGTACTGGAAGGAGACCGGGGATCTGGAGGTCTGGAAGGGGATTGCGCGGGATGCGATCGCCATGAACCTGGACGACCTGCTCTGCGTGGGTATCTATGATAATCTGCTTTTCTCCTCGACGATCGACCGGAACAAGCGGAATATTCCCGGGGAGGTGCTTTCGGCGATTATCAACGGTTCGCAGGAGTTTTTTGACGAACTGAAAACATACGGTGTCGGCATCCGGTATCTGGGCGGTGAGACCGCCGATGTGGGTGACGTGGTGCGGACCATTGCCGTCAACGGCACGATGACCGCCAGATGGCCAAAAGACCGGCTGATCACCAATGACGGGATCCGGCCGGGGGACGTGATCGTGGGTTTTGCCAGTTTTGGCCAGGCTAGCTATGAATCGGCCTATAACAGCGGGATCGGGAGCAATGGCCTGACGAGCGCGCGGCATGATGTGCTTCATAAGACCTATGGCGCGCGGTTTCATGAGTCCTACGATACCTCGCTTGATGAGGGGGTGGTCTATATCGGGCCGCACCGGATGACCGATGCGGTGGAAATTCCGGCCGCCGAGGCCGGCAGGGTCGGGGTGTCGACCGATATCGGGCATCTCCTGCTCAGTCCGACGCGCACCTATGCCCCGCTGCTGAAGCGGCTGCTGGGAGAGCATTTCGGGGCCATCCACGGGCTCATCCATTGCAGCGGCGGCGGACAGACGAAGTGCATGAAATACCTGCCCGGGGAGTTCCGGGTGATAAAAGATAACCTTTTTGAGCCGCCAACCATCTTCCGGCTGATCCAGCAGGCTTCCGGGTCGGATAACCGCGAAATGTACCAGGTCTTCAATATGGGCCACCGCCTGGAGGTCTTTACCGATGCGGGGTCGGCCGATGCCCTGATCCGGGCAGGAAAGGACCTCGGCATCGAGGCAAGGGTAGTGGGCCGGGTCGAAGGGGCCGAAAAGAAGAGCCTGGTGCTCAAGGCCGGTGGTCAGGAAATCGGTTATTGATGCGGATCAATTATTTGGAAAAGGCCCCGGATGTTAACACACTCTTAAAATCTATCGTCGAGCCCTATCTGCAAAGGGTCCCGGAGAATTGCAAGGCGACAAATTGAGTGCTTCTTTCATCGCGTTGCTTAAAAAAAAGATTAAAAAGCTCCCAATTTAATCCACAGGGCTATGATTTTCCAGATTTCGTGACTACTTTCGCAAACGGTTCTGGACGGAATGACATTAATTTATTTTTATATCTTTTTTGCGCCCCTCCGTGAACTCTCCCAGGCTTGTTGATGTTTATTAGTAGTACCCCCTGAAGTAAACCGCACCGGCGGCTTGTCTATTTTGTCATCTTTTTTTATTATCAGATATGAGGCAACTCAAAATTGCTACACAGATTACAAACCGTGATTCCCAGGCGGTTGAGAAGTATTTGCAGGAGATCTCCAAGATCCCGATGATCACTCCGGAAGAGGAGACGGTCCTCGCACAACGGATCAAAATGGGCGATCAGAAGGCGTTGGACAAGCTGGTCCAGGCCAACCTTCGCTTTGTGGTCTCCGTAGCAAAGCAGTATCAGCACCAGGGGTTATCACTGAGTGATTTGATCAACGAGGGCAACCTCGGCTTAATTAAAGCGGCTCAACGCTTTGATGAAACCAAGGGTTTCAAGTTCATTTCATACGCGGTATGGTGGATCCGCCAGTCCATTTTACAGGCGTTGGCAGAGCAGGGCCGATTAGTCCGCCTGCCTCAAAACAAAATTGGCACATACAACAAGGCGAACAAGGCGTACATGGCTTTCGAACAGGAACATGAGCGGGAGCCCAGTACGGAAGAGTTGGCCGAGTTGCTGGAAATGAGTGAGACGGAGATCAACAACATTTTCCAGAGCAATACCCGTCACAGCAGCCTGGATGCCCCGGTTCACGAGGCTGAGGATGTAGCTATGGGTGATTTGCTGGAAGGTGGTGACGAGACGGACGACGACGTCATGAAAGATTCTTTACGCGCCGAGATCCGCCGCGTGCTCAAATCACTGAGCCCCCGCGAAGCAGAGATCGTCAATGCGTATTTTGGCCTGGACGGCGAAAATGGGGTAACCATCGAGCAGATCGGGCAGAAATATGATTTGACCAAGGAGCGTATCCGCCAGATCAAGGAACGGGCGATCAAACGCCTTCAAAAGGCACGCTACAGCAATGCGCTGAAAGCTTACCTGGGATAAAAGTCACTCACGAGATGAATACGGCCCTGACCAGTTGGTCAGGGCTTTTGTCTTATAAAAGACATTCCATTCCGCATTTTCGCCTTACATTTGTTCGCTAAAAAATAAACCCAGCATGGAGCAAACCCCAAGTGAAAAAGTACATTGTCTGATCATCGGCTCGGGGCCGGCAGGATACACGGCTGCGGTATATGCCGCCCGCGCCAATCTTCGGCCCGTTTTATATCAGGGCATTCAGCCCGGCGGGCAGCTGACGATCACCACGGAAGTGGAGAACTATCCGGGCTATCCTGACGGAGTGCAGGGGCCGGAGATGATGGTGCATTTTGAGAAGCAGGCGACCCGGATGGGTGCCGATATCCGCTATGGTCTGGCTACGAAGGTGGATTTTTCGGGGCATCCGCACAAGGTGTGGATCGACGAAGAAAAGCTCATCGAAGCCGACTCGGTGATCATCGCCACCGGCGCATCGGCCAAATGGCTGGGACTCGAATCCGAGCAGCGGCTGAATGGCTATGGGGTGAGTGCCTGTGCGGTTTGCGATGGATTCTTCTTCCGCAATAAGGAAGTTGCGATCATCGGGGCGGGGGATACGGCTGCTGAGGAAGCGCTGTATCTTTCCAAACTGGCTACCACTGTTCACATGCTGGTGCGCAGCGACAGGATGCGGGCATCCCGCATCATGCAGGAGCGGGTGCAGCAGACGCCGAATATCCGGATGTACTGGAATTCACAGACCGATGAGATACTCGGGGAGTCCAAGGTAGAAGCGTTGCGTATTCATAACAATAAAAGCGGCGAGAAGAAAGAGATCCCCATCAGCGGATTCTTTGTCGCGATCGGCCACCAGCCGAATTCGGCCATCTTTGCGGATTTCCTCGAGCTGGATGAAGCAGGGTATGTCAAAACCGTTCCGGGGACGTCCAGGACCAACGTCGAAGGGGTCTTTGCCGCGGGTGATGTGCAGGACAAGATCTACCGCCAGGCGGTGACGGCCGCGGGAAGCGGGTGTATGGCCGCACTGGATGCCGAGCGCTACCTTTCCGCAAAAGGGATACATTAAGATAATATGGTTACCGTACAATTACATAATCTGATCTTTTCCGGGCGCCACGGCGTCTTCAAGGAAGAATTGACCACCGGCAACACCTTCGAGGTGAACCTGGACGTGTCGTATGATGAAAGCGACCGCCCGTTTACCGGGCTGGATTCGATCGTCAACTACGTGTCGATATTCGGCATCATCAAGGAGCGGATGCATCAGCCCTCGCCGTTGTTGGAGAAGATCGCCGAAGAGATCATCATCAAGATCAAGGAACAGTATCCTTTTATCCGCGAGGCGGTGCTTTCCATCTATAAGCTGCAGGCGCCCATCGGGAATTTCCAGGGGAAGGCCGGGATGACGCTGCATAAAAAATTTAACGGCGAATAGGCAAAGGGGCGGCAACTACACCCGCAGGAAAAGCGTTGAATCCAGGTATGATGAGATGGTTTTTTTTGCTGCTGCTGTTGCCGCATCGGTCGTCCGCACAGAGCATGGGCTCCTCCGTTCCCGATATTGCGGCTTTGCTCAGCCGCGGCGCAAGGCTGGAAGCGGCCTTTAAAGAAGAGGAAGCCCTGCCGGTCTACCAACAGATCCTCCAAATTCAACCCCATCAGCTTGTCGCGCTTTGCCGGTGCAGTGATCTTTCCTGCCGGATCGGCAACCGGTTGAGCGACCGGGAGAAGAAGGTCGCCTGTTTCGAGGCGGGTTACCGGTATGCCCGGGCGGCTTACCGGGTGGACTCCACCGATCCCGAAGCCAATATCGTGATGGCTTTCTCGCTGGCCCGGATGGCGCTTATCCAAAGCGGTAAGGAACGCGTCACGGCGGCAAAGGACATCAAGCGGTATGCCGAACAGGCCATCCGGTACGATCCGGGGAATTACAAGGCTTACCATATCCTCGGCCGTTGGGAATACGAGGTCAGCGACCTGAATATTGTCGAGCGGACGCTGGCCCGCTGGTTCTTTGGCGCATTGCCCGAGGCTTCACTGGACGAGTCGATCCGCGACTATGAGAAGAGTATGGCGTTGCGGCCCGATTTCCTGCTCAACTATTACGAATTGGCCCGCGCCTACCGGCGGGAAGGAGAAAAGGACAAGGCCGTCGCGTTGCTCCGGCGCATGGCGGGTCTGCCGGACGGCATGTATGATGACCGGACCGTGCGGGCTCAGGAACAGGCACTGTTGAAAACGCTCACAGAGTAAGCGCCGGCATCGGGACATTGCCGCGGATGCGACTCAGATAACCTTTCCTTTCCAGCGGCCGCTGCGGATATAGAAGAAAGCCTGAACGAACATGGAGAGCCAGTAGACCCATTCCGACATCCAGCCGATTACCAGGGACAGATGCCATTTCTCGAGCGTGAAATAAACATAAAAACAATAGATGACGATCGTGACGGCCTCGATCAGGAGGTTGATGCGGGTGTTACCGGTACCGGTGACGGCGCTGAGCCAAACGATGGAGAAGGACATGGCGACGATAGCCAGCGAGACCGTGCGGAATACAGGAATGGCGGCTGTTATGAAGGCCTGATCCTGTCCGTAAATGGATAGCAGGACGGCCGGGAAGGCATTGCAGAGGATGAAAATGACGATCGTGATGGCCAGGCTCAGCCGGACGATCTTGTTGATGAGCAGGATCACCTTGTCTTCCATGCCCTGACCGATGATATTGCTCACCATGGCGTTGGTCGTAGAGGCAAAGGCCCAGGTGAAGACCCCGAACAACCCGAAGATGTTACGCATGGCATTGCTGATGGCGAGCGCCTGGCGGCCGTGGTGCTCGACCAGGATATAAAAGAAGACCCAGGCCACGATGCTGACGATGTACTGGAAGACCAGCGGGGAGGACTGGATGAGAATCAGCCGGACATTGGCCTTATCGATGATCCAGTGTTTATACAGCTGTAGCTCCTTGCTGATGCCCTTGGCGTGGATGACGGCGAATACGACGATCATCCCGGAAGCCTCGGCGATGATGGATGACCATGCCGCGCCGTTGAAACCCATGGCAGGGAGCCCGAAATGCCCAAAGATGAGGCCGTAGTCGAGGGTGATATTGACGATGGTCTCGGCCAGCGTGCCAAAGACAAGGAATTTGCTTTGGTTGGTGCCGACCAGCAGGGCATTGCGCATCTGGTAGACATAGAGACAGGGGAGACCCCAGATGCGGATGCGCAGAAAGCTGATGGCCTGTTCCCGGAGGGGCGCCGAATGCAGTGACCAGGACAGGACGGCCGGCGCGACGAGCCAGGTCACGAGAATACCGGTGAAGGCCAGCACCAGTGCGATCACCATTCCCTGCGAAAACAGCTTGCCGATCTCTTCCACCCGGCCTTCGCCTGCCCGCCGCGCGATGAGCGCCTGCAGGCCATTGTTCAGCCCCTGGCCGACGACGGCGAACAACAGGTAATAGACCCCGGTGATGCCGGCGGTGGATAACGCATCGCCCACCTGGTCAAGATGACCCAGGAAAATGTTGTTGGTGATGAAATTGATCTGGGGAACGAGAATGGCAAGGCTGATGGGGAGCGCCATCTTTAGGATATCCCGGTTGTCGATGCCGACTTTATACGCTTTGGTGTTATTCGCAAGGTCCATTCTCTACAAAAAAAGGACGGCAATGTACGGGTTTTTTCCTAATCCCGGGCTTTTACGTATTATTGCAAGCAAGAGCCGCTGGAGCGGCTCGCCCGAAGGGCAGACTTTAGATGTTTGCGAAAAACGGGTTAGGTTTTTCAAAAACCCGATTTTTGCAAATTATTATGATAAAACCTGCCTTCCAGATCGAAGTTTCGGATATCTCTGATGAAGAACTGCTACAGTGTCGCCTGCTTGTGGAGGTAACACCCAATGCTTTTACATATGTCTTGCTCAACCAGCGCAATATGAGTCCGCTGGTGGTCAAGTACTTTCAGCTGGAGCCCAGCAAGGAAAGTCCGCTGACCGATACGTTGCAGGAACTCATGAATGGGGATACCCTGCTCAAGCGACCCGTCAAAGAGACGCTGCTGGTCTATAACTTCCCGGAAAGCAGCCTGGTGCCGGAGTCGCTTTTTACGACCGACACCAACCGGCAGATCATCGACACCCTGCATGGCAACCTGCAAAAGGGGCTGATCCTGACGGAAAAGATCCCCTGGTGGGAGCTGTTCAATGTCTACCGGATCTCGTTCGAATTGCATCACCTGTTGCAGCAGACCTTCTCGGCCGGCAAATACTGGCATTACTACAGTCTGATGCTGAAAAGCTTCAAAATGTTCGATTCCACTGAGCAACAGGATTGTATCAAGGTGATCTTCTATTCCGATAAGATGGTGGCGCTGGTGATCCGGGAGGGAAAGGTTCATCTGGCGCAGACCTTTTTGTACCACGATACCAAGGATGTGGCTTATCATCTGCTCAACTGCTGTCATCAGCTGGGGATCGACCAGGAGTCTGTGCGGCTGTTGGTGGGCGGGCTGATCGATAAGCAATCTTCGTTGAGCACCGAGTTGCATAAATATTTCCTGCGAATCGATTTCGAAGAGATCGACGAGAGCATCAAGGTGACGGATGAGTTAAAGGAGCTGCCGCTGCACTATTTCTCTTCCATTCTGAAAATGGCGGTATGCGCGTAATCGGTGGATACCTGGGCGGACGGCGGGTGAATCCTCCCGCGAAGATGCCCTACACGCGGCCGACCACCGATATTGCGAAGGAGGGTCTTTTCAATATCCTGGAAAATAATCTGGATCTGGCGGAGCTGCGGACCCTCGACCTTTTTGGCGGGACCGGCAGCATCAGCTATGAGCTGGCCTCCCGGGGGGTAAAGGACCTGACGGTGGTGGAGAAGGATCCGGTCATGGTCGGCTTTATCGAAAAGACGGCGAAGGAGCTGGGACTGGAGGAGATTTATAAGGTGGTGCGGATGGACGTGTTCAAGTTTATCGCACAGTGTCCCCAACGTTTTGACCTCATCTTTGCCGGTCCGCCCTATGCGCTGGACACGATCGATGACCTGCCCAGGCTGGTCGTCAGCCGTGGGTTGCTGAACGTGGGTGGATGGTTTATCCTGGAGCACACTCCCCGCAATAACTATGAAGGATATCCGCTGTATGTGACGCAGCGGAGTTATGGAACGACTATTTTCTCCATTTTCGTGAATAGGAAATCCTGAGATGCAGCCTCTTTTTATAACCGGTATTGGCACGGGTGTCGGCAAGACGCTTGTCTCGGCGATCGTGACGGAAGCCGTCGGCGGCTGGTATTGGAAACCGGTGCAGGCGGGTTTTGACGAGGGGACGGATGCGGAATGGGTGGGAGCGCGGCTGAGCGGGCCGGGACGGGTATTGCCCGAAGCCTACCGGCTGCAGCTGCCTGCTTCGCCGCATATTGCCGCCCGTAAGGAAGGGCTGCAGATCCGGGTGGAGGAACTCGTTGCGCGGCTGCCGGCCCCGCGGCCGCTGGTGGTCGAAGGGGCGGGGGGATTGCTGGTGCCGCTGAACGACGGGCAGTTTATGGCCGATCTGGCGCTGGCCCTGGATGCGACGGTGATCCTGGTGAGCCGCAACTATCTGGGCAGCATCAATCATTCGCTGCTGACCGCAGAGGTCTGCCGGATGCGGGGCTTGCGGGTGGCGGGATGGGTCTTCAATGACCAGTATGGCGACTATGAGGAGGAGATCGTCCGCTGGAGCGGCTACCCGCGGCTGGGATCGGTGCCCTTCCGGGAGTCGCCGGATCGGGAATTCGTGGCGGGCCAGGCGAGGGCGTTACAGCCGGTATTGAGGCGCCTGGAATGAGCCTGCCTTCGTAAATTTAGCGTATCTTTAGTGCGGTTATGAATTTCAACTTCCCATTGTTAAGGCCAATACGTATTCTTTTATTTCCCTTTTCCCTGATCTACGCTTCCATCGTCATTGTCCGTAACTGGTGTTTTGATAAAAAGATCCTCGCTTCCACTTCCTTTAACCTGCCCGTGATCTGTATCGGCAACCTGGCTGCCGGCGGCACGGGAAAGTCGCCGATGGTTGAGCTGCTGATCCGGCTGTTGAAGGACCGGTATGCCATTGCGGTGCTAAGCAGGGGGTATAAGCGAAAGACGAGAGGGTATGCGCTGGCCGGAAACTCGACGACGGCGCTGGACATTGGGGACGAGCCGATGCAATTCCACAGCAAATTCCCGGATGTGGCGGTGGCGGTGGGCGAGGAGCGGATCGTGGCGATCCCGCAGTTGCTGCACGACCGGCCGGCGACGCGGGCGATCATCCTGGACGATGCCTTTCAACACCGGGCGGTGAAGGCCGGGCTGAATGTGCTGCTGACCGATTGTTCCAATCTCTTTACCCGGGACTGGTGGCTGCCGAGCGGGGACCTGCGGGACGCGCCTTCCAGCTATCGCCGGGCCGATGTCGTCATCGTCACCAAATGCCCGGACGATCTGACCGACGACCAGCGCCGGGCCATTGCAATAGAGATCGCCCCCCAGCCGCACCAGCAGCTGTATTTTTCGGCGATCAACCACGGTACCCCCTATCATATCACGCGGCAGACAACGGGGATCATCGACGAGGAGGTGGAGGTGCTGCTGGTGACGGGTATCGCCAACCCCGCACCGCTGAAACGATGGCTGAACGAACATTCGCGTACCTATTATGAGCTGGCCTATGGCGATCATCATATCTTCACGATCGACGATCTGCAGACGATCATCCGGCGGTTCAGCGGGATCGCCGCGGAGAAGAAGCTGATCCTGACGACCGAGAAGGATGCGGTGAGGCTGATCAAATTCAGACAGGAACTGGAAGGATGGCCTTTTTACGTGCTGCCGATCGCCCCGAAATTTTTGTTTGGGGAAGAAGACCGGTTTGCCGATGTGATTTTACAATTTATCAATGAATTCAAATGAAAAACAAGAAGAAACATAAGGACAAGAAGAAGGCTCCGGCCGACGCCGCCAATCTGTTAAAGGGACGGCTGGATGTCACGCGGAGCGGAATGGGTTTTGTGCTGGTAGAGGGCCGGGACCAGGATATCCTGGTGCGCCCCGGGGATTTTAATACGGCCCTGCATGGCGACACCGTGCGGGTACGGATCGTCAATGCCGGTGGCCGGAACGGCCGGTCGCAGGGCGAGGTGGTCGATGTGGTGGATCGGAAACAACTCGAGTTTCTTGGCCGGATCGAGATCAGCGCCTCTTTTGCCTTTTTTATCGCCGAAAGCGATAAACCGATGCCCGATATCTATGTGCCGCTGGCCAAGCTGAATGGGGCGGTCAACAGCGATAAGGTGATCGTCCGGATCACCGAATGGGAGAAGAACAAGAAACCGCAGGGCGAGGTGATCCAGGTGATGGACAAGAGCGATGAGAACGACCTGGCCATGAAGGATATCCTGCTGGAGAACGGTTTTCCCATCTTTTTCCCCGAGAATGTGCTCGAGGACTCCGGGCGGCTGCCCGATCTGATCCCCGCGGCCGAGATCGCGAAGCGCCGCGACATGCGCGACACCCTGACGTTTACCATCGACCCCGTGGATGCAAAGGATTTTGACGATGCCATTTCGCTGCGCCGGGTGGATAAAGGCGAATTGGAGATCGGGATACATATCGCCGATGTCAGCTATTATGTGGAGCCGGAAACGGCGCTGGACAAGGAAGCCTATACCCGGGCTACCTCCGTTTATCTGCCCGACCGGGTGAATCCCATGCTGCCGGAACGCATCTCCAACGAGCTGTGCTCGCTGCGGCCCCATGAGGATAAACTGACCTTCTCCGCCATCTTCCGGATGCTGCCCGATGGAAAGGTGAAGAGTTCGTGGCTGGGGCGGACGGTCATCCATTCCGATCACCGGTTCACCTATGAGGAGGTGCAGGAGATCATCGAGCAGAAGACGGGGCTGCATCAGCCGGAGCTCGAACTGCTGAACGACATCGCCCAACGGCTGCGAAAAGGACGCTTCAAGAAAGGAGCGATCAATTTCTCGTCTACCGAAGTCCGGTTCAAACTGGATGAAAAAGGCAAGCCGATAGGCATCATGGTCAAGGAGAGCAAGGAATCGCATCAGCTGGTGGAGGAGTTTATGCTCCTGGCCAACCGGGCGGTCGCGGAATACGTGGGCAAGATCAAGGTCAACAAAAAGCCCATTCCCTTCCCATACCGGGTGCACGACACCCCGGATAAGGAGAAACTGACGCCTTTTATCGAATTTGCGAAAAAATACGGGCATGTCTTCGACCTGTCCACACCCCAGGCGATCGCGAAGTCTTTCAACGATATGTTACAGGATGTAAAGGGCCGGCCGGAGCAGCATGTACTCGAGCAGCTGGGGATCCGGACGATGGCCAAGGCGATCTATACGACCGAGAATATCGGGCACTATGGCCTGGGATTCGAGCACTACTGTCACTTCACTTCCCCGATTCGAAGATATCCTGACGTAATGGTTCACAGGGTATTGCAAGAGATATTGGATGGAAAAATAGAGATTGACAAGAAGATGGAGGCCAAATGCAAACAGTCCAGCGAGCGGGAGCGGGCCGCGATGGAGAGTGAGCGGGCGGCCAACAAATACAAGCAGGTGGAATATATGCAGGGTTTCCTGGGGGACGAATTCGAGGGGGTGATCAGTGGGGTGGCGTCCTTTGGGTTCTGGGTGGAAACGGTGGAGCATAAGTGCGAGGGATTGGTGAGCCTGAACAGCCTGATGGAGTATGATGATTTCCGGCATATTGAAAGCGACTATGCGCTGGTGGGCCGGCGCAGCGGCCGGCGGTTTCGGATGGGCGATAAGGTGACGATCAAGGTCATCTCGGCCAACCTCAGCAAGCGCCAGCTGGATTATGAGTGGGTGATCACGGCCGCGGAGAAGAATGCCGTCCGGATCGAGCTGGACCCGGTAGCCGGGCCGGTGGAGGATGAACAGCCGGGCAAACGGAAGTCCTCGCATAAAAAACAGGGGGGAGCCCGTGGAAAACAGGCGGGGAAGGGTGGTCAAAAGAAAAGGAAATAGGGCGTACATTCGCGAAACATCAGATACTATCCTACTCGACTATGCACAGCTTTGAAGAACTGTCCGCGGCCTTTGCCACCCGGTTTGCCGACCGGCATTTTCCCGACCATCCCGCCAGTCTTTACGATCCCGCCGCCTATTTTCTCGGGCTTGGCGGGAAGCGGATACGCCCCGTGCTTTGTCTGATGGGAAACGAGCTGTTCGGGCCGATCGAGGACGATGCCTGGCTGCTGGCCATTGCGCTCGAGCTGTTTCACAATTTTACGCTGATCCACGACGACATTATGGACCGGGCGCCGCTGCGGCGCGGGATGGCGACGGTCCACGCCAAATATGGCTCCGCCACGGCGATCCTCAGCGGGGATGTCATGCTGGTGGTGGGTTATGACTATATCAGCCGCATCCAGTCGCCGCATATCCGGCGCATCCTCCAACTCTATAATCAAACGGCGGTCAAGGTCTGCGAAGGCCAGCAGCTGGATATGGATTTCGAGGGGCGCGAGCAGGTGACGATGGAGGAATACCTGCAGATGATTGAATTGAAGACCTCGGTCTTACTGGCGGCCAGTCTGCAGATCGGGTCCATCCTGGGGGGCGCGGGACTGGGTAACCAGCAGATCATTTATCAGTTTGGCAAGAACCTGGGGCTGGCGTTCCAGATCCAGGACGACTATCTCGACTGTTATGGCGATGCGTCGAAGTTTGGGAAGCAGGTGGGTGGGGATATCGTCGCCGGTAAGAAGACCTTTTTATTGATCAAGACCCTCGAGGTGGCCAGCGAGACGCAGCGCCGCGAGATAAAACAACTGGAGCAGGCGCCGCCGGAGGAAAAGGTGGCGGGGATGCTGCGCATCTATCAGGCCTGTGGCGTGGACAGCTGGGTGCGTGAGCTGAAGGAGCATTATCGGCAGGAGGCCTATCGCAGTCTGGAAGCCATTGCTGTGCTGTCAAAGCGCAAGCAACCGCTGCAGCAACTGGTGGATTTGTTATTGACGAGGGATCATTAAAATTGCCTAATTTGACCCCTTATTCAAATTATCGGATGATCTCTGTTAAAATCCTAAAACTCACGTAGATGGCCAACTCGCTTTTCCGTAAGAAATCGCTTGACAGAATTGTAAGGGATTCGGCAGAAGGGCATTCGGACGGGCACGGCGGCGGCAGCCTGACCAAGGTTTTGACCGTTCGCGATCTGACCTTTATGGGGATTGCGGCGGTGGTGGGTGCGGGTATCTTCTCGACGATCGGGACGGCGGCCTATAACGGCGGCCCCGGTATTTCCATTCTTTTTGTACTGACGGCGGTGACCTGCGGGTTCTCGGCGCTTTGCTACGCCGAGTTTGCCAGCCGGGTACCCATCGCCGGCAGCGCTTATACCTATGCCTATGTCGCATTCGGCGAGGTCATCGCCTGGATCATCGGCTGGGCGTTGATCCTGGAATATGCCATCGGGAATATCGTGGTGGCCATCGCGTGGAGCGGTTACTTTAATAACCTGCTGCTGGGTTTCGGTATTCATCTTCCGGGCTGGCTGCTGATGGACCCCGGTACGGCGAAGACGGCCTTCGAGTCGGCGCAGGCCACGCTTACCCAGGGCGGAGTGCTGGGCGAGGCAGCAAAGGCGGCCATCAGCACCTGGAACAGTGCACCCCTTATCGGCGGATTGCATGTCTTTCTGAATATCCCGGCCTTTTTCATCGTATGTATCATCTCCTGGATCACGTATATCGGTATCCGGGAAAGCAAGAAGACGACCAATATGATGGTGGTCTTCAAGATCGGGGTCGTGATCCTGGTGATCGTGCTGGGATTCTTCTTTGTGAAAACGGCGAACTGGACGCCCTTCCTCCCCAACGGATTCTCGGGGGTGTTGAAAGGCGTGTCGGCGGTGTTCTATGCGTATATCGGATTCGACGCCATCTCGACGACGGCCGAAGAATGCCGGGATGCGCAAAGGGACCTGCCCAAGGGAATGATCTATTCGCTGATCATCTGTACGATCCTATATATTCTTATCGCACTTGTGCTGACGGGAATGGTCAACTATAAGGAACTGATGGTGACCGATCCGCTGGCGTTTGTCTTCAACCGGGTCAATCAACGCTGGATCGGGTATTTTATCTCCGCGAGCGCCGTGGTGGCCACGACGAGTGTGTTGCTGGTGTTCCAGCTGGGACAGCCGCGCATCTGGATGAGCATGAGCCGGGACGGGTTGCTGCCAAAGGCTTTCGGCAAGATCCATAAGAAGTATCATACCCCCTGGTTTTCCACCATCATCACGGGGATCATCGTCGCGGTGCCCTCGCTGTTTATGGGAACGGAGTTGATGCAGTCGCTGACGAGTATCGGGACGCTTTTTGCGTTTGTTCTGGTCTCCTGGGGGGTGCTGGTGCTGCCGCGGACTGAGAAGACCGGCGGCAAGGGTTTCCGGCTGCCGTATGTCAGCGGTCGGTATATCGTTCCGGCGGTGTATCTGGCCTTTATTCTCCTGTTCAAAGACCGGTTGGCGGGTGATCTGACCAACCTGCGGTCGGACGGATTGCAGGAACTGCTGTTCCTGGTCTTCTCGCTGCTGGCGACTTGTTTTACGATCGCCACCATCATCCGGAAATATTCGGTCATCCCTGTACTGGGGGTGCTGTTTTGCGCCTATTTGCTGATCGAGATACCCGCCATCGCCTGGAAATGGTTCTTTGTGTGGATGGGGATCGGGTTGCTCGTTTACTTCTCATACGGACGCCGCAAGAGTCAGCTATCACGCGACAAAATGTTGTAGTTTTGTGCCATGAAGTTCGAGGTAGGCGACAAGGTCGTCATTCAACATTCCAATGATGAGGGGGAAGTGGTAGAGATCATCAACGACAAGATGGTGCTGGTCGACGTGCGCGGGGTGCGGTTCCCGGCCTATACCGATCAGCTGGATTTCCCATATTTCAAGCGATTTACGGAGAAGAAGCTCTTCCCGCCCGAGAAGAAGCCCAAAAAATACATCGACCAGCTGCCGCCGGAAAAGCCCGCGCCCGGTAAGAAAAAAGAGCGGATCGCACTCCTGGCCGACGGGGTATGGCTGACCTTTCTGCCGGTGTTCGACTCCGACGAGTTTGGCGACGAAGTGGTGGAAAGCCTGAAGATCTACCTGGTGAACAACACGTCGGTGGGGTATGGCTTCTCCTATCATCTGAATTATTTCGGGAAGAGCGATTTCGACCTGGACAACCGGATCGACGCCATGCAGGATTTTTACCTGCACGATATCCCTTTTGCCAATCTGAACGACAACCCCGTCTTCGAGTGTGAGTATACGCTGCTGAAACCGGACAAGACACGGGCCGAACATTTCGAGACCACGCTCAAGCTGCGGGCCAGGCAGGTCTTCAGCCGGATCGAGGAGATCCGGAAGAAGGGGGAGGCGACATTCTCTTTTAAGCTGTTCGACAGCTTTCCATTCCGCGAGCCGGAAGAGACGGTGGATCCACGGGGTGTCCTGTCGGGTTCGGGTTTCCGGATCTACGAAGCTTCGCGGGCGCGGCAGCATCTGGAGCCGGCGCGATCGGAGCTCGATCTGCATGCCGAGAAGCTGACCGACAAGCCCGGTTCGCTCGATGCCTTCGAGATCCTGACCCTGCAGTTACAAACCTTCGAGAAATATTTCGATCTGGCCGTGGCGCATCATCTTCCTTCGATGATCGTCATCCACGGGGTGGGGACGGGGAAGCTGCGGGACGATATCCATGAGGAGCTGCGGACCAAACGCAATGTCAAATCCTTTGTCAACCGCTATGATCCCCGCTATGGTTATGGGGCGACGGAGATCTTCTTCGAATACGGGAAGAAGTAGGTGAGCCCTGCATTGATGTGTACGGTCGTTGTGGGGAAGGCCGATCGTTCGGGTATGAGCATATCGCCAAACAGATAGGTAATCGTTTTCGCCGGGGCGGCTCCGCCGAGGCCCGTATTGACGGTCAGCGCCAGGTGTTTTCCCATTTTCCACTGTATCCCGGCGTCGGCCTCATAAGCAAAGGTCCAGGGGAAGGAAGGCCCGGGATAGGAGACCACATAGTATCCGCCGAGGGGACTGGGATTTGCCAGGGGATAACGAAGCCGTTCATAGGTATCTGCTGCCTTTGTTTTCTGGGCGCCCAGCAGGCCCCGGAAGAGTAAGGAGAGTCGGCCGGTCTTCCGCAGCGGCACCGTCCATTCTCCACCACCCAGCAGGCGGGTCATTTTCCAATTATGATCGTTGTATACCCGGGAAGGGAGGCTAAAGCCAACCGATTCCGTGAAATAGGAGATACCGCCGCCCTGGTTGTATTGTTCGGCCGCAGCCAGCACAAAACTGAACGAAGGCGCGACCCGGTAGGCCAGGCTTAGCTCTGCCGCCGGCCCGGGGTGTGTATCGAAATGCCCCGTAGGTGTCTCCACCCTGGCAAAGGGGCCGATCGGAATAGCGACACCGCTGACGAGACCGATGCTCCATTTTGGCGCGTCATCGGGTACGGGTGGTTGTTTGGTCTGCGCGGACAGTTGCATCACGGCGCTGAAGAAGAGGGCGGGAAGAAGTATTTTTTTCATGATCGAAGGTTAAAAGGATATTCCGGCGCCCGCGCTTATCTGCATGGCGCCGATGGGTTGTTTATGCTGTACGGTGATCACGGACCGGGTGACCGGGTCCACCATGATGGGGTACTCCTTATAGAAGTTTGGTTTTGCGCCGCCATATGCGGCATCGGCCAGCAGGAACAGCCTGCCGGGGGATTGCCATTTGAGCGAAGCCCCGGCTTCGTAGGCAAACGCCCAGGAAAAAGGAACGGCGGCGATCTTTACGTCGAGCGGATTGCCTGAGACATAGAGCCGAAGGGTATTGGCGGGAGAGGTGGTTTTTATCACGCCGGCGAGGGCCCTGACGACAAGGGAAAGGCGGGGAGAAGACAAAGGCAGATCGAGGGTGGCACCGGCAAGCAGGCGGCCGACCTTCCAGGGATCGTTGCGTGTAAATACGGTGCCTGTCACGGGATTAGGCGGGGGGGTAACGGCGCCGATGGCATTCTGCTGGCCGGCGGCGGCGAACGTCAGGCCAACCCTGCGGTTGAACCACCGGGTGAGTGCCAGTTCGGCGCCGACGCCTACATGGGCATGACCGGCTTCGTCGGATGTCGGGTTCCCGGAGGCGAACTTACCCACCGGAAGGGACGGGCCGGCCTGGAGGCTGACGGACCAGCGATGAAAGGCGGGTTGCCTTGCGGCTGCCGCGGGTTGCGTTTGGGCTTCCGGGAGCTGGGTTTGGGTTTGTGCCCTTACCTGCGTCGTTTGCAGGATAGCGAGGAGGGCCAGGACGTAAAGGGGCTGTTTTTTCATATCAAGGTCGTTCGGGCAATTGACCCTTTTTCGGACCAAATCGTTGCCTGATGCCGCGGTTTTTTTATCTTTACCGATGCTACCAACCGGGTCATCGCTCTCCGCTTTGCGGGGGGAGGAAAGTCCGGACAGCAAAGGGCAATGCACCGGTTAACAGCCGGGGAGCGCGCAAGCGTTCACAGAGAGTGCCACAGAAAATAACTGCCCAGCTTCGGGCTTGAGGGTTTGGGTCGCCGCGAGGCGGGACAGACTGCCGGTCCGAAGCTGGGTGAGGATGAAAACGTGGGGTAAGAGCCCACGGCGCCGGCGGGTAACCGTCGGGGCGGGTAAACCTTGCATGCTGAAATGCCACGTATACCGGCGACTGAGGGCGGCTCGCCCGATGCTCCCGAAAGGGAGCTGCGCCGGAGGGTAGGCAGCTAGACCCCTGTAGTAATGCAGGGGCCAGATAAATGATGACCGCCGTGGCGGCGCAAGTCCCACGGAACAGGATCCGGCTTACAGGTTGGTAGCTTTTTTCTATATTTAGCCATGCTTTCCAATTACTACAAGACCGCGGTGCGCAGCATCGCCCGCAGTCCTTTTTACGCGGCGCTCAACGTCGCGGGCCTTGCCCTGGGCATCGCCTTTACCCTGGTGATCGGGATCTTTTGCTTCAGCGAATTACGGGTGAACAAGCAACTGCGCGCAGCCGGCCGGCAGTATATCCTGTCCAGTGACTGGAAAGACCCCAATATGGGTTATCCTCTGGCCACTCTGGGCGCGTTGCCACGGGCTTTGCGGGAGAACTACCCGCAGCTGGTAGCCGACTTTTACCGGTTTGACGGCGTATGGGCCGTTGTCTCGGCCAACGATAAACATTTCCGCGAGGGATTGCAGATCGGCGACAGCACCCTTCTTCCCATGTATGGCTTTTCCCTTTTGCAGGGCGATAAGGCCACCGCATTGACCGATCCGGGGAGCGTCGTGATCACGGCGGAGAAAGCGATAAAATTTTTTGGAACGAAAGAGGCCGTGGGCCGTGTCCTCACCATCGATAATTTCAGCGGGGGAAAGCGGGATTTCCGGGTGACGGGGGTGATGGCCGACCCGCCGCGAAATTCGGTTACCCGGTTGAATGCCGCCAATGACAACGGCATCTTTATCTCCACCGCCAATCTGCCCTGGTTTGGCCGGAATATGGAATGGAGCAATCCGCATATCGCGGGTTATATCGAGTTGCAGCCGGGTGTCGGCGTGGCGGCGCTGAAAGGGCCGATCGAACAACTGGTCCGGGCCAACGCCTCACCCACGATAGCGGCCAATTTGCGGGTGGTGCCCCAACTGCTGAGTACCTACTATCGCCGGAGCGACGGCGGTGCGGTGCAGAAGATGGTGACGATCCTGATGTTCATCGCCGTGTTCATCCTGGGGATGGCCGTCATCAATTTTGTCAACCTGGCCATCAGCCGCGCGACTTTGCGGATGAAAGAGATCGGGATCCGCAAGGTGTTGGGCGGGCTGCGGGGACAGTTGCGGCTGCAGTTCCTGGCGGAGTCGATGCTGCTGACGCTGGCTGCCACAACGCTGGCGATCCTCGGCTACCCCTTACTGTCACCCCTGTTTGCCCCGATCCTGGGCAGGGAGCTGCCGTCCCTGTGGACGCTGCCGATATCGGTATGGGGCGGTATCGTATTGTTTACGGGAATGACGGGTTTGTTGACCGGATTCTATCCCGCATTGCGGCTTGCTTCCCTCTCCTCTATGGAGGCGTTGAAAGGGAAGGCGGGGAAGGTAAAAGAGAACCGGCTTTTCCGGAAGGGGCTGATCGGCTTTCAGCTGGGTACGGCGATCGTCGTCTTTGTCGGGGCGATCATCGTGTCGCAGCAGATCCGCCTTTTCTTCAGCGACCGCCTTGGTTATAACAAAGATTATATTCTGTCCTCGCAGCTGCCCAGGGACTGGTCGCCGGCAGGAGTTCGGCATATGGAGACGATCCGGAATGTCTTCTCGCGGATGCGTGGGGTCAGGGAGGTGAGTCTGTCTTTTGAGATCCCCGACGGGATGAACAGCGGCGGCCTCAGCGCTTACCGGGATGGGGCCGATTCCAGCCATGGGGTGGTGGCGCAGGCCCTGGTGACGGATGCTCACTATGCTTCGACCTACGAGATCCCGCTGGCGGCGGGCGTCTACTTTCATGCGGCCGGAGAGACCGATGCGGGAGATTCGGTGCGGCTGGTCATCAACGAAACGGCGGCGCGGGCCTTTGGGTGGCGCGATCCGCGGCAGGCCGTGGGACAGCGGCTGCGATTATACAGTCCGCGCAGCGATGCACAGGTGATCAGCGGGGTGGTAAAGGATTTTTACTTCGATGGGATGGGGAACGCCATCCAGCCGGCGGTGATCTGTCCGGTGAAGCAGATGAATATCTACCGGTTTCTTTCCTTTAAGCTGGACCCCGGCGTCACCCCGGGCCAGCTGGAGAAAGAATGGGCAAAGCTGATGCCGGGAGCGCCGTTTGAATACCGGTTCATGGACGAGAGCCTGCAGAGCCTTTATGCCGGCGAGCTTCGGCTGCGCAAGGCGGCGTCCACGGCGACGGGGGTGGCCATTGTCATCGTCCTGCTGGGAGTCATCGGCCTTGTCGCCAACAGCGTCCGGCTACGGATGCGGGAGATCGGGATCCGCAAGGTTGTCGGCGCGAGTGTGCCGGGGATCATCCGGCTTTTTATCCGGGAGTATCTGTCGGTGCTGGGGATCGCGGCGCTTGCGGGCGGGGCGGTGGCGGGGTGGATCATGCAACGCTGGCTGGATGAGTATGTGACCCGGATCTCCATTACCGGCTGGCCTTTTTTGATCGCAACGGGTGGACTGGGGCTGGTGATCGTCCTGCTGATCGCGGGGCAGACGGTGTCCGCGGCGATGGCCAACCCGATCCGCAGTCTGAAAGAAAGCTGAACGATTGCGGACAGTTTTCGGCTAAAAATGAACAGGTGCACCCCGTGCGCAATGCGCTGTTGGCTGGTTATCCGTATGTTATAGATTTGGCATCCTTTTACGGGCGGAGAGGAAACTATACCTCCCATGATGCTCGCCAACTATTACAAGACGGCCGTCCGTAATATCGCCCGAAGCCGGTTCCATGCTATCATTAACATTGTAGGTCTATCGGTCGGCATCTCCTTCACCCTATTGATCGCGGCCTTCTGCTGGTCGGAGAGCCGGGTAAATCACCAGCTGAAGAATGCCGACCGGCAATATTTCCTGACCAGCAAATTCAAGAATTCGCCGGCGGGTCAGCCGTCGATCACTACCTCCGGGCAGTTGGCAAAAGCATTGAAGGATAATTATCCCTCGCTGGTCGCGAATTTCTACCGGTGGGACGGGATCAATTCCACGGTCAGCTACGGGGACAAGCATTTCAAGGAAGGGTTACAGGTGGGGGACAGCACCCTGCTGACTATGTATGGCTTCAGCCTGTTGCAGGGCGATGCGACGACGGCGCTGAATAATCCCTTCTCCGTGGTGATCACGGATGAGAAAGCTATCAAGTATTTCGGCCGGACCGACGTGGTGGGTCAAAACCTGGTCATCGATAATTTCAACGGGGGCCGGCAGAATTTCCGGATCACGGGCGTGATGAAAAAGCCCGGCCGAAATTCGGTGACCTGGTTGAACGACAACAACGACAACGGTGTTTATATCCCTACCTCCAATCTTGCTTACTTCGGGCGGAATATGGACTGGAACAATACCGTCATCGTCAGCTATATCGAACTGCAAAAGGGGGTGAACCCGGAGGCGTTGCAGGGGCCGATCGCGCATTTGTTGAAACTGCATACGACTCCGATCATCCAACAGAACCTGACCGTAGTACCGGCGGCGCTGACCGACTATTACCTGTCTGCGAATAACGGGATGGTTCGGAAGTTGCTCTTCACTCTTTCTTCGGTGGCGTTGTTTATCCTGGCGATGGCCGTCATCAATTTCATCAATCTTTCGGTTAGCCGGAGCAGTTCGCGAATGAAAGAGATTGGTATCCGCAAGGTGCTTGGCAGCCTGCGGCACCAGCTGCGGGCGCAATTCCTGACGGAATCGATCCTGTTGGCGTCGGCTTCCACAATTATCGCGTTGGGGATCTACCAGTTGTCCCGGCCCTTATTTGCCGCGATGCTGGGTGGTGCGATCCCCTCGTTGTGGACATTGCCTGTCGCGGCCTGGAGTTTTATTGCCGGGTTCGCCCTGGTAACCGGCTGGCTGGCGGGTTTATATCCCGCGGTATTATTATCCTCCCTGTCTTCGATCGATGCGTTGAAGAGCAAGGTCGGTTCGATAAAGGAAAATATATGGATGCGCAAGGGGTTGGTGGGTTTCCAGTTCGGTACCGCTACGGTCGTCTTTATCGGGGCGATCATCATCGCGCAGCAGATCAGGCTTTTCTTCAGCGACCGGCTGGGATACGATAAGGAATATGTGGTCTCGGCATCCCTTCCCCGCGACTGGACCCGTGACGGCGTACGCAAGATGGAAACCATGCGGGATGTGTTCACCCGGATGCCGGTGGTAAAGGCCGCCACGCTGAGCTATTCGATCCCCAATGGGATGGGCTATGGCGGTGTCGGGACCTACCGGGAAGGCACGGACAGCGCGCGGGCAGTGTTCAGCGATCTTCTTTTATCTGACGAACAGTATGCGGCCACCTACCAGATACCGCTGGTGGCGGGCAATTTCTTTAGCCGGCCGGGAGAGCATGGCCCACAGGATACGCTGCGGGTGGTGTTGAATGAGACGGCGGTAAGGGGGTTGGGGTTTGCCTCGCCCGGGCTTGCCATCGGTCAACATGTACGATTGTACAATGCGACGGACGTATTCACGGTCAGCGGCGTCGTGAAGGATTTTCACTTCAATGTGATGGGAGCGCCGATCCAGCCCGCCATCTTTACGCACCTGGAGGGATTTCCCGTTTACCGCTATTTTTCCTTCAAGCTGCGGCCGGGGAATATCGGCACGACGATGGAATCGCTGCAAAAACAATGGGCGACGCTGATGCC